>NZ_JAELUF010000233.1 GCF_016429195.1 Brevundimonas sp. ASV9
ATACACCACCACCCCGCTAGAATAATAACAAGCCGTATCGAAAGCGGTACTTTTTCATCATCGCTCACGTCTTCTATTACTCTGTTTTCGTTTTCATTTTCGTTTGCTGGAACCTGCTGCTCAGCCCCATTGCCAGCCTATGACAACCGCGCAAGCACCACCGGCGTCGTAGTCGTAGTCGTAGTCGTAGTCGTTAGCACAGCTGCTTGTGCTGGCGTCGTGACGGTAAAAGTTGGGACTTGAGGCGTGGAGAGAAAGAGCGGGTGTTGGAGGTATGTTGTTAAGAGCATAGGCGTTGGCGGCGGCGAGAGGAGGGCGTATGTTGGTCGTTGCTGGCGCTGGTGCTGCTGGTAGACATAGAATGGGATGGTGGGCGGAGTGACGAAGAGGGGCTGTTGGAAGTAAAAGGCCATCGAGGTTTGCTTTTGAGGCTTCAAGGGAAGATACAATGTTGAAAGTTGATGTGTTTGTAGTTGAAAAAAAAGACGAGTTGGGTGCGGGTGCAGAGTTTATTCGTTATATGAGCGGATGTGGGAGGATGTGAATGGAGGCTGTCTCTTATACA
>NZ_JAELUF010000234.1 GCF_016429195.1 Brevundimonas sp. ASV9
TGCATGGGCAGGCTCGATGACGCTGGCGTCCGCAACTCGCCTTTGTAAGACCGTCTTTCTTCGGTGTGCACGCCGAGGCCTACTATAGCATGGTTCGTGCTGGTAGACCATAAAGGGTGTCACCCACGACTTGGCTGGTTGCCACGATTTACCCTTATGACAGCCACTATGTCCCCTCTGCAAGGCTCTCGCAACCCGTGGTTGGCTCACGTTAGTCGGAACTCTGTCGCGCCGACTGACGGCTCATCCGCCCGCCCGCCCGTGGCTCGGCACTTTCCCGCAGTGGGCCGCGCAATATTATGGAGGAAAACAGACGCGAGGCTCTGGTCAGAAAATTGGTTGACTTGGGGCTTTGCGCAAACAAATTCATTATACTGCCGCAAGGCGCGCATCGCGCAAAAGAAAACAGATGCCCGCTTGCCAGGTCATTGCGTGAGATAATCTTAAAGCCGCTGTTGGCGCTCCGTAGCAAAAAGCAACGTGCGGCAGAAACGAAATGACGGACTGCCCCGCGAAATTAAAGGTGAATCAGAGGCCAGCTGCTACTTCGCAACGTTGTACCC
>NZ_JAELUF010000235.1 GCF_016429195.1 Brevundimonas sp. ASV9
GCTCAATTCTACGCTCTTATGCTAACACAACCACCACCACCAACAGCTCCGGCGTCATCGCAGGCATGGACTTTGTAACCAAAGACGCCTCATCCCAAGACTGCCCCAAGGGTGTTGTCGTAAACATGTCCCTCGGCGGACCTACCTCACAGGCCGTCAACAGCGCAGCAGCAGACATTGTAAGCGCCGGCCTCTTCCTCGCCGTCGCAGCCGGCAACGAAGCCACCGACGCCTCCTCGTCGTCACCCGCCTCCCAAGAAAGCGCCTGCACCGTCGGCGCAACAGACAAGACGGACACGCTGGCCGAGTACTCCAACTTTGGCAGCGTGGTGGACCTCCTTGCTCCCGGCACGGATATCAAGTCTACCTGGAATGATGGACAGACCAAGATCATTTCCGGTACGTCGATGGCTAGTCCGCATGTTGCTGGGCTCGGTGCATACTTTTTGGGTCTCGGTCAGAAGGCGCCTGTCTCTTATACACATCTCCGAGCCCACGAGACCAGCAA
>NZ_JAELUF010000236.1 GCF_016429195.1 Brevundimonas sp. ASV9
ATCTAATGTCAAGAAACTTTGAGCAACAGGTATTACCAGTTTATAGCTACGAGTAGAGTACGACGTAGTTTGGGGCCATACGCTAATTAGGTGGTGGACTTCCACTTCCGCCTTGCTCCACAGCCAGGGGACGCCGGCTCTAGCCCGCAGGCGACCTAAGGGCAGGTTAGCTATCTTACCCTGCGGCGAGGTGCCTAATATACCCTTAGGTCGTCTGTGGCCGCTAATCCGGTGCCGATCAGCGACTCCGCATGCATGACCATACCCTGGACATCCCCCTTGCTACTAAAGATTTAATCTTCTATAGATTAGAGTTAAAGAGAAGGAAATGGGATGTAGAAACTGTTTGGGGTACGGTCGCAGTCGCCATGTATTACATCTCGACTAATGAGTGACCCTCGGCTATATGAGTTGAGCCGCCTATTAAGAGGTCGTGACGTCACCACATAGTTTGCAAAACCTACTAGACTGGTTCTGTTGAGAAAGTAATATTCCTTCACTATCATCATTCATCAATTGTATAGAGACCAATCGACATAGCACAATGGCAACCACACGAGT
>NZ_JAELUF010000237.1 GCF_016429195.1 Brevundimonas sp. ASV9
CCGAGGCGTAGATGCCGATGGTGCCGAAGTCGATCGTGGTCGAGGCGTTGCCGGTATAGTAGGCGCAGTCCGTCGACACAGCGCCCTTCAGGGTGAAGGTCGCGCCGTCGTTGTTCGACGCCGTGCCGTTGTTGTTGGCGGCGCCGCCCGTGATCAACAGCAGCGAAACGTCGCCCTGGTTGTTCGGACCGTTGACGTAGTTTTGAGCCAGGTTCAGCTGGGCCGTACCGGTGTAGGTGCCGATGGCGCTTTGGGCATTGCCGTTGGCGTCATACGGGCCGCTGGCCGAGCCCTGATAGATCGGGTTGCCGGCCAGAGCCGGAGCGGCGGTCAGAGCAAGGGCGGCGACGCCGGCGAGAAGAGCTTGAAGCTTCACAGTAGTTCTCCCTTTAACGAGAAGCGGGCGCCGACGCGAGGCCGACGCCCTTCGATCTCAAGTCGTTCTGAAGATCAGAAGGCTTGGATGTTGACGGTCAGCTGGCCTTCATAGGCGCCGGCGAGCAGCGACTTGGACGGAACGGGGATGTTCACGTTCAGGGCCATGGCCGACTTCCAGGC
>NZ_JAELUF010000238.1 GCF_016429195.1 Brevundimonas sp. ASV9
GTGCTATTTTCGATGCTGGCCACATCCACTTCCACGTTGCTCAAGAGCTCATTCGCCTTGAGCGTACGCTCTTTGTCGCCAATATTCTTTGCATCCTTGGCCATAGCTCTTCTATCAAACAAGAAGTCCTTGGGACGTGCATAGTAGCCATTGGAAAGACGCTCTTCATTCGTTGTCGTCTCCAAGTTGTAGTATGTCCTGCCTGTTGCCGTATCCCTAAGCACATCAATGCCGTGCTTGTCCTTGACAATCTCAAATGGACGGTATTCGCCTTCGGCAATGTCAGGACGAACGTAGTTTGGATCCGACTCGGCAAACAAGTAGTCAATCTGCGCCTGCGCAATAACCGGCTGCCGGAACTTCTTGTACTTGCGGTTGATCTGGTCCATGTTGGGCTGCAGCTGGATTTTAAGGGCATTCAGCAGCTGGTGGTCCTTCTTCTTTAAATCTTTCATGTCGCTCTTGCTAGGAGGTGCAGGTTCGGCCTTGGGAGCGACCGGAAGCTCTTCCAACTCTCGCTTCTTCCTGTTGATTGGGTCAGGGAAGTCGTCCGAGGGC
>NZ_JAELUF010000239.1 GCF_016429195.1 Brevundimonas sp. ASV9
GTCTGCAACAGGAACTGCGGGTTGTCGTGTCGCAGATGCCGGATCAACGGGGTTGGCGGTTTCAGAGGCGCATAATAAGGCGTCAATGCGCGCGCCGCTATTACAAGGGTGGACTTCTTGGTAAACCTTAATGCGATGTACATGGCTCTTGACAAACGATGTGGTTAATTGAATAGGTGCCAGTATGTATAAATTGAAGTCTTTGGCATGATTCTGCGTTGCACTTGTAAAACGACCAAGTACAATCACAAGGACAGTCTTGTGATAATGTAATGTATGTGTGGGTGAGTACAAGCGCCTGAGCTAGGACATCAGTTTCTTTGTAGCCCTCAGTTGAGATGTATAGTCAATGAGACGAATAAAATGCTACCTCGGCAATGGATGATTCGATACGACACGGTTTATGGCCGATGATTTCGATGTTGGATAGTTCCACTGTCCTGAACGTGGTGAGACCCATCTGTAGAGCCTGTTAGACGACAGCTGAAACGTGGTGCCGCTTATGATTCCGTAGCTGGGGCAAAACGCCAACCGCTTTAATACATGACATGTGGTC
>NZ_JAELUF010000240.1 GCF_016429195.1 Brevundimonas sp. ASV9
GACCATGACATAGTTGTGTGAAATGCAGACCTGGCCGGCATTGAGCGTCTTTTGCCACATGAGACGGCGGGCAGCGAGCTTAATGTCTGAGTTCTTCGTAACAAATGCCGGGTTCTGGCCACCGAGCTCCAGGATGACGGGAGTCAGGGTCTCGGCAGCCTTCTTGGCGATGATGGTGCCGGTGCCCTTGCCACCAGTGAAGACAATCTTGTCAAACTTGTGCTCCAGGGTGTGCTTGGTCTCGTCGACCTTGCCGTTGATGCAGACATAGCAGTCGGGGTCGAGATACTCGTCAAAGATCTTCTTGAGGACCATGGCAGAATTGGGAGACATCTCCGAGGGCTTGAGCACGACACAGTTGCCGGCGGCCATGGCACCAATAACGGGAACGAGGTTGAGCTGGATGGGGAAGTTGAAAGCGCCAATGATGAGAATGACACCGAGAGGCTCGTTGCGGATGCGCGGCTTCATGGCCCAGTATGCGGCGGGCAGGCCGGGGATGGTCTCGTCCTTGGCCCACTGCTCAATCTTGTTGGCGACTTCGATGGCCTCGTTC
>NZ_JAELUF010000241.1 GCF_016429195.1 Brevundimonas sp. ASV9
GCATAGCGCCAAAAATGCCGCCGAGGGCGTTGCCTTCCGGTCCACCGAGGAGTTGCTGAGCATCGACGGGATTCTTGCGAAGGTCGACAAGCTGTGTTACCGTTAGCGGATGCATACTTTTGAAGCAGTTCTAGACTGGGCACGCACTCTTTGCTCCATATCCACAATGAGGTCCTTCATGTCGGCAATCTCTCTGCGCGTGAACTAGTTGTCGTCGGGAGATGCCATGGTTGCCAATTCTACCTCTTTAGATTGCATTTTCAATTGGAAGCTTTTGATTGCCAGCTCCATTTCCTTGACAGCTTCGTCGCGAAGGCACTGGTCCATATCCTCGCGTTTGGCATTTGCACCAGTGTCATCGGATGTCGTAATGGATGCAAACTCCAATGCAAGAGATAGCTTGTAGTGTGCTTCGGCAATGATCTCAGACTCTTCTGGGTACAGCTCGAGCTTGTAGCCTAGCGACACGCGGCCGTCTTCAATTGCGTTGGGGTATCTGGCGGCAAGTGTTAGCCGTGGAGATGAACAAGTTGACAACTCTGCACTTAATTACCT
>NZ_JAELUF010000242.1 GCF_016429195.1 Brevundimonas sp. ASV9
AATATGGATGGTGACATGTATCGGGAGAGTTCGGTCCTGTACATAGATTCGCTGCAGATGACGACATGGATCGGCCTGTACGCTCTTGTGTTCTTCTGGACTGGAAGGTAACATCTCTGCAGGGTTGTTGCCTGCACGTTTCGTAATGTTTGCAATCAAGAAAGTTGCAGATTCGGGGGACAACAGGCGGCGAAGGGGAAAGAGAAGTGTCGCGAAATATCAAAGAGCGAACAGAGCTGGACAGAGAAGAAAAAAAAGGAAAAATTGGCGAAATATGCAAGACAAAGCACTTGCTTGCTCACTTGCTACATCAAATAAAACGGAAAGGAAACAAGGTCTACCATACCTGGACAAGGATCCATCGTTGGCATTTGAGACGACCTCCATTGGCCATCCGTTGGTATTAAAGGCAATAAAAGGCCAGGGACGTTGGGGGCAGAGCTTGCAGCCTCCCACTTCCATCCTGGATCAAAGACATCGGGCATACTCGTATTCCAATCCTGTGGCGCTGCCTCTGCAAAACCACCTGTCTCTTATACACATCTCCGAGCCCA
>NZ_JAELUF010000024.1 GCF_016429195.1 Brevundimonas sp. ASV9
GCCCTGGACCCAATAGCCGAGATAGACGAACGGCAGACCGACGATGGCGGCCTGGCGCACATGGTCCAGGATGGCGAACCGGCCCAGGCTGCGCCGCTCCATCTCCGGATCATAGAAGCTGTAGACCATCGACAGGCCGTCTTTCAGCAGGTCCGTCAGGGTTACGGCGATCAGATCGCCCGGCCCGCCGTCGGTGGAGGGCAGGCGGTATTCGATCAGATGGGTGCGCACGGCCGTATCCTCGACCATGGCGACGTAATCCAGCCAGCCCATGTCGCTCATGCCGCCGGTCGGATGCCGCATGGTCAGATAGCGGCGCAGAAGCTGGAACTGTTCGGTCGTCGCCTCGGCTTCAACCAGGTCGCGCGACAGGTCGGCGTTACGGGCCAGCACCTTGCGCTGCGAGCGGCTGAACGTGAACTCCGGCACCGGCAGCCGCACGGAGACACAGGCGTTACACGCTTCGCAGGCGGGGCGATAGGCGATGTTCTGGCTGCGACGGAAACCCGCCAGCGTCAGCTCGTCATTGACGTGGGCGCCATCGGAAAAGGGCAGGTTGGCGAAGACTTTCCGCTCCGTCTTGCCCGGCAGATAGGGGCAGGGCGCCACCGAGGTCATGAAGAAGCGAAGTTGTCGGGTCGGTACGTGCTGGGTCACGGCCTCAGGTCCGCATCCGATCTTGCCAATATTGCGACGACGCAACGCTCATCGCGCGATTTGGCGTCATCCGCGTTCCGGCTGCAAGCCTGTTCGCGTTGCAGCCGAGCGGAGTCACAGCGAGGTGTCCGACGGCAGGACCGGCGCCTCGCGCAACAGGACGATGGCGATGCGGCGGTTGCCGGCCAGGGTCGGATCGTCCGGATAGAGCGGGTCGGACCCCGCCTTGCCCGCCACCGAATAGACCCGGTCGGGATCGACGCCCGAACCTTGCAGCACCAGACGCGAGCCGTTGGCGCGCTCGGACGACAGGGTCCAGTCCGCAGGGGCGCTGGCGCGACTGGAGCCGGGCGCCGCGCTGGTGTGTCCGGTGATGGAGATGCGGTTCGGCAACTGGTTGATCACCTTGGCCACGGCGCGCAGCAGCACCTGGGCGCGGGCGTTGGGGCGGGCCGAGTTGTTGTCGAACATCGACCGCCCTTCCTGATCGACCAGCTGGATGCGAAGCCCCTCGGGCGTCTGGTCCACGATCAGCTGTTTCGACAGTTCGGCCAGTTCCGGCATCGACTGCATGGCCTGGCGCAGCGATTCGGCGGCGCTGGCGAACTCGGCGGCCTCGCGCTTCTGGATTTCGGCCTGGAGAGCCGAGTCGCTGGCGGACGACAGGCTGGAGCCTGTCTGATCGGTCGCGGGCGCCTCGGGCGCCAGTTCTTCCAGAACCGACTGCGAGCCGGCGCTCTTGACGCCATCGTCGCCCAGCGATGTGCCGCCCAGAATGCCGCCGGAGCCCGAGGTCGTCTCGGACACGCTGGCGGGGGCGAAATACTCGGCGATGCCGCGCTTCTGCTCGGGGTCGGTGGTGTTGATCAGCCACATCAGCAGGAAGAAGGCCATCATGGCGGTCACGAAGTCCGCATAGGCCACCTTCCACGCACCGCCGTGGTGGCCTCCGCCGGAGACCTTCTTGACCTTCTTGATGAGGATCGGACGATCGCTCACGGACATGGACGCGCACCCCGACGAATGGTGTCCCATTGTGGGGTGGCCAAGGTTAACCGGGCGTTGACCTTGAACCCCGGCGCGGCGCGGCCTAGTCCGACGGCAGGATCAAGGAGCCCGTCATGAAGATCGCATTCGCCGGCCTGGGCGTCATGGGCGCCCCGATGGCCCGTCATCTGGTCGAGGCGGGCCATGACGTGACCGGCTTCAATCGGACTGCGTCAAAGGCCGAGGCCTGGGCGGCGGCGACGGGCGGCAAGGCGGCGGCGACGGTGGCTGAGGCAGCGCAGGGCGTCGACCTGTTCATCCTGTGCGTCGGCAATGATGACGACGTGCGGGCCGTCGTGACCGAGGCCATGCCACATCTGTCGGAGGCCGCCGTGATCGTCGATCACACCACGACCTCGGCCAAGGTGGCGCGCGAAATGGCTGAACTGGCGAACGGGCAGGGGCGGTCGTTCATCGACGCGCCGGTGTCCGGCGGCCAGGCGGGCGCCGAGAACGGACAACTCAGCGTCATGGCCGGCGGGGATGCCGCCGCCCTGGCGAAGGTTGAGCCCGTGTTGAAGGCCTATTCCAAGGCGATCAAACATATGGGACCGGCCGGGTCAGGCCAGCTGACGAAGATGGTCAACCAGATCGCCATCGCCGGCGTCGTCCAGGGTCTGGCCGAGGCGGTCCACTTCGCTCAGGTCGCGGGGCTGAACACCGACGCCGCCTACGAGGCTGTGTCCAAGGGCGCCGCGCAAAGCTGGCAGATGGACAATCGCTGGAAGACGGCGGCCAAGGGCGAGTTCGACTTCGGCTTCGCCGTAGACTGGATGCGCAAGGACCTGGGTCTGGTGCTGGACGAGGCGCGCACGAACGGCGCGCGCCTGTCTCTGACGGCCCTGGTCGATCAGTTCTACGCCGAGGTTCAGGCCATGGGCGGAAACCGCTGGGACACCTCCAGCCTGGCGGCGCGACTGCAACCCCGCGACTGACGCCTAGAGCCGGCGGTGCATGATGTGCAGGCCGACCAGGCCGTGCGTCGGGTGATCGAAAGCCTCGGGAGCCGTGCCCATGATCTCGAAGCCCAGCTTCTTCCAAAGGGCGACGGCCACGGTATTGGTCTCGACCACGGCGTTGAACTGCATGGACCGGAAGCCGGAATCCCGCGCGAAAGCCAGCGCGGCCTCGCCCAGCGCCCGGGCCACGCCGCGCCCGCGCGCTTCGGGCGCGACCATGAAGCTGCCGTTGGCGACGTGGGCGCCGTTTCCCTGCTGATTCGCAATGATCTTGGCGGCGCCCAGCACCTGACCGTTCTCGACCGCAACCAAGGTTCCGCCCGGCGCGGGCGGCGTCCACAGGACGCGCGCCTGCGCATCGTCCATGTCTAACGGATAGGTATAGGTCTCGCCCGCGCGAGTGACGGTCTCGATAATCGGCCACAGGCCCGGCCAGTCGGCCTCCGTGATCGGCCGAATCTCCACGCCCATCAGCCCAGCAGCCGTGCGGCCTGCGGTGCGAAATAGGTCAGCACGCCCGCGCACCCTGCGCGCTTGAACCCGTGCAGGGTTTCAAGGATCGCTCGGTCCTGGTCCAGCCAGCCATTGGCGATGGAGGCCTGCATCATCGAATATTCGCCCGACACCTGATAGGCGAAGGTCGGCACGCGGAAGGTCTCGGCCACGCGTCGGACGATATCCAGATACGGCATGCCCGGCTTGACCATCACCGCATCGGCGCCTTCCGACAGGTCCATCGCCACCTCCTTCAGCGCCTCGTCGGAGTTGGCGTAATCCATCTGATAGGTCTTCTTGTCGCCCTTCAGCATCGCCGAGGAGCCCACGGCGTCGCGATAGGGACCATAGAAGGCCGAGGCGAACTTGGCGGCGTAGGACAGGATCAGCGTGTCTTGGAACCCGTTGGCTTCCAGCGCCTCTCGCACCGCCTGGATGCGGCCATCCATCATGTCCGACGGGGCCACGACATCGGCGCCGGCGTGGGCGTGGATGAAGGCCTGTTCGGCCAGACGGTCCAGCGAGGCGTCGTTGGCGATGCGGTCGCCCTCCATCACCCCGTCGTGGCCATGGTCGGTGTAGCAGTCCAAGGCGACGTCGGTCATGACGCCGATCTCGGGCGCGGCGTCCTTGATCGCCTTGATGCAGTCGGGGATCAGGCCGTCAGGGTCGGTCGCGCCGGTGCCGACCGCATCCTTGATCGCGCCGTCGACATTGGGGAACAGGGCCACCATCGGAATGCCGAGGTCGCGCGCCTCGACCGCCGCCGCCGCCGCCGCCTTGGGGGAAAGCCGAACCACGCCGGGCATGGAGGCGACCGGGACGCGATCCTCGGTCCCGTCATGGACGATCAACGGCCAGATCAGATCGGCCGGCGTCAGGGTCGTTTCCGCCACCAGCCGCCGCACCCACGGGCTGGACCGCAGGCGGCGCGGACGGGCGAGCGGGAAGGGGGCGGGCTGATAGGGAAGCATGGCGAGACCTTGGAAAATCCAGCGTCGGACTAGCGCCGCAACGACCGGTGCGCAAATCGCGTGATGCGTCGGATCGTTTCGTGCGTGATGACGGCTTGCGCGGATCGGCGAAATGCGAGCCTATCGCGACAAATCGATGGAGACGATGATGATCGGGAAATTGGCGGCGGGTGCAACGGCCCTGGTTCTGGCGGCAGGTCTGTCCGGCTGCATCATCATCGACTCGGACGGTGGAGAGCGGACCGTGGTCAGCCCGGCGGCCGACGCGCAGCCAGCGGGCTATTCCAGTCTCTATGCCGATGCGGTCGCCGATCCCAAGCGTCCGGCCGAAGAGGTCGCGCGTGATCCACTGCGTCACCCGGCCGAAATTCTAGCCTTCGCCCAACTTGAGCCGGGCGACAAGGTCGCCGACATTCGCCCCGGCGCCGGCTATTTCACGCGCCTGTTTTCCGACGTGGTCGGCCCGACCGGCCGGGTCTACGCCTTCGTGCCCGAGCGGACGATGGCGCGCGAGAACGCTGGGGCCGATGCGCTTGTCGCCGCCTATTCGAACGTGACGCGGGTCAACGGCCTGCTGGACGCGATGATTTACGCCGAGCCGCTGGACATGATCTTCATGAGCCAAGAATATCACGACTTCCACATCCCCGGCTTCAACACCGACGTGGCCAAGATGAACGCGGCGGTGTTTGCGGCGCTGAAGCCCGGCGGCCGCTACATTCTGATCGACCATGAAGCCGCGCCTGGCACAGGCATCTCGGCGGTCCAGACCCTGCACCGCATCGAAGGCGACTATCTGAAGCGCGAGGTCGAAGCGGCTGGCTTTGTCTTCGAGGGCGAGAGCCAAGCCGTCGCCAATCCCGCAGACGACCACAGCCTGAACGTCTTCGACGAGAAGATCCGCGGCAAGACGGACCAGTTCGTCTATCGCTTCCGCAAGCCGGGCTGATCGATCTCGCTACTGAGAACCGTTATCAATTAAGGGTTCGGGGCGTTTTGTCCATGCGGCGGACATGGACAAGCCTGCTTAGGGAGAGCAAACAACGCAAAGACATCGCCATAAGCGAAAGAACGCGTAGTTTGTTCGACTATAAGGCCGCCTTTAATAGCTCGGTGGAGCAGGTTCGCAGCGAAGGACGCTATCGCGTCTTCGCCGATCTGAAGCGCGTGCGCGGCCAGTTTCCGCAGGCCGTGCGTCGCCGCGAGGATGGCTCCGAGCAGGACGTCGTCATCTGGTGCTCCAACGACTATCTCGGCATGGGACAGCACCCCGTCGTGCTGGACGCCATGCATAGTGAGATCGATGCGGTGGGCGCCGGCGCCGGCGGCACGCGCAACATCTCGGGCACCACGCGTTCGGCCGTCGATCTGGAAGCCGAGCTGGCCCACTGGCACCAGAAGGAAGCGGCCCTGCTGTTCACCTCGGGCTATGTCGGCAACGAGGCGACGCTGTCGACCCTGCAGAAAATCCTTCCGGGCGTGATCACCTTCTCCGATTCGCTGAACCATGCCTCGATGATCGCCGGCATCCGTCACGGCGGCGGCGAGCGTCACGTCTTCATGCACAACGACTTGGCGCATTTGGAGGCCCTGCTGGCGGCGGCGCCGGCCGATGCGCCCAAGCTGATCGCGTTCGAGAGCGTCTATTCGATGGACGGCGACATCGCCGATCTGGCCGGCACTATCGCCCTGGCGAAAAAATACGGCGCCCTTACCTATCTGGACGAGGTCCATGCGGTTGGCCTGTATGGCGAAACCGGCGCGGGCGTCGCCGAGCGCGACGGCGTGCTGGAGCAGATCGACATCATCGAATGCACCCTGGGCAAGGCGATCGGCGTGATGGGTGGCTATATCGCCGCCGACGCCATGATCATCGATGCTGTGCGCAGCTGGGCCTCGGGCTTCATCTTCACCACCTCGCTCCCGCCGGCCCTGACCGCCGGCGCCTTGGCCTCCGTGCGTCACCTGAAGACCCACCCCGAACTGCGCGTCCAGCATCAGGAGCGGGCCGCGACCCTGAAAGCCCGCTTCGCCGCCGCCGGCATCCCGGTGATGGAAAGCGAGAGCCATATCGTCCCGGTGCACGTCGGTGATCCGGTCCACTGCAAGATGATCTCGGACATGCTGCTGGACGAGTACGGCGTCTATGTTCAGCCGATCAACTATCCGACCGTGCCCAAGGGGACTGAGCGCCTGCGGTTCACCCCCTCCCCGAACCACACCGACGCCATGATGGATCATCTGGTCCAGGCGATGGACAAACTGTTCGCCCACTGCAACGTGGCGCGCCGACCCGTCGCCGCATGACGACGGGCGACGACCTCGGAGAGGTCATCGTCGAATTCACCCGAAACGGCCCCTACCTCAAATGCTCGGCCATCCATGTTGCGACGGGCCGGGAGGTCAGCGCCATGGGGCCGGTCAACGAGCCCAAGTCCGTCGAACGGGTGGCGATCGCCAAGCTAAGGCGGGCTCTGGGCAAAGGCTGACCACAAGATGTTGTGGTCGCGCGCGGCTGGGGATAGATAGGCCAGCTTCTGATTTCCGGGGATTCCAGCGTGACGGCCTTCACCCACGACGCCTATTTCACCAAGACGCTCGCTGACGCCGACCCGGATGTCTTCAAGGGCATTCAGGGCGAGCTGGGCCGTCAGCGCGAACAGATCGAGCTGATCGCTTCCGAGAATATCGTATCTCAGGCGGTGCTGGACGCGCAGGGTTCGGTCCTGACCAACAAATACGCCGAAGGCTATCCCGGTCGTCGCTATTACGGCGGCTGCGAGTTCGTCGACGTGACAGAGGATCTGGCGCGCGAGCGGGCCAAGCAACTCTTCGGCGCGGCCTTCGCCAACGTCCAGCCTCACTCGGGCGCCCAGGCGAACCAGGCGGTCTTCTTCACCCTGCTGCAGCCCGGCGACACCTTCCTGGGCATGGATCTGGCGTGCGGCGGACACCTGACGCACGGTTCACCCGCGAACCAGTCGGGCAAGTGGTTCCGCCCTGTGACCTACAAGGTGCGCGAAGACACCCATCTGATCGACTACGACCACGTCGCCGAAATGGCAGAGCGTGAGAAGCCCAAGCTGATCCTGGCGGGCGCCTCGGCTTACAGCCGCCACATCGACTTCAAGCGCTTCCGCGAGATCGCCGACAGCGTCGGCGCCTATCTGATGGTGGACATGGCCCACTACGCCGGCCTGATCGCCGGCGGCGCCTATCCGGACCCGATCCCGCACGCCCACGTCGTCACCACGACGACGCACAAGACCTTGCGCGGCCCGCGCGGCGGCATGATCCTGTCCAACGACGTTGATCTGGGTAAGAAGATCAACTCCGCCGTCTTCCCCGGCCTGCAAGGCGGCCCGCTGGAACACGTCATCGCGGCCAAGGCCGTGGCCTTCGGCGAGGCGCTGAAGCCCGAGTTCAAGGGCTATGCCCAACAGGTGGTCAAGAACGCTCAGGCCCTGTCCGGCGTCCTGATCGAGCGCGGCCTGGCCATCGTCTCGGGCGGCACCGACAGCCACTTGGCCTTGGTCGACCTGCGGCCCAAGGGCGTGACCGGCAAGGCGACCGAGCATGAGCTCGAAAAGGCGCTGATGACCTGCAACAAGAACGGTGTGCCGTTCGACACCGCTCCGTTCACCGTCACCTCGGGCGTCCGCCTGGGCACGCCGGCCGGCACCACGCGCGGCTTCGGCGAGGAAGAGTTCAAGCAGATCGGTCACTGGATCGCCGACGTCGTCTCGTCGATGAATGGCGGCGACGAAGCCGATCCGGCCGTGGTCGCGGGCGTCGCGGCACAGGTGCGAGAGTTGACGCACCGCTTCCCGATCTACGGATAACCGCCTGATGAAGTGCCCTTTTTGCGGTCATCAGGACACTCAGGTGAAGGACAGCCGGCCGTCGGACGACGGCTCGGCCATTCGACGCCGCCGGTCCTGCCCGAACTGCAATGGGCGCTTCACGACGTTCGAGCGTGTGCAACTGCGCGAACTGGTCATCCTGAAACGCAATGGACGGCGCACGCCCTTCGATCGCGACAAGCTGGAACGCTCGCTGGGCGTGGCCCTGCGCAAACGCCCGGTCCAGGCCGATCAGGTCGAGCAGATGGTCAATCGGATCGTCCGCCAGCTGGAAAGCCTGGGCGAGACCGAAATCCCGTCCAGCACGGTCGGCGACTTCATCATGAAGGCGCTGAAGGGCGTGGATGAGGTGGCCTATGTCCGCTACGCCTCGGTCTACAAGGATTTCCGCCACACCGGCGACTTCGCCAAATTCCTCGGCGACGAAGGGTTCGACGAACCGTCCGGCAAGGCCTGATGCGGGTCACGCTGAAACTGGCGACCTCCCTGGACGGGCGGATCGCCACGGCCTCGGGCGAAAGCCAGTGGATCACCGGCGAGGCGGCGCGGCTGGAGGGTCACCGCCTGCGCGCGGGGCATGACGCCATCCTGGTCGGTGTCGAGACGGTTCTGCACGACGATCCCGAACTGACCGCCCGCCTTCCGGGCCGCAGCGTGGATCAGCCCTTGCGCGTCGTGCTGGACAGTCGTCTGCGAACGCCGCAGGCGGCGAAGGTCGCAAGCGAAAACACCCTGATCCTGACCGCTGCGGAGCCGCGCAGTATCGGCGCCGCCAAGGTGGTGCAGGTCGCCGCCGAGGACGGTCGTCCGTCCATCCCGGCCGTGCTGAAAGCCTTGGAAGCCGCCGGCGCAACATCGCTGCTCATCGAAGGCGGGGGCCAGGTCGCGGCGTCTTTCCTGCGCGCCGATGCCGTCGATGTGCTGGAATGGTTCCGTGCCCCGATCCTGCTGGGCGGGGAGGGGCGGCCCTGTGTCGCCGCCCTCGCTCTTGCAAAGCTGGCCGACGCCCCCAAGTTCCGTCGCCTGGGCGTCGAGCCCGTTGGGGACAATCTGTGGGAACGCTACGCCCGTCTCTGACGCCGTCCAATTTAGACGATTAGACGAATTAGACGGTATTTTTCTCCCAAGGGGTCCAGAGTCCAAATGTTCACCGGCATCGTCACCGACATCGGCCGCGTCCGCGAGGTCCGCAAGACCGATCGCGACCGGCGCTACGAGATCGAGACCGCCTGGAACACCGACGGCATCGATCTGGGCGCCTCCATCAGCCACGCGGGCTGCTGCCTGACGGTGACCGAAAAGGGCGCCGATTGGTTCGCCGTCGAGGTGTCGAACGAGACTCTGTCCAAGACCACCCTGGGCGCCTGGAAGGCCGGCGACGGCGTCAATCTGGAGCGGGCCGCCAAGCTGGGCGACGAGATGGGCGGCCATGTCGTGTCCGGCCACGTCGATGGTCTTGGGCGGGTGGTTTCGATCACGCCCGAAGGCGGATCGCACCGGATCGAGGTCGAGGCCCCCACGCCTCTGCATCGCTATATCGCCGCCAAGGGGTCGATCACCGTGGACGGCGTGTCTCTGACCGTCAACGCCGTCGAGGGTCAGGTCTTCTCGCTGAACATCATCCCTCACACTTGGGACGTGACGACCCTGGGCCGCTTGAAAGTGGGCGATCCCGTCAATCTGGAGATCGACATGCTGGCGCGATACCTCGCGCGGTGGCAGGAGACCGCGTGATGCAAGCCCAGGCCGCAAACATGAACGACAGCCCCATCAGTCCCATCGAGGACATTCTGGAAGACGCCCGCAACGGCCGTCCCTACATCCTGGTGGACGCCGAGGATCGCGAGAACGAAGGGGACATCATCATCCCCGCCCAGTTTGCGACGCCGGACCAGATCAACTTCATGATTCGCCAGGCGCGAGGGCTGGTGTGCCTGGCCCTGACCGCCGAGCGCGCCCAGCAACTTCGCCTGCCGCCGATGGCTGCTGACAACCGCGAGAGCATGAAGACCGCCTTCACGGTCTCGATCGAGGCCAAGGACGGCGTCACGACCGGCATCTCGGCCGCCGACCGCTCGCGCACCATCCATGTCGCGACCGACGCGTCAAAGGGCATGAACGACATCGTCTCGCCGGGCCACATCTTCCCGCTGGTCGCGCGCGACGGCGGCGTTCTGGTCCGCGCTGGCCACACTGAGGCGGCCGTGGACATCAGCCGCATGGCCGGCCTGACCCCCGCCGGGGTGATCTGCGAGATCATCAAGGACGACGGCGAGATGGCGCGGATGCCCGATCTGGTCGCCTTCGCCCAGTTGCATGGGCTGAAGATCGGCACCATCGCCGACCTGATCGCCTATCGCCGCCGCACCGAACGCTTCGTCGAGCGGATCATGGATACGCCGTTCGAGAGCGTTCACGGCGGCCCGTTCCGTCTGATGCTGTACAAGAACACCATCGAGGGCGCCGAGCACGTGGCTCTGGTCAAGGGGCGCATCGATCCGGCCAAACCGACCCTGGTGCGGATGCACCAGGTGGACTTCGCCTGCGACCTGCTGGGCCACGTCGAGGCGCGCCAGGACTATGTGCCCAGCGCCCTGAAACAGATCACCGACCATGACGGCCCTGGCGTCGTCGTCTTCCTGCGCGATCCGTCGCTGACCTCGCTGGCCGAACGGCTGGCGGGCGCGGACAAGCCGGCGGCGATGGATCGATCGCTGCGCGCCTATGGCGTGGGGGCCCAGATCCTGCTGGACCTGGGCGTCAGGGACATGATCGTGATGAGTTCGACGCGACCCGAGCCGACCGCGCTTGAAGGCTACGGCCTACGCATCGTCGGCTGGCGCGACATGGATGGAGAAACCAAGGCGTGACCGAAGCCCCCCGTATTTTGATCGTTGAGGCGCGCTTCTACGACGACCTGGCCGACGCCCTGCTGGAAGGGGCCAAGGAGACGCTGAAGGCACGCGGCGCCGACTTCGACGTCATCACCGTGCCTGGCGCGCTTGAGGTGCCGCCGGCCATCGCCCTGGCCGAGGAGGCTGGCCGCTTCCCGACCGCGCCCCGCTATGACGGCTATGTCGCCCTGGGCACGGTCATCCGGGGCGAAACCTATCATTTCGAAATCGTCTCCGATCAGTCGGCGGCCGGCATCATGGCTCTGGGCGTCAAGGGCGTCATCATCGGCAACGGCATCTTGACGACCGAAGACGAGGACCAGGCCTGGTATCGGGCCCGTCTTTCGGAAGGGGATAAGGGCGGCGGCGCGGCCAAGGCGTGCCTGGACCTCATTGCATTGAAGAAGCGCTTGCGTCATGGCGTCGGCGCATGACTGAACCGAACAGCGTCAAAGCCGTCCTCGAACAACTCGCCGAAGCCGAAAAGCAGCGCGCCGAGCCGAATCTGAGCTCCAAACAGCGTCGCGCCCGCACCGTGTCGCGTCTCGCCGCCGTCCAGGCCCTGTATCAGATGGAACTGGCGGGCGAGGGCGTGGAGACGGTGATCACCGAATTCTCCAACTTCCGCTTCGACGCCGACATAGAGGGCCAAGCGCTGGCCGAGGCCGACGAGGCCTATTTCGCCGACATCGTGCGCGGCGTGATCGAAAGCCAGCGCGACATCGACACGGCCATCAAGGCCCGCCTGGCCTCCAACTGGAAGCTGGAGCGGATCGACGCCACCCTGCGCGCCTTATTGCGGTCGGGGGCCTGGGAGCTGATCAAGCATCCCGAGACCCCGCGCGAGGTCGTGATCGACGAATATGTCGAACTGGCCAAGGCCTTCTTCGACGACGCCGAGGCGCGCTTCGTCAACGCGGCGCTGGACGGCGTGGCCAAAGACACCCGCAAATAATGCCGGCGCTCGACGTCGCGGGCGAGTTCGAGACGATCGAGCGGCTGTTCAAGCCTCTGGCCCATCCCGAGTGGGGCAGGGGGCTGGCCGACGATGTGGCGGCGCTGCCGTCACGCCCCGGCTATGACCTCGTCCTGACCAAGGACGCCCTCGTCGAGGGCGTGCATTTCCTGCCTGACGATCCGCTGGACACGGTCGCCAGGAAGCTGCTGCGGGTGAACCTGTCGGACCTTGCTGCCAAGGGCGCTGAGCCGTTCGGCTATCTGCTGGCCTGTTTCTGGTCGGAGCGCTGCGGCTGGCCCGAGCGCGAGGCGTTTGCGGCCGGGTTGGCCGAGGATCAGGCCCGGTTCGGCGTTCATCTGCTCGGTGGGGACACGGTCAGGACGCCCGGCCCGCTGTCCTTCTCGCTGACGGCCCTGGGGTGGGCGCCGACGGGCAACACCGTTTCTCGCGCAGGCGCGCAGGTCGGCGACCTCGTCTTCGTCACCGGCGTGATCGGGGACGGGCTTCTGGGGCTCAAGGCGGCGCAAGGACAACTGGCTCTGGCGCCCGAGCGGATGGAGGCCTTGGTCAGCCACTACCGGATGCCGACGCCACGGACCGACTTCGCCGACATCGTGCGCGAGTTCGCTACAGCATCCGTCGATGTGTCGGACGGCCTGGCTGCCGACCTGGCCCACATCGCGCGGGCCAGCAGGGTCGGTGTGGCGCTTAACCTGAACGTCCTGCCCCTGTCCGCGGCGGCCCAGGCCTGGTTCGACGATCGGGTCGATCCGCAGCTATCGTTGGAAGATCTGGCCAGCGGCGGTGACGACTATGAGATCGCCTTCACCGCCCATCCGCGCCACGAAGACGCCCTGCGTCGCGAGGCCGAGCGCCGGCTGATTCGCCTGACCCGCATCGGCGAAGTCACCGCTGGTCGGGGCCTGACGGTTCTTTACGACGGTCAGCCCGTGCCGATGGCCAGAAACGGCTGGACCCACGGCTGAGGCGGCAAGGGAATCCTAACGCCCATGAGGCAGGATTTCGTCATGGACCGTAGAACACTGATCGCCGCCGGAACCGCTGCCCTGACCGGCGCCGCCGCCAGTCGCGCCGCCGCCTCCGGCAGCGAAACGGAGTCCGCACCCGCGGCCCTGAGTATCGCGGGCCTCGGCCTGCCCGTCATCGAGGGTGGGCGTTTGCGGAACTATGTGTTCGTCGCCCTCAGGGTCGAACTGGGCGCCGGCAAGACCGTCGAGCATATGAAGCCCAAGGAGGCCTTCTTCCGCGACGCCGTCGTCCGCGCGGCGCACAAGACGCCCTTTACCGTGCCCGGCGACTGGACACGGCTGGACGAGCGGGCTCTGTCAGCGTCGCTGGTGGCCGCGTCTGCGGCGATCTCGGGGCGTGGTTCCGTGCGGCGCGTCGAAGTGGTCAGCCAGTCGCCGCGCCGCCGCACGGGCATGCAGACAGCCCGCTGAACGGGCTGACCGACCGCTGTTGCGTCACTCCGCCTGCCATGACAGGCTCCCTTTGCAAATCCCAAAGAACGCACTGACGCGTTCGCCGCGTGCGGGGGGACCGGAAGGCGGACAGAGGCGATAACGCCCGACCGCGCCAAGGCCTGCGCGCCTGTTTGCAAGGGCATGGAAACGCCAATGACGAACTCACTTACGCTGGTCTTCGCGGCCGGTGTGCTGGCGGTGCTGTATGGCGCTGCTCAGACCGCCGTGCTGATGAAGGCGAGCACCGGCAACGACAAGATGCGAGAGATCGCCGCCGCGATCCAGGAAGGCGCCTCGGCCTATCTGAAGCGGCAATATCTGACAATCGGCATCGTCGGGATCGTGATCCTGATCGCCGCCTATTTCCTGATAGGCGCTTACGCCGCCATCGGCTTCCTGATCGGCGCCGTCCTGTCCGGCGCGGCCGGTTATGCCGGGATGCTGATCTCGGTGCGGGCCAATGTGCGCACGGCGCAGGCGGCGTCCGAAAGCCTGTCCAAGGGGTTGAACCTGGCGTTCCGCTCGGGCGCCATCACGGGCATGTTCGTAGCGGGCGGCGCCCTGATCGGGGTGTCAGGCTACTACATCGTGCTGACCCAGCATCTGGGCTTGGCTTCGACGGGCCGCGAAGTGATCGACGGGCTGGTGGCGCTGGGCTTCGGGGCCTCGCTGATCTCGATCTTCGCGCGCCTGGGCGGCGGCATCTTCACCAAGGGCGCCGACGTCGGCGGCGACATGGTGGGCAAGGTCGAAGCGGGCATCCCCGAGGACGATCCTCGTAACGCCGCCACCATCGCCGACAATGTGGGCGACAACGTCGGCGACTGCGCCGGCATGGCGGCCGACCTGTTCGAGACCTATGCCGTGACGACCGTCGCGACCATGGTGCTGGCCGCGATCTTCTTCAGGGGACAGCCCTATGTGGATCTGATGATGGTGCTGCCGCTGGCGATCTGCGCGGTGTGCATCGTCACCTCAATCATCGGCAGCTTCTTCGTGCGGTTAGGCAAGTCGAACAACATCATGGGGGCCCTCTATCAGGGGCTGATCGTCACCGGTGTTCTGTCAATCGGCGCGGTCTGGTGGGTGATCGACCAGATGGTGACGGGGCCGATCGTGACGGCCAGCGGTCTGGAAATCCAGCCGATGGCGCTGTTCTGGTCCGGCATGGTCGGGTTGGCGGTGACGTCGGCGATCGTGGTCGTGACCGAATACTACACCGGATCCGGCTTCCGTCCGGTGCGATCGGTGGCCAACGCCTCGGTGTCCGGGCACGGCACCAACGTCATTCAGGGCCTGGCCGTCTCGCTTGAGGCGACGGCGCTGCCGGCGCTGACGATCATTGTCGGCATCGTGGCCAGCTTCCAGCTGGCCGGCCTGTTTGGCATCGCCATCGCCACCACGACCATGCTGGGCGTGGCGGGAATGATCGTGGCACTGGACGCCTTTGGACCCGTGACCGACAACGCCGGCGGCATCGCCGAGATGGCGGGTCTGCCCAGCGATGTGCGGCATTCGACGGATGCGCTGGACGCCGTGGGCAACACGACTAAGGCCGTGACCAAGGGCTACGCCATCGGTTCGGCGGGCCTCGGCGCGCTGGTGCTGTTCGCCGCCTATACGTCGGATCTGCAGTATTTCTCGGCCAACCCGGCGGACTACCCCTTCTTTGCGGGTATGGGAGAGATCGCCTTTGATCTGACCAATCCGTACGTCGTCGTCGGGCTGCTGTTCGGGGGACTGCTGCCGTTCCTATTCGGCGGCATGTCGATGATGGCGGTGGGACGGGCGGCCGAATCGGTCGTTGCGGAGGTTCGACGCCAGTTCCGCGAGAACCCCGGCATCATGACCTATCAGGTGAAGCCGGAATACGGCCGGGCGGTCGACATCCTGACCAAGGCGGCGATCCGCGAGATGATCGTGCCGTCTCTGTTGCCGGTGCTGTCGCCCATCGTCCTATTCGTCGCGGTGCTGGGCATTTCGGACAAGGCGAACGCCTTCGCCGCTCTCGGCGCCATGCTGATGGGCGTGATCGTCACTGGACTGTTCGTCGCCATCTCCATGACGTCGGGCGGCGGAGCCTGGGACAACGCCAAGAAGGTGATCGAGGAAGGCTTCACCGATAAGAACGGCGTCGTCCACGGCAAGGGCTCCGAAGCCCACAAGGCGGCGGTGACCGGCGATACGGTCGGCGATCCCTATAAGGATACGTCCGGTCCGGCGGTGAACCCGATGATCAAGATCACCAACATCGTCGCCCTGCTGCTGCTGGCGGTGCTGGCGAGCGGGACCATCGGCTAGGCTGAAACACTTAGCCCTTACGAAAACGCCCCGGAGAGCGATCTCCGGGGCGCCATTGTTTGGGGAAACAAGCCGCCTTAGTCGGGGCGGCGTTGGCCGGGTGTATCGTCCTCGGTGCGGGGAAGTTGCCCACGACCGACGTTGCCCAGCAGTTGTTCCAGAACCGTCAGCTCACGACCGCGCGTCGGCGTCTCGTTGCGGTTCATGGCGATCTGCTCGCCGTCCGTCAGGCCCAGCGTGCGCACCGACGCCACCTGATCGCCTTGCGGGACGAAGGTGATCTCGGTCACCGTGCGGGTCGAAACCTTGGGCAGGTTGTAGGTGTATTTCTCGGTCGTCTGGCTGATGTAGTACCAGACCTGATCCGGCTCGAACGTCGAGGTGGTCGAAGGCGAACCCAGCTTGGCGAGGACCGTTTCCTTGGTGTCCGTGCCGGCGACCACGTCTTGCGGCTTGGCGTCGATGGCCTGGAAGCCGTTTGAGCCGATGGTCGGGGCGCAGGCGGCGGACAGGCCGGCCAGCGAAACAGCGACGAAAAGCGGGACGAAACGGGACATGGTCGGGCGCCTGCGAGAGAACAAGGTCTTTGACCTAGACGGACCTGCGTCCTAGTTCAACGGCGCGGCGGAAAAGGGGCCGTTGGAACCCATGCTGAAAAACCTGTTCAAACCCCGATCCGGCGTCCGTCTCGGCGACGATCTCTACGCCAAGGCTGTCAGCCAGGCCCGCAATCCGGCCTTCTACACGCGCCTGGCGGTCGACGACCGCATCGACGCGCGATTCGAGCTCTACACGCTGCATGTGCTGTTGCTGGTGCTGCGGCTGCGCGATGAGAACACGGCTCAGGGCCAGGATGCGGCTCAGGCGGTGTTCGACGTTTATGTCTCGGCGCTGGATCACGTCCTGCGCGAGGAAGGCGTGGGCGACGTCGCCGTCGGCAAGAAGATGCGCAAGCTGGGCGAAGCCCTCTACGGCCGGATGAACGCCTATGAGCAGCCCCTGCGCGCCGGCGATGCGGCGGCTTTGGCGGAGGCGATGGCGAAGAATGTCTATGTGGACCCGCAAGCGCCCCATGCGGACACATTGGCGCGTTATGCGCTGACGACACGCGCGGCCCTGGCGGCGCAGGATTTCAACAAGGTGCTGGCGACGCCGGCCTGGGCGGAAGTTTGAAAGAGATGAGCGCGACGCTCCCCTACAGCGAAACGGTGCGGGTCAATCAGATCGGCGCGGGCCTGAGCCGCCGGCTGGAGCCGGATGCAGACACTCGCAAGCGAATCGCCCGCAGCCTCGATCTTCAAGGGCTGGACGATTTCGCCGTCGATCTGGAAATCAAGCCGACGCCGTCAACCAGCGAATGGACGATGAACGGCAGGGTGACCGCACATGCGGTGCAGACCTGCGGCCTGACGCTGGAGCCCTTGCCAGTCGATGTGGATCGCCGGTTCTCCATTCAGCTTGTCGAAGCCAAGCCCCAGGAAACCGACGAGATCGAGGTCACGCTGGATGAAGAAGACGCCGACGTGATCGAGGACGGCAAGATCGACCTGGGCCAATATGCGGTCGAGCAGTTGGTGCTCTCGCTTGATCCGTTCCCGCGCAAGCCGGGCGCGGAGTTCGTGCAACCTGAGGAGCCGACGGAGATTTCTCCGTTCGCTGCCCTGAAGGCGCTCAAATCCAAAGACGACCAAGGCTGAGGTTGACGTAGGGGCCGGGTGGTTGCATCCCCCGGCGTCGGCGCTATCGTCCAGCGCATCCTGCCAAGCGTCGCGCGACAAGACGACGCGGCCACAAGAGGTCCATTTGCCAGCCCCAGTTACGATCTCGCTTGACGCCATGGGCGGCGATCACGGGCCCTCCGTCGTCGTTCCCGGCATCCGCAGCTATATCCGGACCCATGACGGGGAGGGGGTTCGCTTCCTGCTGCATGGCGATGAGGCCAAGATTGTTCCGGAACTGGCGCGTTGCGGGCTGCCGGCGGACCTCTGCGAGATCCGCCACACCGACAAGGTCGTGGCCATGGACGAAAAGCCGGCCCAGGCCATGCGCCGCGGCAAGGGCTCCAGCCTGTGGAACGCCATCGAGGCGGTGAAGACGGGTCAAGCCGGCGGCGTCGTCTCGGCCGGCAACACCGGCGCCCTGATGGCGATCTCGAAACTGATTCTGCGGATGTCTGCGCCCGGGCTTGAGCGTCCGGCCATCGTCGCCAGTTGGCCCACCTTCAAGGGCCATACGGCGGTTCTGGACGTCGGCGCCAACATCGGCAGCGACGCGGAGCAACTGATCGAGTTCGCCATCATGGGCGAAGCCTTCCAGTCCGCAGTGCGCGGCATCGCCCGCCCGACAATCGGCCTGTTGAACGTCGGTTCGGAAGACATGAAGGGCAACGAACAGGTCAAGGAGGCGCACGCCATCCTGCGCGACGGGCCGTTCGATCTGAACTATCACGGCTTCGTCGAGGGCGACGATATCGCCAAGGGCACGGTGGACGTGGTGGTGACCGACGGCTTCACAGGCAATATCGCGTTGAAGACCGCCGAAGGCACGGCGCGCTATATTTCCGCCCTGTTGAAAGAGGCTTTGACCTCCAATCTGCAATCCAAGCTGGGCGCCGTCATCGCCATGCCGGCGTTGAAGAAAATGCGCCAGAAGATCGACCCCAGCGCCATCAACGGTGGCCCCCTGTTGGGCCTGAACGGTATTGTGGTGAAGAGCCATGGCGGCGCGGACGCCAAGGGATTCGGCAACGCCATCCGCATCGCTGTCGATCTGGCCCGCAGCGACTATATGAGCAAGGTGGGGGACAACCTGGGCAAGCTGGATACGGTGTTCGACCATGCCGCCAAGCCCGCCGCAGCCGTGGGAGAATCCCTGCAGTGACCGTCACCCGCAGCGCCGTGACAGGCGTCGGCTCTTATCTGCCCGACGAGATCGTCACCAATGCCGACTTGGCCAAGTTCGTCGACACCTCCGACGAATGGATCCAGGAGCGCACCGGGATCAAGCAGCGTCACAAGGCGCGTGATGACCAGCCGACCAGCGATCTGGCGGTCGAGGCCGCCAAGAAGGCGCTCGCCGACGCGGGCAAGGGGGCGTCAGACGTCGATCTGATTATCGTGGCCACCACCACGCCCGACATGACCTTCCCGGCCGTCGCGTCGATCGTCCAGGCCAAGCTGGGCGCGAGCGTCGGCATCGCTTTTGACGTGCAAGCCGTCTGCTCCGGCTTCGTCTATGCGCTGAGCGTCGCCGACGGCTTCGTGGCGCGCGGTCTGTCGAAATGCGCTCTGGTGATCGGGGCCGAGGAGATGACGCGGCTGATGGACTGGACCGACCGGACCACCTGCGTCCTGTTCGGCGACGGGGCCGGCGCCGTGGTGCTGGAACCGCGCGAAGGGCAGGGGACGTCGGACGACCAAGGCATGTTGGGCTTCGCCTTGCGCGCTGACGGTTCCAAGACCGATCTGCTCTACGTCGATGGCGGCCCGGCGACCACGGGGACCGTTGGCCACCTGCGCATGGCCGGAAACCAGGTCTTCCGTCATGCCGTCGTGAATATCGCAGAGGGCATCACCGCCGCCTGCGCCGCCGCTGACATCCAGATCGCGGATGTCGACTGGTTCGTGCCGCACCAGGCCAACCAGCGAATCATCAAGGGCGTCGGCGACCGGCTGGGTCTGGATGAGAACAAGGTGATCTCCACCGTCGCCACCCACGCCAACACCTCGGCCGCCTCGATCCCGCTGGCGCTGGATGCTGCGATCCAGGATGGACGGATCAAGAAGGGCGATATGGTGCTGCTTGAAGCCATGGGCGGCGGCCTGACCTGGGGCGCCTGCGCGCTTCGGCTCTAATCGACATCGAGGCATTGATTTTTCGGGGGCTTTGCGCCCCTATGGATGCGAGCGGATCGCATGACAGCGGGGATACCATGGCAGGCCAACAGACCGTGACGCGCGCCGACTTGTGCGAAGCCGTGCATGAAGAGGTCGGCCTGTCGCGTCAGGAATGCTCCAGCCTGGTCGAGCGCACCCTGGAACTTATCGTCGAATCGCTTGAGCGCGGCGAGACGGTGAAACTGTCCGGCTTTGGCGTCTTCCAGGTGCGTGAGAAGCGCGCACGGATGGGCCGCAATCCCAAGACGGGCGAACCGGCGGCGATCAATCCGCGCCGGGTCATCAGCTTCCGCGCCTCACAGATCATGAAAAGCCGGGTTCACGACGCCGTCGTCGAGGCCTGATCGCGGTGGCCAAGAGCGCCGACGCCTTCCGAACCATTTCCGAAGCGGCCGAAGAGGTCGGCGCGCCGCAGCATGTCCTGCGGTTCTGGGAAACAAAGTTCGATTTCGTCACGCCGGTCAAACGAGCCGGCGGTCGGCGCTTTTATCGGCCTCAGGACATCGCGGTGCTGAAGGCGGTCAAACGTCTTCTGCACGACGACGGGCTGACGATTCGCGGCGTCCAGCGTCTGCACAAGGAACAGGGGCTGAAAAAGCTGATCGGGGCGGAGGCCGCTGCACTGATCGACGACGGTGATGTCACGTTCGCTACGGCGACTTCCGATGTCGCGCGGGCCGAAACCTCGAAATTGCATCAGGTTCTGGCCGATCTGGAGCAGGCCAAAGCGCGTCTGGACGTCGTTCTTTCACGGTAGGTGGAAAAGTCGTTTTAGCGTTTGCGGACAGCGGTCCCCCCGTCTATAGGGAGCGCCTTCGGAGCGTGGCGCAGCCTGGTAGCGCACTTGACTGGGGGTCAAGGGGTCGCAGGTTCGAATCCTGTCGCTCCGACCATTCTTGAAAAAGAATGATGATGGTGGGGTCGTCCTTGCGGGCGGCCCCATCGCCGTATCTGGGGGCAGGTTCGGCGCTCAGCCCCGCTCGGCCCATCGCAGCAGCGGGATGAGCGGCAGGCCCCAGGCGGTCCCGCCGATGCCGAAGAACAGGAAGTCGATCCATTGCGACGGCGGCAGCATTCCGCGCAGGGCGATCAGGCCCCAGACCCAGAAAACGAGAAAGAGCAGCACGCCGATCGCGGCGACGAAGCGACGCAGACGCGGCGGCATCAGCGCTTGTTCCGGAACAGGAAGAAGGCCACGAGACAGATGCCCGATCCCACGAGCGCCCACGGCACCCAGACCCAGCTGTCCATCGTGCTGACCGCGAAGACCCGCACCGCCAGAAACCATCCGCAGGCCAGGCCGATCCCGGACACCAGACTTGTGCCGCCGAAGCCGCGCCGGCCCGTCAGAAGGTCCGCGATCCAGGCCAGCAGCAGGCCGCCTGCGACGGCGGCGGCGATATCGGCGTATTGCAACCCTGATCTCCTGCGGCGACAGCGCCGTTAACTCAATCCGACTCGATCTTGTCGCTTGGGGCGGGCATACCGCACCGGTCGCGTCTGGTCTTCGTTCGACGCGACACCATATCCGGGTCAGTGTCAGGCGTCGAATGAACCGTTTCGGAAATCCAGATCGTAACCGCGCCGTCGCCGTGTGGCTCTTCACTACGGCCGCCGTCGTCTTCCTGATGGTTGTGATCGGCGGCATCACCCGTCTGACGGGCTCTGGCCTGTCGATCACGGAGTGGAAGCCCATCATGGGCGCCATTCCGCCTCTGAACGACGCGCAGTGGGCCGAGGCGTTCGAGAAGTACAAGCAGATCCCGCAGTATGCGCAGGTCAACGCAGGCATGAGCCTGGGCGAGTTCCAGGGCATCTTCTGGTGGGAATGGCTGCACCGGCTGATCGGGCGTCTGGTGGGTATGGTGTTCGCCCTGCCGCTGATCGTCTTCCTGCTGTGCCGTCTGGCGCCGGCCCGGTCGGTATTCCACCAGTGGGCGATGCCCAACCGCCTGATCTGGCGTTGTGTCCTGCTCCTGGCCTTGGGCGGCCTTCAGGGCCTGATTGGATGGTGGATGGTGTCCAGCGGCCTGTCCGAGCGTGTCAGCGTGGCGCCCGAGCGTCTGGCGACGCACCTGGGCCTGGCGTTCGTCCTGTTCGCCGCCCTGATCTGGACGGGGCTAGAGGCCTGGAACGGTGAGGATCACGGCCGGCCGCCGTCGGGTTGGGCGAGGGGCGCCGGAATGCTGCTGGGCGCGGTGTTTCTGCAATGTCTGCTGGGCGCGCTGGTTGCGGGCGGTCATGCGGGGCTGGTCTATACCGACTGGCCGCTGATGAACGGCGCCGTTCTGCCGCCTGCCGACTGGAGCCTGGGCGCGGCCGCCTTCCTGCATGATCAGGCGCTCACGCAGTTCAATCACCGACTGGTCGCCTATGGTCTGCTGATCGCCGTCAGCGTTTATGCTTTCCAGGCCTGGCGCTGGCGCGTAGCGGAGGGAATGGGGCTCGGCGCCTTCACGCTTGCGGGTGTGATCTGGTTCCAGGCTCTGCTGGGGATCGTGACCCTGGTGCACGCGGTTCCGGTGTGGCTTGGCGTATTGCACCAGGCGGGTGCCGCGATCGTGCTGGCGACGGCCACCGTAAACCTTTGGTTGGTGCTGCGGGCTCAGCCGCGCATCTTCATGTCCGGACCGAGGACCATGGGCCTCTGATCGCCAGGGTCATGCCGGGGTACATGATGTTGACGAACAGCACCTCGCCATCCGGCGAGAAGCAGGCGCCGGCAAACTCGGAGTTGCCGGTGAAGACGTTGCGGCCGATCGTATAAACCTTGCCCTCTGGCGTGACGCCTTTCAGGTGGTTGCGCACGTCGGAGGAATAGTTGTCCTCGCACAGGATCAGGTGTCCCCAAGGCGCGACGGTGATGTTGTCGGCCATGTTCATGGTCTTCGGGTCCGTGCTTTCCACGAACAACTGCAGCCGGTCTGCCGCGCCGTTCAGGCCGGGAAGCAGCCGCATGACTTGACCGCGGCGGATCGGCCCGCCCGAAGTTGCGGTGAAATACAGCTCGTCGTCGCCCCACCAAACGCCTTCCCCTCGCGCAACCCAGGCCGCACCAGCCGCATGACCGCGCTTGGCCAGGTCGCCATTGGGAGATTCGACGTCGTCCAGATCGATCCATTCGATCTCCCTCCAGTCGCCGACAGCCCAGGTGCGACCGTCCTGATTGCGCGTGTCGGCCGAGGGCGCGCCTTTCCAGGCCATCGCCTGAAGCCGGCCGCCCTCGATCAACTTGCCGGGCGCATTGGGAATGAAGCGATAGAAAAGGCCGGCGTTGTCGTCTTCGGTCAGATAGACGACGCCGGTGCGGGGATCGACGCAGACGGCCTCGTGATCGAACCGGCCCATCGCCTTGAGAGGCTCGGGATCAATCAGGCCGGTCGCGGTCGCCGGCACTTCGAAGACCCACCCGTGGCTCTTGGTCACATCGGCGTCGGCCGGCGTCTCCAGCGTTTCCTCGCAGGTCAGCCAACTGCCCCAAGGCGTCGGGCCGCCGCAGCAGTTGGTCGAGGTGCCGGCCAGCGTCAGATGCCGGCTGACCATCTGGCGGGTCGCCAGATCATAGGTGATGGTTGAGCAGCCGCCGGGCAGGGGGCGGCCATTCTTGTAGGTGTCGTAGCCCCGGCTGGCGTCCAACAGGTCAAGCCGTTCCTCCCGCAGGCCGCCTGGACCCAAGTTGCGATGCAGGCCGCTGGAACCCTTCAGCTCGTGATTGACGACCAGGGCCACGCGAGACCCTTCCAGTGGGAAACAGGCCATGCCGTCGGGCTGCCCCGGAGCGAACAGGCCGTCGTCCATCGTGTCGCCGCTCTGGGCGACGACCTGATAGGAAAAGCCTTCGGGCAGATCGAGCAGACGATTGGAATCGCGCAGCAGCGGTCCGTAGCCATGGACCTCGTTGACGTAGGTTTCTTCACCCGCCGTCTGAGCGGCAGCATGACGCGCCAGTCCTGAGAAGGCGGCTGCTGCGCCCGTGGCGATCAGACCACGACGATGAAGGATCATGAGGGGCTCCAAAGCTGTCGCCGTTGCGATGCCCGGCTATAATCATGGTTTGATGACGTTTTATGTTACGCCGTAACGCCGCTTGACCTCTTCGGGTCAGGTATTTTAATACCGTATTTGAAAAATCGCTTTTAAACAATACGTTGTGGCAGATGTGGTGTTGTTTCGTGCGTTGACGCGACCAATCGTCTCCTGTATCAGCGCGCCTTCATTCGGTTCCCTCGGGGGCCGGACCCGATTTTCGTCTCCAGGAACCCCCTCATGCTGAAGAGCACTACGGCTTCGTTGAAGCCGGCCGAGGTCGAGAAGAAGTGGATCCACATCGACGCCGAAGGCGTCGTGGTGGGCCGCCTTGCGACCTTCATCGCCAACCGTCTGCGCGGCAAGCACCGCGGCGATTACACCCCGCACGTCGATTGCGGCGACTATGTCGTCGTCACCAACGTCGACAAGGTGGTGTTCACCGGCAAGAAGAACACCGACAAGATCTACTATCGCCACACCGGTCACCCGGGCGGCGTCAAGTCGACCACGCCTGAGAAGGTTCTGGGCGGCCGCTTCCCCGAGCGCGTGCTTGAAAAGGCCGTCGAGCGCATGCTGCCCAAGGAAAGCCCCTTGGCCCGCAAGCAGATGACGCACCTGCGCCTGTTCGCCGGCGCCGCGCACGACCACGAAGCCCAGCAACCGGAAACGATCGACTTCAAGTCGGCGTCGCCCAAGAACACCCGGAGCGTCTGAGCATGACCGACGTGACCAACACCGAAACCGCCACCGGCTTCGACGCCCTGAAGGGCCTGAGCTCTTCGGTCGAGAACGACGCGCCCGTCTATGTCCAGAAGCTGGACGCCCAAGGCCGCGCCTATTCGACCGGCAAGCGCAAGAACGCCATCGCTCGCGTCTGGGTGAAGCCCGGCACCGGCAAGATCACCATCAACGGCAAGGACCAGGAGCAGTATTTCGCTCGTCCCGTGCTGCGAATGATGATCGCTCAGCCGCTGACCGTCTCGGACCGCGCCACGCAATATGACGTGATCTGCACCGTCGAAGGTTCGGGTCTGTCGGGCCAGGCCGGCGCCATCCGCCACGGCCTGTCGCACGCCCTGACGCACTTCGAACCGGAACTGCGCAAGGTCCTGAAGCCGCACGGCTTCCTGACCCGCGACAGCCGCGTCGTCGAGCGCAAGAAGTACGGCCGCGCCAAGGCTCGCCGCAGCTTCCAGTTCTCGAAGCGCTAATCGCGTTTACGCGGTTTGGATTTGGGGCGCTTCGGGGAGACCCGGAGCGCCCTTTTTCTTTGGAGTCGAACGTGACGCCATTCCCCAAAAGTGCGCAGGTCGAGTTTCTTTTGGAAGGCGATGCGTGGATCACGCAGATCGTTCTGAACGCGACGACTATGGCGTTCCAACTCGCCAACGACTGTCGGATCGACGTCGAAGGCGCCCTTACGTACGTGGCAGAAGACGGCATCATCCGAAGCTATAGAAACGAGTGGTTTCGGGAAGAACCGTTGTTTTTCCATGTCCTGTTAGAGAAGCGCGTTCTAGATGTGACAACGAAGGGTCTCGATATGACTTTAACTTTCGAAAACGGAGCTCGTCTGATCATCCATTCGGATGTGGGCCCGTACGAAGCCGGCGCAGTCCTTGGCCCCAACAACGCCGGCTTCTATTTCTAAGCGACAGCATTATGACCCACACAATCTTCATCGACGGCGAGGCCGGCACCACGGGGCTGGAAATCCGCGAGCGGTTGGAGGCGCGCCCGGATCTGAACCTGCTGTTGCTGGGCGACAGACGTCGGGATGCGGATGCACGGCGTGAGGCCCTGAACGGCGCCGACGCCGTGATCCTCTGTCTGCCTGACGATGCGGCGCGGGAAGCCGTGTCCATGATCGACAACCCGTCGGTCAAGGTGATCGACGCCTCGACCGCCTACCGGGTCGCGCCAGGCTGGGCCTATGGCTTTCCTGAAATGGATGCCGGGCAACGTGCGCTGATCGCGCGCTCTCAGTTCGTGTCGAACCCCGGCTGCTATCCCACGGGCTTCATCGCTTTGGTGCGGCCGCTGGTGAAGGCGGGTCTGGTGCCCGCCAACTATCCGGTCACGGTCAATGCGGTGTCGGGCTATTCCGGGGGCGGCAAGGCCATGATCGCCGAATTCGAGGCGGCCCCAAAAGACAGCGGGGGCGCCGCGACCGCCTATCGCGCCTATGGTCTGACGCTGAGGCACAAGCATGTGCCCGAAATGACCAAACACACAGGTCTGAGCCGAGACGTGCTGTTCACGCCGGCGGTCGGCAACTACCGCCAGGGCATGCTGGTCGAGGTTCCTCTGCATCTGGGGGACCTGCCGGAAACCCCTTCTGTCGAACGGCTGCACGGCGCCCTGGTCGAGGCCTATGACGGCCAGCTTTTCGTCGAGGTCGCCGATCTGGAGGAGACCGAGGCGATGACCGGCATCGAGCCCGAGGGCCTGAACGGCACCAATCGCCTGCGTCTGCATGTCTTCGGCGATCGAAATGGCGAGCAGGCGCGGCTGGTCGCTTTGCTCGACAACCTGGGCAAGGGCGCGTCGGGCGCGGCGGTGCAGAACCTGAACATCATGCTGGGCCTGGATGAGGCGACCGGTCTGATCTGAGGTCTGAAACCATTCCGCGACCTTCGTCGTATCAGGGACATGACCCAGTCCCTGATCCTGCATCGCCGGGGCCTTCTAATGGGCGCCGGCGCGCTCGCCCTGTCCGCCTGTTCGCCTGAGACGTCCGAAGCCGGGGAGGGGCAGTACGCAGCCTCGCCCTATCGTCGGGTGTCCGATGCGGATTGGCGACGACGCTTGGGCGACGCCTCCTGGCGCGTGATGCGGCACGAGGGGACGGAGCGTCCCTATTCCAGCCCGTTAAACGATCAGCATGCGCGCGGGACGTTCGTCTGCAAGGGCTGCGATCTGCCGCTGTTCCGATCGCAGTGGAAATTCGATTCCCACACCGGCTGGCCCAGCTTCTATGACGTCATCGCCGCCAATATCGGCAAGAAGCGTGACCTGGCCATCGGCATTCCACGCACCGAATATCATTGCGCCCGCTGCCTGGGACACCAAGGGCATGTGTTCGACGATGGTCCGCGTCCGACGGGGCTGCGCTACTGCAACAACGGCGTGGCGCTGAAGTTCGTCTCGGCCTAAGCGCGACACGCGCGCACGGCCGAATCGACGGTCAGGCCGAAGATGACCGAGGCGATGATCACCAGCAGCCCATAGTCGTGACCGGCGAAGAATACGGGCGCGCAGGCCATGGCGATGACGATCAGTGGAAACAGTCCGGCCCACACCGCCGTGCCAGGCGTGCTGACGTGGATCAGCGGCTGAGCGACCGGTCGTTTCATCGCGCGCGCCATCCGTTCGTTGAGCAGGACAAAGGCGGCCGCGCAGATGACAGCCGAGATCAAGTATTTGATTGTACTGCCCGGTTCTCCGAACAGGCTGGCCGTCATGATCAGCAGGATCAAGGCGACGCCTGTGCTGAGGGCGAGCAAGGCGTTGGGTTCGAGACGGTTCAAGACTTTACTTTCACATAGCTGCCCGGCGCCGGCTCAATGGGCTTGAGCAGGCCCTTGGCCGGGTCGCGGGCGGGGATTTGCTTGCCGGAACGCGCGCCGAGCCAGGCCGACCAATGCTCCCACCAGCTGCCTGAATGTTCGACGGCTTCCGCCTGCCATTCGGCCAAGGTCGCGGGCAGGGCAGGGTTGGTCCAGTGCTGATACTTCTTTGCGGCGGGGGCGTTGATGACGCCGGCGATGTGACCTGACCCGGCCAGGGTGAAGGTCACATCCTTGCCGCCGAACAGTTTGGCGGACCGATAGACCGAGTTCATCGGCGCGATGTGATCCTCTCGGCTGGCCTGAAAATAGAGCGGGATCTCGACCTTCGACAGGTCCGCCGTCAGGCCGCCGATCTCGAACTGCCCCTTGGCCAGAGCGTTGGCTCCATACATCTGACGTAGATAATCGAGATGCAGCGTCTTGGGCATGCGGGTCTGATCGGCGTTCCAGAACAGCAGGTCGAAGGCGGGCGGATCCTTGCCCAGCAGATAGTTGCTGATGAAGAAGGACCAGATCAGATCGTTGGACCGCAGGGCGTTGAATGTTTCCGCCATGGCCGCGCCCGGCAGGACGCCGCCCGCCGCATCCATCTGACGCTCGATCTCGGCGATCCAGTGTTCGTCGGTGAACAGCAGCAGGTCGCCGGCCTCGGCGAAGTCATGTTGAGCGGCGAAGAAGGTGGCGGCGGCGATGCGCTTGTCGCCCTTGGCCGCCATATGCGCCAGACCAGCGCCAAGCAGGGTGCCGCCGATGCAATATCCCACGGCATTCAGTTGCTTGGTTCCCGCCTGCTCCAGCGTCTTCTCGACCGCGCGATAGATGCCCTTTTCCAGATAGTCGTCGAAGCCGAAGCCGGCCTTGTCCTTGTCCGGATTGACCCAGGAACAGACGAAGACCGTGAATCCTTGAGCCGACAGCCAGCGGATCAGCGAGTTCGCCGGCTGCAGGTCCATGATGTAGAATTTGTTGATCCAGGGCGGGAAGATCAGCAGCGGAGTTTCGTGCTGCGTCTCGGTCGTCGGCGCGTACTGGATCAGCTCGAACAGCTCATCGCGCCACACGACCTGGCCTGGTGCGGTGGCGACGTTCTCGCCAACGACGAACTTGCCGTAGTCGGCCTGGCTGATGCGCAGCGATCCGCCGCCACGTTCAAGATCCGCGGCGAAGTTCTGCATGCCCTTCACCAGCGATTCGCCGCTGGTCTCCGCCAAGGCTTTCAGCGCGACGGGGTTGGAGGCCAAAAAGTTCGACGGCGAGAAGGCGTCTGTCAGCAGGCGGGTGAAGAATTGCGCTCGACGTTTGAGAGTCGGATCGACGTCCTCGACGCCGGCGATCAGGCCGTTCATCCAGTCCGACGTCAGAAGATACGACCGCCGCATCATGTCGAACATCGGGTTTTCGGACCAGGCCGGGTCCTTGAACCGCTTGTCATCTGGCGCGGGATCGGGCGTCTCGCCGGCCGCCTGACGCGCCGTCGATGACCAGAGCTGCATATAGCGGCCAAACAGGTCAGCCTGGGCCTGAATCATCTTGTCGGGCTGGGCGGCCAAGCTGGTCATGACTGACGTCATGGCTGGCGCGACGTTGAAGGGATCGGCGGAAAGGGCGGCCGGCCGATCGGCTTGGGTCAGCGCCGCCTCGGCGATCGCGCTCTGTGCCATCATGGCCGCCTTGGCCAGATTCATCGACAGGGTTTCGATCAACTCGGCCTGGCTCGGCGTCGCTGCGGTCGGCTCAGGCGCCGACTCTGCACGGGATCCAGGTGCCGCTTCCTGGGCTTCCGCAGGTTTCGACTTGGGCTGGCGAGGCGGGCGGGGCTTGGCGGACGTCGGACGTCCGGCCTTGCGCACGGGGCGGTCAGCGGCGGCTGTTGGCGTCTTTGGAGCTTTGGCCATTATCGTCCTTCGCGCGTCCTGCGCCAGAGGGCGGTTCATCCACCCTTCCGCACACCGCGATGATGGCATAAGACCATCAAGGAAATGAACGCGTCGCACTCGAAAAAGATGATCCTGATCGCCGCAGTCGCGATCGCGACGCCATTGAGCGGCTGTATCGGCGCATCCGCCTCCAAGACGGAGGCTGTCTCGCCGCTGGCGCCGCGTATCCAGGAACTGGTCGACGCCAATCGGCGCTATCCGCGCTGGGAGGACTTTCCGGCAGCGCCGACCGATCTGCCGCCGGTCACTCAGGTCGCGTCGAATTTGCAGCGTCTCCAAGGCGACAGCGCGACGCTGACCAGCGAGATCGCACGCATCGACTGGACGCTCGGCGACGCCGAGGCGCTCGCCGCCGAAACACGCGCGGCCGTGAACGCCGTTCCGGTGTCGCCTGACGCCGTCCGAACCCAGGCGGATATCGAGGCCTTCGCTCAAAGCCTGCGTGATAGGGCCAAGGCTCCGCCGCCGCTCGACCGTCGCCCGGCGCGATGAGCGGTCGCGCGGGAGGCAGAATCCCGCGATAATGCGCTGATGGCAGACGACTGCGGCGCAAAGACCCTGAACGCATTCCTCGGCGTGTCTCGATCCCTGTCCGGGCGCGCCTGGCGTCAACGTCCGGCCGACGCCGCAACGACGCGCGCGCACATGCAGACCCTGAACCTGGAAGAACCGCTGGCCCGGGCCTTGGCCTCGCGGGGCGTTCGCGCCGACCAGGGCCAAGATTTCCTCACCCCGACCCTGCGCGCCCTGTTTCCCGACCCGTCCAGCTTTATGGATATGGACGCAGCGGCCGATGCGATCCTGAACGCGTTACAGGCCAAGGCGAACATTCATGTCTTCGCCGACTATGACGTGGACGGCGCCTCCAGCGCGGCGCTGCTGGTGCGTTGGTTCCGGGCGATGGGACATACGCTTTCGATCTATGTTCCGGACCGGATGACCGAAGGTTACGGCCCCAGCGCCAAGGCCTTCGACACGCTGAAGGCCTCGGGCGCCGATCTGGTCATCACGGTGGATTGCGGGGCAGCGGCGAACGAAGCCCTGGCGCATGCGGCCGCCATCGCCCTGAACGTCGTCGTGATCGATCACCACCTGATGCGCAGCGAGCCGCCGACGGCGTTGGCGGTCGTCAACCCAAACCGGCCGGGCTGCAACTCGGGTCAAGGAAATCTGGCGGCGGCGGGCGTCGTGTTCGTGCTTCTGGCGGCGCTAAACCGGGAGGGGCGGCGTCGGGGCCTGTTCGCCGAGAGGATCGAGCCGGACATTCGTCAGTGGCTGGATCTGGCGGCCCTAGGCGCCATCTGCGACGTGACCGGGCTAACCGGCTTCAATCGCGCGCTGACAGGCCTTGGTCTGAAGGTTATGAGCGACTGGCGCAATCCGGGTCTGCGCGCGCTGTTGGCGGCGGCCGGCGCCGAACCGGGACCGGCCAAGAGCAATCATGCCGGTTTCATCCTGGGACCGCGCATCAATGCGGGAGGACGCATCGGTCGCTCCGACCTCGGCGCACGGCTGCTGTCGACGGATGATCCGGCCGAGGCCGAGGCTCTGGCGATCGAACTCGATGCGCTGAACCTGTCGCGGCGCGATGTCGAGCGGGCCGTCACCGACGCGGCCGTTCGCCGAGTCGAAGCGACCGGCGCCCACGCCGACGAAAGCGCCGTCGTCGTGGTCGCGGGCGAGGACTGGCACCCCGGCGTCGTCGGCATCGTCGCCGGCCGTTTGCGCGAGCGCTGGCGCAAGCCGGTGATCGTCATCGGCGTCGATCCCGTAACCGGTCTTGGAAAGGGCTCGGGCAGGTCACAGCCAGGCATGAACCTAGGACGCGCGATCCAGGCGGCCTGGGAGAGCGGGATCCTTCTCGCTGGCGGCGGTCATGCCATGGCGGCAGGCCTGACGATGGACGGTGCGCGCGTATCCGAGCTGACCGCCTTCCTGAACGAAAGACTGGCCAGTGAAAGGGTCGAAGCTGTCGCACAGGACGTGCTTGAGATCGACGCCCTGATCGACCCCGCGGCGGCGACGCGCGATTTGTTCGAATCGTTCGAGCGTCTGGCCCCATTCGGCCCTGCCAACCCGGAACCCAGCTTCGCCCTGAGCGGGGTTCAAGCCCGCGAACCCGTCGCCATGAATGGCGGTCACGTGCGGTGCCGACTGGTCGGCCCCGACGGCGCTTCGCTCAAGGCCATCGCCTGGCGCTGCGCCGATCTGCCGACGGGCCAGGCGTTGCTGTCGGGGCAGGGCGGGCTGAGTGTCGTGGGCCGGCTGAAGGCTGACGACTGGAATGGCCGCAAGGGTGTGCAGTTCGAGATCGAGGATGTCGCCGATCCTCGAATGATCTGACGACGGCTTCAAAAAACTGAAAATCCACGCTTGCACCGCCCCGAGGGCGCGGCTATATCGCCGGCTCTCCCGCGCAGCGGTCCCTTCGTCTATCGGTTAGGACGTCAGGTTTTCAACCTGAAAAGAGGGGTTCGACTCCCCTAGGGACTGCCACGCGGGCAGGACGATGATTGAGCCTTTTGAGGCTCCCGAGAAACAGCCCCAATCAAGATTGCAAACGAACAGGCCGCCATTCACCGGCGTCCACGACGCGCGTCTGCGCGCCCCCCAAACGCAAGCTTCTGCATAGACGCGCATTTTCCGCTTTTCAAAATTTCGCGGAACGGTGTTAAATATAGAACGAGTCCGCTGGAGGCGCGGGCGGGGGTTTTTAAGTGTCTGACTTTAGAGAGACGGAAACGGCGCAGACCGTTCGCGTCACTGGGCGCGTGAAGTGGTTCGACGCCGTCAAGGGCTATGGGTTTATCGTCCCTGACGATCCGACCCTGACCGAAACGAGAGACGTCCTGCTGCATATCAGCAGCCTGCGCGATCTCGGCCGTGACGCGGCAGATGAAGGCGCGACCATCACCTGCGACTGCGTCAAGCGCGCCAAGGGCTGGCAGACAATCGAGATCCATGACCTGGGCGAGGGCGAAGCGACGCCCGCCGTGCGTCGACCCGTGACTTCGCCGCCGCCGCGGCCGGTCGCCGAAAGTGACGAACAGCTGGAGACCGCCTTGGTCAAATGGTTCAATCGGACCAAGGGCTACGGATTCGTCGTGCGTGATCGTGAGCCGGGCGATATCTTCGTCCACATCGAAACCCTGCGTCGCTGCGGCCTGGATGATCTGATTCCTGGCGATGCGGTGCGGGTGCGATTCGCCAACGGGCCCAAAGGTCTGGTGGTTGCAGACATCAGAACGGGCGACTGATCGAGCGCCCAGGAGAGGCGTATGATCAAGGCGACGAGACGTTTTGCACTGGCGGGCCTGGTTATGCTCGCTCTCGCAGGATGCGCGGCCAAGGCGCCTGTCGGCCCCAATGGCGAACCGCTCCAGAAGCTGGCCGTCGTGACCACGTCGGGCGAGCATCAGTTCTGGGTCGAAATCGCCGACGAAGAGCCCGAACGTCAACGGGGATTGATGTTCCGTCCGCCGCTCGAGGCAGACCGCGGCATGCTGTTCCAGTGGCCGGGCGAAGCACCGCGCGAGCAAAGCTTCTGGATGCGCAACACGCCGAGCTCCCTGGATATTCTGTATATCGATCCGCAGGGCCGGATCGTCTCGATCGCTTCGCACGCCACGCCCTTCTCCGAGGCGCCGATCCCTTCCAATGGCGCCGCCAACGGCGTCTTGGAACTGCGGGCAGGGCGGGCGGCCGAAATCAACGCCAAGCCCGGCGACAAAGTTTTACATCCTTATTTCAAGCCTTGATTGCGGATCGCCTCGCGAAGTGCCAATAGAGCGCTCCGTTCGGTCCGGGGTGTAGCGCAGCCTGGTAGCGCATCTGGTTTGGGACCAGAGGGTCGGAGGTTCGAATCCTCTCGCCCCGACCAACGGAAACAATGACTTAGCCTGGTTGGCGGTCAGCGGTGTGGCTTTTGGGGCGCGCCGGGGGCACAAAATGCGGAGTTGGCTTAGGCCCGAACCGCCGCGATCAGAAAAAACAGCCAGACCACGATTGGTCCGGCAGCTGTGCCCCAGCCGATTGATTCTTTGTTCCTCCAGGCGAGAGCCATTGCGACCGCGGGGAGGGTGGTGATCGCCAGAGCCATGCCGAAAGCCTCGACTGGCCACATCGCCGGAGCCGGACGCGCAAGACACAATATCAACGCGTAGCTCAGCGCAAGCCAAGCCCCCGCTATCTGCCATTTCCGACCAGCGACGCGAAAAGCCGGCGGCATCACCACCGCCCGGCGCGTTGCAAATAATCGGCCCGATCGTAAAGCGCTTCGATCAAACACGCATCGCGGCGCATGTCTGCGGAGTTGCCGCCGCCAGCTAGATCGTATTCAGCCGCGCAGTCGTGATCGACCGAGGCTCGCCATAGTCCGTCCGAGTGCGCATCTGTCGTGTCGGACTTCACGAGCTCCAAGGCTTGACGCGCCCACGCAAGTTCGTCGCGAAGACACTGGCGCTGATCCGCCATCGACGGGGCGGCTGCTGCGCAGCGGTGGTAGGTCTCCGACGCCTTCATGGGGCGCTCACCCACGGACTGCCCCCAAGCTGGAACGGCGGCGCACGCCAGAGCTAAGGCTAGAATGTAACGCATAGGGCGTCTCGTGGTTGATGGTCGCTCAACCTAACACCGCTCGCCGAGATACGGGAGCGCTGCTGGCTAGTTTGCCGGCACGGTACGGTAGCGCGGTGGTCAGTCCCGAGGCCGATAGCCGGCGATCTCATGTCGTTCATCGGCGTTGCAGATTGTCGCCAAATAGGCCGGCGCATCCACATCGGCCGAGGCCCAGACCGCCCGGCATTCGTTGCCGATCTTGGGTTCGTAATCGGGCTCGCCCCACTCCGGTTCCGAGGCAGGGCGGAAGATGAGGAGCGCTGAGACCAATCCGAGCCCGATCAGGGCAATCATCTTTCCGCGCTTCGCGGGAGGCACCGGCGCAATCATCGAGCACGCTCGCGTCGGGCGATCAGCACCGTCTCCAGTTCGAAAGCACCTGTCACGACCGACCCCAATGGATTCGCGGCGCAGTAGTCATCCATCCAGGCCTTGATGCTGGAAATCTCTACCGAAGCCAGAAGGTCGTCGCCTCTTTCCGCAGATCGACCCGACAGGAACCCCAGAACGAAGTTCATCAGCGCCGCTTTTCTGACGTCGTCCAGGTTCGCCGGCGCCGCGCGCCATCCGCCGCAGGTCATGTCACCCATATAGCGGAACTGGATGCCCTGAGCCGATGCGGCCGTCGTCGATGATGCGATCGCTAGGCCCAAGCCCAGCGCAATGAGTGGTCGTCTCAAGTCATGTCCTTCGCCGTAAGACGTCGATCCGATGCGTCGTCATCCATCTTCTGGGCTGCGCTAATCAGGCAGATGCCGATGCAGATGAAGACGACCCCGCTGGGCAGACCAACAAACCAAAGTGCGGCGCGCTGGACGATCACCCAGTCGTATGTTGGCGCGCCATAGCCGAAGCGCTGCCCGACCTCGAACAACGTGGGATGCGTCCACACGCCGGTCTTCAGCCACCCTATGGATGAAGCGGCCGTCGACCATAGCCCCCAGATCACGAAGGCCCCACCGACCAGGCCGACCGCCAGGATGATCATCGCCTCGGCAAAGCGTTCTCGCTTGCTGACTGGCGGGGGCACGGATGTCCCACTCTCTTGATCGTTCATGCTGAGCCCCGTCGTGGGTTGCACATTGCACATCTGGGCCGCGTCCGTCGACTGGGCGTCTATGTGTGAGGCAACGCCTCCCACCCGACCAAAAGCAGAAGCGCGAATAACAGCAGGCCGCCGATGACATCTACGACGACCTTTTCGAAACGGGCCACCACCCAGGCCCGCACCTTGGCCCAACCGGGCGCCTGAATCTCGACCACCGGCGGGCGACGTTCGGCCATTGCCCGGTCGCGGCGTTGCGACAGCAGTCGCTGAGCGGAGACATCCCACAACCCGAGCCGCGCCAGTCGATCCGACACGATCTCGGCCAGGGCGTCGACTTCGGCCGGCAGCGCCATGACCAAGTAGGCTTCGAGCGGAAGCGATCGTTGCGCCGCCGACCGGCAGATGTCGACGGCCTGGGTGGCGTGGGTCTCGAACGTCGCGATCAGATGCTTCACCGTGGCGCTGCTCAGCAGATTGGTCGGCGCGTCTTCCCGTCGGCGGCGCGGAACACTCTGGGCGGCAATCAACTCTCGGATCGAGTGATCCAGGCTGTCGCGCATCTCGGCAAAGGTCAGGCGGACGTAGTCGGCGAAGCGGTGAGCAGTTCGTGTAATGCGTCATGATGAACGCAGGTCGCCGAACGAGTCACCACCTGTCGGCAATCTTTCCAGAACGGCCTAGGGACCGAAGGTCAGCCAGAATAGGGACTTTGGACCATCACCATCTTCCTGTCAGGGCGTGAGCAGGTGATCAGGACGCTGCCGTCGCTAGTGTTGAACCGGACCATCCGAACGTCATTCGTCTCGACAATGTTGATCGGCGCAACACCCAACTGCCCGGCGACGGTCTGGATCGACGCGATGCAGACCTGGAAGTCCATCGACTTCGTCGCGGTCGGCATCCCAGAAGAAGAGACGCTGTGAACGGTGTCGTCCACTTCAACTTCGGTCGTCGTTGTAGGCGTGGGCGTGGGAGAGCCCTCGCCGTCGCCGCATCCGACAAGTAAGAGAGCGGCGCCGGCCGCCGCGATCAACGCGCTCCGCATGTCAGCACGCGCCAGCTTGCAGAGCACCATATTGCGCTTGGGCGGTCGTGTATTTGTCGCCGGTATCTGACGACAACTGCTCGACCAAGCCTGAACAAGAGAAGCCAGTCATGGAAAGATACTGCCGGCCCGATTTCGCGGCGTTCTCGTTCCAGTTAATGTCCATACTGTCCACGGCGGCGGTGGCGTCCGCCACGCTATAACCGTCACCGTATTCAGACGACAGTTGAGTGATCAGGCCGTCTCGCGAGAACCCTGAAATGCTGAGGTAATTCCGGGCCGATCGGACGGCATTCTTCTGAGGCCCAGTCAGGCTCGAAGCCTCTTCTGCCCCAACAGGTGTTGAGGCCGCCGTAACGTCCGACGAAGTCGGTGACGCGGGCGCGCTGCCGCCATCACCACAACCCGCGAGACATAGGACCGCGCCGGCGGCCAGAACCAATTTCAGATTACGCATAGACACCCCTCCAGAAGCGACATCCGTCATCGCTACTCTGGGCTGCAAGGTCAACCCATCGTGGGTTACGAAGTGGGGGCAGGGGTGTTTGTTAGCGAGGCATGCCCTGCTGAGCATCAGTTGCTTGGCATCGCGTCCGGTGCCTGCTCCGGCGGCTCTGTGCTGACCAGCGGCTCATCACCCAACACAAGAGCGCGGGCCGACCGTAACTGCGCTTCGGTAAACATGCCGGCGAACTCGGCTGGCAGGTAACGATCCCATCGCACGATGTCGAAGGCCCCCATTGGGCAGATGGACTCGACCCATTCCAGCAATGGTCGATCCGCAAGGACGAAAACCGCACCGTGGGCGCCGTCGCAATCTAAATCAGCGATAAGCGCAGCGATCCGCTGCCTCCGCTGCGCAGTCTCGTCGACGGTGGTGCCCGACTGCTGGCCGGCGAACACGGCCAACGCGGCAGCGAAAGCGATCATGTCTCTTCCCCGGTTCGACTCCACCGTGCGACTAAGCGATGAACTGGTCAACCAATGCGTGCGGGGCGCATTACAAAGTGGGCCGGACTGCTACCTTCGGCAGGGCTTATCCAGCCCCGCCAAGCGCCGTCGGCATTTCGGGAGCCCGTGTCGGTGCATTCTCACCTTCAGCCCAGAACTGACCTTGTCCGCGGTCACGTTCCAAACGCTTGCGGCTGCGGGCGAAGTCTTCCTCTGCCTCCGGATCGACGATCCGTTGCAGGTTGTCGAGCACGAGGCGGCTGTAGGCGGTGCGCAGAAACCAGATATTGCCGCCTGGCGTGTAACGGCGTGCGAAGTCCACGGCATCCCGCCCGATGCGCGCGCCCTCGACGGCCTCGCCCAATCCTTCCCCTTCTCGCAGACCGTCGGCGATTTCGACGGCGTTGCCGCCGGTCAGGCCCCAAGCATCGCCGACGGCGCCACCTACCGGGCCGAACGCTGCGACCTGCGTTGCGCTTTTCCCGTTGCGAGCCTCGGTCGCATAAAAGAAGTCGCCCAGGATGCCCAAGCCGCCGCCCTGCATGGCCGCCGCCATCCAGAACCGCGGATCGTCCATTGGTCGCGGATCTTTGCCCGAGGCAAGCTCACGCATCTGGATTGCGACCGCGCCGCCCAGCGTGAGGAAGAAGAGAATGCCCGCAGCACCGCCAGCTCCAGCGACGAAGGGCGCCTGACCTTTGGCTTGCCCTCGCAACATCAGCTCTTCGCCCAGCATGTGCGTCGCCGTCAGGCTGAAGGATCGGAACATGGCCCAGGATCGACGCGCTTCGCCGGCCACCGTGCCGGGGCGCGTCTCGCCCAGCAGTTTTGCACGGGTCCAGAGGGTCGTCTGCGGAACCGCAATGCGCGTCTCCATGTCGATGGCCTCGGCGAGCCGAAGTCCCAGCGTCTGGTCTTCAACGTCGGTCGGGCGCAGGAACTTGGCCCCGTCCGCAGGCTC
>NZ_JAELUF010000243.1 GCF_016429195.1 Brevundimonas sp. ASV9
GCGTTCAAATACTCTGTGGTAACGATACTTTCTGGAAGCATTTTGCCGTAAACAACTGCGCATTCAAACGGAAAATGGGCGCTCAAGTATGTTGTATTCGCTCTTTAAAGATACAGACACATCGCCAACCTTTAATAAAACGTGTGACAATGGAGAAAATTTGATTCAATCCAGTTCAATTCAATTCGATAAGGTTCATTACTCCATATCCCAGCATAGATGCATAGCTAAACCAATCAAAACCGCTTCAAAGAAAAAAAATTGAATAAAGCTAGCCTCAACAGAAGTAGATAGACAAGGGTACCATAAGGGTGTGATTATACAATGTTGGTTGTCCCTTTCCATCGTTCTTGTTCTTGTATTTTTATGTGTCGGTTCTTTAATTCTATATGTTGTGCATCAAAAGATGTGGGGGGAGAAAGTCGTCATCTGCTTCTCGTGACGGATACAAGAAGCCTAAATGAGTATTTGTATATCTTGTATTCGTTTATATGTGTTTCGTGTTCAAGCGTTTTTTTCTTATATGTTTTGATATTTATGCGCCTGGTGCC
>NZ_JAELUF010000244.1 GCF_016429195.1 Brevundimonas sp. ASV9
GGTTGTACGAGTACCTCAGGGAATCGATCTCGGCAAGCTACGAGACGTCCACAACATTTACAAGGACGTTGTTCACGATAAATTTGGTGTCGAAGAAGCGACCAAGCGCCTCGACGACGTCATCGCTCGCAAACCAAAGTACCCGATCTGGTTCCGTGTCATGCTATATGGCTTTGCGTCATGCTGTGTCGCTCCATTTGCTTTCGAAGGCCGCTTCATCGATCTCCCCTGCGCATTCATTTTGGGATGCATCGTTGGTATCCTTCAGCTCGTATTTGCCCCGAGCAATGAGCTGTATGCTCATGTGTTTGAGGTTTCCGCCGCTATTATTACCTCTTTTATAGCTCGTGGATTTGGGTCTATTCAGAACGGCGAGTTATTTTGTTTCAGTGCACTCGCCCAAAGCAGTATTGCTCTGATCTTGCCGGGTTACATTGTTCTCTGCGCGTCGCTCGAGCTTCAGAGCCACAATCTTGTTGCGGGTAGTGTCCGCATGGTCTACGCAATGATTTATACCCTGTTTCTGGGCTACGGCATAACCATTGGCG
>NZ_JAELUF010000245.1 GCF_016429195.1 Brevundimonas sp. ASV9
GTGTGGAAGAGCACGGTGCTTTGTTGAATGTGAACGAAGTGAATGTGAAGTCGACAACAGGAAGACTAATGCAGCTGTAGGTTGCAGACAGATTCATGAGAAGAATGTCGGATCTGCGGCGTAAAGTGAAGACCAAACATTCTGCCCATCCTGCGAGGCGGGCTCGCAGGCCCTTTTCCCTCTTTTGCCTGCGCCTGTGTCGTGCGTGAATGTGGTGGCTGGGAAGATGCAAATAATTGGTGGTTGGCGTGGTCCGATGGCTGAATTAGGTAGGCGTCATACGCTAGCCTCAGGAACAACCCGCCTAGATTGGGACCCACAGGCGACATGCAGCGGTTCGACGGGCGGGGCTACAGCGGGCACTGGGACACTAGCGGCAGCAGCATTCTAATTCTTTTCCCAACCACTTTCTTTTCCCGCTTTGTGCTGCCAGGCAATGCGGCATGGGATAGTGATGTCGTGCATACGTGAAGTCTGTATGCCGGTGGAATTTCATGCACCATCTGCAGAGATTGCATTAAAAGGAAGCTAGTCGGAGTCTAGTAT
>NZ_JAELUF010000246.1 GCF_016429195.1 Brevundimonas sp. ASV9
GGGTCTCGTGGGCTCGGAGATGTGTATAAGAGACAGAGACGACGTTGATCGCGTTTATCAGGTGAGTGACATGAAGGGTGATACATACTGAACATGGTGACTAATGACGATGGCAGCAACTCATGCAAGAAATTGATGGTGGCGGCTCCGGTGCAGCGCCAGCTCAGATTGAAGCCGGCCCAGGAGGGTACAACGATTCACCAGACGCCAAGCCCTGGCAGCGTGGCCCAACTGGTGGCGCTGCCCCGTGGAGATCGCGTCGTGACAACCAAGACTCTAACGGTGGTCCGACGGGTGGTCCGACTGGCGGCCCTGCTCCTTGGGCACGTAACCGTAACCGCAGTGAAAACGACAGTCAAGGTGACAGCTACTATGGTCAAGGTTATGGACAAGGTCAAGGATCTTCGTCTGGTGCGGCCCCATGGCATCAGCAGCAACAGGGACATCAAGCACCTGGCACACAAGGTGGCTATGGCGGCTATGGTGGTTATGGCGATTACGGTGCCGCAGCTCCTGGAGCTCCCGGAATGGGCGCACCCCCAGGC
>NZ_JAELUF010000247.1 GCF_016429195.1 Brevundimonas sp. ASV9
ACCTGGCCCCGCTCTATTAGAGATATGTTGCTCAGGCCATTAGCCCCAGCGGACAGGTCGTCACCGTTGCATACCGAGTAATCATATCCTCGTGGCCAAAACCATGCACCAGTGTAACCTGCCCGCTCTCCACGTACGTCTGTAGTAAAACAAGCAACAAGTACACAGGAAATTTACATGCCCTCAAAGTCTCCGCCAAGGTCATCATCATCCAGATCGCCATCTTGTATTTCTTTAGCCATCTCACGTTCACGTTCGCGGGCTTCTTGGGCGTTCTTGAGCTCCAGACGGTGTTGATTCATTGGGAATCGCATTGCCTACATCACACACCGATTAGCCAAAATCCGTATCAGTGCCCAAGTTTCTCATCTTACCTTTACGCTCTCGTCGTGCAGTGCAAGGCAGGCCCGGATACGATCGTGGAACGCCTCACCAGGCTCACGGGTGGCGTACACGTCGCCGACTTCCTTGCTCTTCATGAAGCCATGCTCACGGTCGAGAGTAGCTTCGATGACTCCGTCGCGGATGGCCTTTGCAACAATGT
>NZ_JAELUF010000248.1 GCF_016429195.1 Brevundimonas sp. ASV9
AGATACGATTGCTGGTCTCGTGGGCTCGGAGATGTGTATAAGAGACAGGGCTCATCGCGGAACATCCCTTTGATTCTTCCTGCAAGCTCATGAGTGTCGTCTATGGCAATAGCCTCGATTCTGCTCATCATGTCCACACAAAGGGCGCTGTTGAAGTCATGCTTCCCATTCTGGATGAGACTGAAGAGCTCAAAAAGGCAATCCACGCCAAAGCGGAAGATCTTGCTGGCGAAGGCCTCCGAGTTCTTTGCATTGCCGACAAGACCGTCGAGGACTCGCCCGAAGACGCCCATGACCGCGCCAAGTCTGAATCGAAACTCCGCTTTCTCGGTCTCGCTGGTCTCTACGACCCTCCGCGAACTGAGACGGCAGGGGCTGTTCAACAATGCCGTAATGCCGGCATCACTGTGCACATGGTCACTGGTGATCACATCAAGACTGCCACGGCTATAGCATACGAAGTCGGCATCTTGTCCAAGGAAACGCCTCTCTCGCCCACTACAGTCATGTCGGCTGCCGCCTTTGCCAATCTCACTGATGAGC
>NZ_JAELUF010000249.1 GCF_016429195.1 Brevundimonas sp. ASV9
GAGATACGATTGCTGGTCTCGTGGGCTCGGAGATGTGTATAAGAGACAGCGCCATACCGGACCACGCCTAGCAAACCAATGGCGGCGCGCTCCATGCTGAAAAGAAGCTCGCCTTTGCGGCCGTGTACAGGCCAGGGTTCATTCCGCCAGCCGCGCAGGAGCTTGAAAGTTTGTCTCTCTACAAAGTAGCGAGCTAGAGCATCGGTGGCTTTGGTGCGCTCTTCCTCAGTAGGTTGCGGGAAGAGCTTGAGAGTGCGATTGGCATCGTCTACGGTAACTTTGCCGGCGACTGACTCGGGGACTGTTTTGAGCTCTTGTACGACTCGTCCCAGGACGTAGCCAATTGGGTATTCACCGTCTGCATCTTCCCAGAGGAGAGTGAAGATGCTTTGGCCATCTACCTGTACTTGGGATGCGTCAGCTGCGTACGGATACCTAGTGGGTTGGGGTTGGGGTTAGCGTCTGTTCCTGGGCAAGGAGAATTGAACTGGTAAGCTGCTTACCCATCCGTGGCATTAACGAGGTCCATGTTGGTC
>NZ_JAELUF010000250.1 GCF_016429195.1 Brevundimonas sp. ASV9
GATCGGCGAAGGACAGCACCCGCGCGCCCACGCCGCCGTCGCTTAAGGCGCGCGCCGTCATCCACGCCAGTTCTTCGGCGAAGCCCGTCTGGCTGGCGAAGGCGATCAGCACCGGCTGGCCCTCGCCTGCGCCCGCCAGAGCATCCGACCGCGCGCGGGACGCCGCCCTGGCCCTGCGTTCACGCCAGACGATGACGGCGATCAGGGCCAGCCAAAGCGCCAAGGCCCCGACCGCCCACAGCCAGCGCTGCGGATCGGCTGTCACCCCGGACGATCTCCGTCGTCGTCGAGCAGGGCGGCGAAGGCCGGCGACATCCGCTCGACCGGGCCGCGCTCGGTGCGTTCGACGAAATGGGCCATCAGGCCGACGGCCTCGGCGTAGTCCGGTCCGTCGAACGGTCCCATGACGGTCAGGGCCGTGGCGTAGGCGTCGGCCATCATGGCCGAGGCGTGCAGGACGGTGACCGAACTCAGGTTATTGCCGACCGGCCGACCGGTCGATCCGTCGATGGTGTGGGGATACAGGCGCCCGTCA
>NZ_JAELUF010000251.1 GCF_016429195.1 Brevundimonas sp. ASV9
TCATTGATGCGTGGCGCAAGACTGGTGCCCAGCGGCTGGGATACTTGTACGGGCGATATGTTGAATATACAGAGGTGCCTCTGGGCGTCAAGGCTGTTGTAGAGGCCATCTACGAGCCGCCGCAAGTTGACGAGATGGACGGAGTCACACTCAATGCCTGGGAGAACCAAAAGGACGTCGACGAGGTGGCGAGACTGTGTGGCCTTGAGCCGGTTGGTATCATCTGGACAGACTTGCTGGATGCTGGACGCAGTGATGGTTCTGTTGTCTGCAAGCGCCACGCAGATTCATACTATCTCACCTCGCTCGAGACATGCTTTTCGGCAAGGCTGCAGGCACAACACCCCAAGGCAACAAAGTGGAGCGACAGTGGCCGCTTCGGATCCAACTTTGTTACTTGCATCATCTCCGGCAATGAAGAAGGCGAGATTTCCGTCTCCTCATACCAGGTTTCCAACGATGCCGTGGAAATGGTTCGCGCAGACATTGTTGAGCCTGTCTCTTATACACATCTCCGAGCCCACGAGACCAGCAA
>NZ_JAELUF010000252.1 GCF_016429195.1 Brevundimonas sp. ASV9
GTGATGTATTCGTCGGCAGCGTCAGATGTGTATAAGAGACAGGTCATGTATCGCGGCGGCTCGTAGATCAGACGGCCGCGGGCCATATTTTCCAAGCTCTGCTCCTTGACCTTGATGTCTACGAGAACCAGAGTATGCAGACCAATCTCCCGGTTTTCCTTTATTCTATCGTAAAACGAGGATGGCTTCCATGTATCGGTGAAGAAGACCATGGAGACGGTTTGGCCAAAGTTGTATAGCTGTAAACCACATGCGCCGATCCCTGACATGATGGATGCGTTCGGGACGGTTCCTACAGGGATAGCGAGTTCTCGAGCACGCAGAACAAGGTCCGTATGGGTTGTCGCACTGATTGATGGAAAGGTCAGTGGCTTGCAACAGCTGTACAGAAGCTTTGTTGAGCTTACCCAAATGGATCACCAACGACGAGGAATGCAACATCTTCCTCTTGCGCATTGCGGAGGATCTCGTCGCTGTTGGATTCGACCATTTCGCGGTCGGCAGTGGTTATAGAT
>NZ_JAELUF010000025.1 GCF_016429195.1 Brevundimonas sp. ASV9
GTCCTCGACCATGTCGTCGCGCGACACGCCCAGCAGATGGTGGGTCAGGGCGGCGAGAAAACCCGTCCGGTCCTTGCCCGCCGCGCAATGGATCACCACCGCCCGATTTCGAGAAGTTTCGGCCTGATCCGCCAGGGCTTGGAAATAGCGGCCGAACACGTCCTGATGCGACGGGTCGAACGGCAGGGTGCGATAGGTCTGGGTCATGAAGCGCCGCCCGGAGTCCGGCGTCAGGTCGGCGGTTTTCAGAAAGGTGATGTGCGGCGCCTCCGCGCCGTCGTCCACGCCGCCTTCGATGATCTGCCCGCTGAAGCCTTCAGGCCGACGCGACGGCTGGTCGCGGCGCTCGCTGGGCCGGCGCAGATCGACCACGGCCCCGATGTCCATCGCCTTCAGCCGCTCCAGATCCGCCTCGCTGGCGCGGGCGTGGTGGGCCGAACGCAGCAGACGGCCGGGCTTCACGCGCCGCCCGGCCGCCGTGGCGTAGTCGCCATAGTCCCGAAAGTTGTCGATGGCCTCGAAGGCGTGAAGGCGGTCGGTCATGACCGCGCTTCTAGCCTATGTTCACCGCTCTGGCAGCAGGCCCGCCATCGCATCCAAATAGGCGACGAAGGCGTCGCGTCCCTGATCGGTCAGACTGGCCTCAGTCAGCGGCTTGCGACCGTTGAAACTCTTGGAGACGGCGACAAACCCCGCCTCTTCAAGCTTTCGCAAGTGGACCGACAGATTGCCGTCCGTGGTCTGCAACCGGGTCTTCAGGGTGGTGAAGTCGGCCGATCCGGCCCCGGACAGAAAAGCCATGATCCCCAGCCGGATGCGCCCGTGAATGACGTCGTCGATCCGGCTGATGTTGAAGTCGTCGGCCATGCTCAGACCACCTCCGACGGTTCCTGACGCATCAGGATGATCCCTGGGATCAGCGCGATGGCGACGAGGACAATCGTGAAGACCAGATAGATCATGGGGCTGTCGATGAACCAAGCCACGGCAACCGCGCCGGCATAGGCCGCAAGGGCCGTGAACGACATCCAGCGCGTTTTGGTCATCGCTGCGCCAATCATCCAGGCCGAGCCATAGGCAACCAGCACCGTCGTCGGCATCACGGCCATCCACGACCAGTTTCCGGTCTTTACGGACAGGGCAACCATCGCCAGCCAGGTGACAAAGATTCCGTAGCCTACGCCGGACCAAGCTGCTCCCACTGCCTTGTTTCCCGCTGAGTTGATGCCGGGCTTTCCCTTCATACGCCCGATCAAGAGACTCAGGGCGACTGCGAAGACGACGCCTGCGCCGATCCACAACCACAACTGAGCCCACGGATTCACTTGAACGGCGCCCGATTGAATCGCCCACTGCCCGAGACTAGCGCCACCGAAAACCACGGCCGCGGCGATAAGGATCGGCCCGGCCAGAAGCGGTGCGTGCCGCCCTTCGTGGGCCAGGCTGCGCATATAGGCGATGTCGTCCTGAATGGCTTGGGCCTCGCGGGTCATGATGCTCTCCTCCTCGAACGATTGAGACAACATCACCCATTTGCTTTGTGTTGTAAAGTTCTTTCTTACTGAGCCGCGCTGCGCATGAAAAAGGGGCGAAGCCTTCGGCTCCGCCCCTCGTTCGACGTTATGTATTTAGCCTAAAGTCGTGGCGCGCCGCGTCCACGCAGTCCGCCGGCCACCAGGGCGATGACGAACAGGATGATGGCGACGACGGCGACGAACTTGGCGATCTCGAACGAGAAGTTCGCAATGCCGCCGAAGCCGAGAACAGCCGCGACGAGGGCCACGACGAGGAAGATAATTGCCCAGCGCATCATGGGTTTAGCTCTCCTGAGTTGATGTTGCCGTCGGCGACCCGGGAGCCGTTCGTCGGTCTGTATCATCAACGCCAGGGTCGCCTGGCCGTTCCATCGCCTATCGACGGCGACGACGCGAATAGCCGCCCTGATCCATCTTGCGATCCGCGACCATGCTGGCGACGATCGCCGCCAAGGCCGGGTTGCGCAACAGCAGGAAGGCCGCGCCCAGACCGCCCACGGCGCCGACGATCGGACGCTCGCGAACGATGTGAATCACCTTGCCCAAAAGGCCCTCAGGCTCATCTTCCTCTTCGGCGTCGTCGTGCTTGTCGCCCTTCAGGAAGACCAGCGCCACGATCAGGGCGACCAAGGCGAACAGACCAAACGTCACGGCCGCCGCGCCGAGCGGCGTCAGCGTCAGGCTGAGCGCATAGAAGATGGCCACGCCCAGGAAGACGACGGCCAGGAACGCACTGGCGGCGACGACAGCCGTCGCCACCAGTTTTTTGACGATGCCCTTGAACATCAGCGACGGCGGCCGGCCAGCAGCATGCCGAGGATGACGCCGACGCCGAGCGCCACGGCGGTCGATTGCAGCGGACGCTCCTGCACGCGCTCGACGACATAGCGTTGCGCCTCATCGAAGCGTTCGGCCGCGTCGTCATAATATTCGCGACCCTTCACGCGGGCCTCGTCGTAATAGCTGCGGGCCTGCTCGCGGACTTCGTCGCTCTTGGCGCGCAGCTTGGCTTCGGCCTCGGCGGCCTTGTCGCGCAGGCGTTGGGTCTCTTCGCGGGCGCCGGTCTTCAGATCCTCCTTGAGGGTCTTCAGGTCGGCCTTGATATCTTCTCGAGCCTTGGTGGTGGCCATGGTGCGCGCTCCGTTGAAAGCTTGGCGGTAGAATAGAGAACCCCGTGTTGCAACGCCACATGCGCAACGAGGTTCCTTTAGGTGGGTCGGGCGTGCGCCTCTCGCCACGGGCTTTTCGCCGCACTAGAACGGTCGTTATGACCCAATGGCTGTTTGCGCCCCGCCCCGCCCCGTCCTTGCCGATCGTCGGATCGGACCAGCGCTTCCCCGTTCGCCGCATCCTGTGCGTGGGCCAGAACTATGCCGCCCATGCGCGCGAAATGGGGTCGGACCCTGATAAGCAGACGCCCTTCTTCTTCACCAAGCCGGGCGACGCCATCGTCTCGGACGGCGCAAACCCGTCCTATCCGTCTGCGACCGCAAATCTGCACTACGAGGCCGAACTGGTCGCCGCGATCGGGCCGGGTGAGGACGGCGGGGTCGCCATTATCGGCTGGGCCGTCGGCTGCGACCTGACCCGCCGCGATCTTCAGGCCGAGGCCAAGAAGGCGGGCCGCCCCTGGGACGCCGCCAAGGGATTCGATCAGTCCGCGCCCTGCGGCCCCATCACCCTGGGCGACCTACCGTCCCCCGACGGCGCCATCCGCCTCAGCGTCAATGGCGAAACCAGGCAGGACAGCGTCCTGAACGACATGATCCTGAACCCCGACCGGATCGTCGCGACGGCCGCCGCCCTGTGGTCGCTGCAACCCGGCGACCTGATCTTCACCGGCACGCCGTCCGGCGTCGGCCCGGTCAAGCCAGGCGACCGCGTCGTTGCGACCATCGACGGTCTGGAAACGCTCAGCTTCGAGATCCAGCCATGATCCTGCACGGCTATTGGCGCTCGGGCGCCAGCTACCGCGTTCGCATCGCCCTGAACCTGAAGGGGATCACCTACGACAACGCCGCTCACGACCTGCGCAAGGACGAACAGAAGACGCCCGACTATGTGGCGCTGAACCCGCAGGGCATGGTCCCCGCGCTTCAAGACGGCGACCTGGTCCTGACCCAGAGCCCGGCGATTCTGGAATGGCTGGAGGAAACCTACCCCGACCCGGCCCTGCTGCCGAAGGGGGCGAACGAGCGGGCGACCGTGCGCGCCATGGCCGCGCTGATCGGCTGCGACATTCATCCGCTCAACAATCTGCGCGTGTTGAAGGCCATTCGCTCTGAGTTCAACGCCGATCAGGCCGCCGTGGACGCCTGGGCCGCAGGATGGATCGCGCCGGGCTTTGACGCGCTGGAGGCGCTGGTCGCGCGTCACGGCGCCGGCTGGAACTTCGGCGACGCCCCGACCCTAGTCGATTGCTATCTGATTCCACAGATGTATTCGGCACGACGCTTCAACATGGACCTGTCGCCCTGGCCGCGCCTGCTGGCGGTCGAACAGACCGCCCTGGCCCACCCCGCCTTCGCCTCGGCCCACCCGGACTTGCAGCCTGACGCCGACGTCTGATTTTCGCCTCAGTGCGCATATCAGCGGTGGATAAGTAGGGTTCGCTTAAGGTCTCGCTCAGCGTCCCTTAAGCATTGGCGATCATAGTGTCGGGCGTGTCGTATTCCCCCGCCACACCTTCGGCGTCGTCGCCCATCCATCGCCTGGCCCTCGCCGTGGTGACCGAGCCCGAGCGCGCGCCCGGCGCCTTCATGAGCGCGCCCTCCGGCGCCCGCGAAGAAGCCATGCGTTTTCTGCTGCAGACCGGGGCCGACGCCGGGGTCAAACTGATCGCCACCCGGCCCGAGGGCGACGGCGAACGCCTGCTGGGTCAGGCCTGGCCCTTCCCCTCGCCTTTCCAGGTCACGGTCCGCACCGTTGCGCTCAGCGAAGGTCTGGACCGGGTCGAGGCCCGCGCGCGCCGTTCGCTGGAGCGGATGGGCCTGCCGCGCGGCGATGTTCTGCTGATTTCCAACGCCGCCGATCTGGCCGGCGCCGAGGGCCGCGCCCTGTGGGACCGGGCCCGCAGCCTGAAGGATCGCGGCCTGTTCCGCCGCATTGGCTTCTGCGCCACGATCGAGGACGGCCCCGCGCTTCTGGCCCGCCGTCTGGAAGCCGATGTGGTCCAGGTACCGTGCAGCCTGCTGGACCAGCGCGCGGCGCAGGACGGCGTGCTGGAAGCCATCGCCGACACGGGCGCCTCGGTTCATCTGTCTTCGGTCTTCGCCGGCGGCCTGCTGTTCGCCGGCGGCGACGATCTTCCGGCCGAACTGGCCAGTCACGCCCAGGCCCTGTCGCGCACGCGTCGGCGTCTGGCCGAGCAGCGTTGCGATCCGATGCAGGCGGCGCTCGGTTACGCCCTGGCCCTACCCGGCGTCGACAAGGTCGTAGCCAGCGTCGCCTCCGCCGCCGAACTGCGCGCCATCCTGGCCGCCGCCCACGCCCCCTGTCCGAATCTGGACTGGGCGGCCCTGGCGCTCGAGGCGCCGGCGGCCTTCACCGCCGACGCCCGCGCCCGGATCAGTAGCGCAGCCTGATCCCGACATAGCCGGACCGTCCCGGCTCGCCGTATCCGAACACCTGCTGATAGTGTTCGTCGCCCAGGTTCTCGATCCGCGCCGTCAGGGTGACCTGGTCGGTCAGTTCATAGGCCGCGTTCAGATTGGCGGTGACGAAACCGTCGCGCGCCACGGTCGAGAAGCCGCCCGAATCGTCCTGATCGCCTTCCGCCCGCACCGTCAGCGCACCGGACAGACGGTCGCCCGTCCAGCCCAGGGTCGCCGAGCCCGCATGTTCCGGCACGCGCAGCAGGCGCGCGCCCGTCGTGCGATCCGTCGCGTCAGTCCAGGCATAGGCCAGCGTCAGGTCGAACCCGCCGCCCAGCAAGGCGCGGCCTTCCAGCTCGAACCCGTCCGAACGCGTCTTGGCGACGTTGATGTAGCGACCGGCCGAATAGGTGATCTGGTCCTCGACGTTCAGGCGATAAAGGGTCGCCCGCCCATCGAACCGACCGTCGGCCGAGGCCCAGCCCAGGGCGATCTCGACGCTGTCGGCCGTTTCCGGCTTCAGCTCGGGATAGGGCCGTGGCGCAAAGCAGAAGTCGCAGACCGCCTGGCTGACCGTCGGTGACTTGAAGCCCGTGCCGTAGGCGCCCGACAGGATGAAGCCCCCGGCCAGATCATAGGCCGCCGACACCCGCCCCGTCGTCTTGGAGCCGAAATCGTCGGTGTCGTCATACCGCAGTCCGCCGGTCAGGTTCAGCGCGCCGACATCGTATTGGGCCACGCCGAACACCGAGGTGATCGACAGATCGCGCGACAGGCCCGACGACAGGGCCGCCGAGGCCTCGTTCCGCTCCACGCCGAACGCATAGTCGATGTCCTGCGCCTGGCCGTTCGCCTGCCAGCGATAGGCCTGACGGTCGCCGGTGAAGGTCGAGCCGAAGCCGCCGCTGACCGAGCTGCGATCCAGATCAGAGGCTGAGACGCTGAACTGATGCGTCAGGCCGAACGCCTTGGCCGTCACCCGGCCAAAGCCCGACCATTGCTCGCTTTCCTGGGTGTCGTCGGTGTCGGCCAGAGTAAAGTTTGGCGCCGGGAAGCCGTCGATATCGGCCTTTGACTTGTTCCAGCGCACCGATCCATCGACCTTGACTGCATCGGACAGGACATAGCGACCCTTGGCGCCGAGCGTCGTGCTTCGGAAGCCGTCGGCCTCGGTGTTGCCGTCCGCCTCGTCCGCCGCCGAAATGCCGTCGGTGTTGAAGCGCGACGCATAGGCGCTGAAGGCGTAGGTCTCGTTGGCGACGCCCGCCGACACGCGGCCGCGCACGGTGTCGAAGCTGCCGGCCTCGGCCTCTGCGCGCAGGCCGTCGATCTCTTGGGTCGTGAAGGAAATCACCCCGCCGATGGCGTCGGATCCCCACAGCGACGACTGCGGGCCGCTCAGCACCTCGATCCGCGCGATATCGGCCAGTTCGAAACTGGAGAAGTCATAGGCGCCGTTCGGCTCGGCCGCGTCGTTGACCGGGGCGCCGTCGACCAGGACCAGGGTCTTGCCGGGCGTCGCGCCGCGCATCCGCACCTGGGCCACGCCGCCGAAAGCGCCCGAACGCGTCACCGACAGACCCGGCACATCGGCCAGGATGTCGGCGGCGAAGATGGCGCCGCGCTGTTCGATGGTCTTGTCGTCGATGACGCGGGCGCCGGGTGTGTCGGCGACGATGGCCGGGATGCGGGTGGCGGTGACGATCACCTCGTCCAGCTGGGTCGCGTCCTCGGCGAAGGCAGGCGCGGCGAAGGCGGTCGCAATCGCGGCCGTCGAGAGAAGAATGGAACGCTTCATTGAGCGATACCCCGTGTTCGGTCCCGCGAATGCGCGCGAGAGACCGTCATGAGCGAACCGACCCGCCAGACCGCTTTAGGTCTGGACGGCGCAAGGTCGGGTCGCTTCCACGGAGAAACCGCGCTGCTGTCTGGTCCCGGACAGGAGCGAGCGACGTCGGCGGCCAGGTCTCCTGGCTTGCGGGTCGTAAACCGCCGTCCTCGCCTTCCCAGTTTCCCAGTGGCGCCGGGATCGAACCCACGGACGGACGACGCTCTCGCCGCCTACAGTTGCGGGCACAGCCACGGCGTCTCACCGTGTTCCCTTAACCGCCTGACGGGCCTATCGCAGGGCCGACAAGCCTGTGCAAGAGCCGGTCAACGGCCTTGAGCCGCCGGGCGCGATCCGTCACCCTGTGGCCACATGAACGCGCCTGCCAAATTCCCCGAAAATGGGCATCCCCCGGAAATCGCCGCCTCGCTGGAGGGCGCGACGCCGTTCATGGCGCAATATCTGACGGCCAAGGCGGGCCAGCCGGACGCCATCCTGTTCTTCCGCATGGGCGACTTCTACGAGCTGTTCTTCAAGGACGCCGAGGTCGCGGCGGCGGCGCTCGGCATCACCCTGACCAAGCGGGGCAAGCATCAGGGCGAGGACATTCCGATGGCCGGCGTGCCGGTCCATGCGATGGAGGGCTACCTCGCCCGGCTGATCCGCATCGGCCACAAGGTCGCCATCTGCGAACAGCTGGAAGACCCGGCCGAGGCCAAGAAGCGCGGCGGCAAGGCCGTGGTGCACCGCGGCGTGGTCCGGGTCGTGACGCCCGGCACCCTGACCGAGGACAGCCTGCTGGACGCGCGCGGCGCCAATCGTCTGGCGGCGGTCGCGGTGCGCAAAGGTCGGGCGGCCGTCGCCGTGGTCGAACTGTCGTCCGGTGCGGTCGACAGCGTCGCCTGCTCTATCGAGGATCTGGGCGCGGCCCTGGCCGCCTTCCGCCCGTCCGAAGTCCTTGTCACCGACCGGATGTATTCCGACGAGACCACCCGCGACGCCCTGGACGGCTCGGGCGGCGTGGTCCAGGCGCTGGCCTCGGCCATCGCCGAACCCCAGGCCGCGCGCGCCCGCGTCGAACGCCTGTACGGCGTCTCGGCGCTCGACGGCTTCGGCGCCTTCGAAGAGGCCGAGGTCTCGGCCCTGGGTCTGATCGCCGCCTATCTTGAGACGACCCAGGCCGGCAAGGTCCCCGCCCTGTCCCCGCCGCGCCGTCTGGGCGAAAGCGGCTTTCTGGCCATCGACCCGGCGACCCGCGCCAGCCTTGAGATCGACCGCACCCAGCGCGGCGAGCGCGAGGGCAGCCTGCTGGCTTGCATCGACCGCACCGTCACCTCGGGCGGCGCCCGGGCCCTGGCCGAACGCATCGCCCGGCCCCTGCGCGATCCTCTGGCCATCAACGAACAGCTCGACGCCGTCGAATGGCTCTTGGAGCGTCGCGACCTGCGCCGCGACCTGCGCGACGCGCTGAAAGCCTCCTCCGACATCGCCCGCGCCGTCGGGCGATTGGCGCTGGGTCGCGGCGGCCCGCGCGATCTGGCCGCCGTGCGCACCGGCCTGTCGATCGCCGAGGGCGTCGCCGGCCTGTTCGTCGGACAGGTCGATCCCCTGACCGGCCAGCCGCGCCGCATCGCCTCGGCGCTGGACCGCCTGACCCTGTCGCCCGACGTCTCGCGGCTGAAGGCCGACCTGATCGCCGGCCTGGTGGACGAGCCCTCGCATCTGGCGCGCGACGGCGGCTATGTGCGTCCCGACTATCGCCCCGAACTGGACGCCGCCCGCACCCTGCGCGACGACAGCCGCCGCGTGGTCGCCGATCTGGAAGCTCGCGCCGTCGCCGAGTCCGGCGTGCCGTTCAAGATCAAGCACAACGCCGTCCTGGGCTATTTCCTCGAAACCAGCGCCAAGGCCGCCGAAGCCTTGCTCCGCGCCGGGCCCGACAGCCCCTTCATCCACCGCCAGACCCTGGCTGCCCAGGTCCGCTTCACCACCGTCGAACTGTCGGAGTTGGACGCCAAGATCAGTCAGGCCGGCCACCGGGCCCTCGCCATCGAAAGCGAGACCTTTGAGGGCTGGCGACGCGAGGCCGCCCGCCTGGCCCAGCCGCTGCAGGCCGTCGCCGAGGCGCTCGCCGAACTGGACGCCCACGCAGCCCTCGCCGAATGGGCCCAGGAAGTCGGCGCGACCCGCCCCATCGTGGACGACACCCTGACCTTCTGCGTCGAGGCCGGCCGCCACCCGGTGGTCGAGGCGGCGGTCAAGGCGGGCGGCAATCCCTACACCCCAAACAACGCCCGGCTGGACGGGTCGGGTCAGGACGGATCGCGCCTGGCCATCGTCACCGGCCCGAACATGGCCGGTAAGTCGACCTTCCTGCGCCAGAACGCCCTGCTGGTGATCCTGGCCCAGGCCGGCGCCTTCGTGCCTGCCCGCGCGATGCGGCTGGGCGTGGTGGACCGGCTGTTCAGCCGCGTCGGCGCCGGCGACGACCTGGCCCGCGGCCGCTCCACCTTCATGATGGAGATGGTCGAGACCGCCGCCATCCTGACCCAGGCCACGCCGCACAGTTTCGTCGTGCTGGACGAGATTGGGCGCGGCACCGCCACTTACGACGGTCTGGCCATCGCCTGGGCCACGGCCGAGGCCCTGCACGAGACCAACCGGGCGCGCACCCTGTTCGCCACCCATTACCACGAGCTGGCCCAGCTGGAGACGCGGCTGGACCACGTCTGCAACCTGTCCATGGTCGCGCGCGAGTGGAACGGCGAACTGGTCTTCCTGCACGAAGCGGCGCCCGGCGCGGCCGACCGCTCCTATGGCGTCCAGGTCGCCAAACTAGCCGGCGTCCCCGCCTCCGTCGTCGCCCGCGCCCGCTCGGTGCTGGACCGGCTGGAAGGCGAAAAGGCCGCCGCCGCCCGACTGGACGACCTGCCCCTGTTCGCCGTCGCCGAGCCGGAACCGATGCGCGGCCCCTCGCCCGTGGAACTGGCCCTGCGTGACGTCGACCCCGACGACCTGACCCCGCGCGAGGCGCTGGAGGCGCTCTATCGGCTGAAGGGTCTGGCCTGATGTAACGAAGGCCCGGACGTCGCCGTCCGGGCCCTGCTTGAGTCTCGATCCGTTTCGGATCAGGCCTGCATCATCCAGCCTTCGACATCCATGGCCGCCTGACGGACGGCTTCCGAACGGGTCGGGTGGGCGTGGCAGGTGCGGGCGATGTCTTCCGACGCGCCGCCGAAGCTCATGGTGATGGCGGCCTCGTGGATCATCTCGCCGGCCTGCGGGCCCATGATGTGGACGCCCAGCACCTTGTCGGTCGCGGCGTCGGCCAGCACCTTCACGAAACCGTCGGTCTCGTGATTGATCTTGGCGCGGCTGTTGGCGGTGAAGGGGAATTTGCCCTTCTTGTACTGAACGCCGGCCGCCTTCAGCTGGTCCTCAGTCTGACCGACCCAGGCCACTTCGGGGAAGGTGTAGACGACGCTGGGCACCAGGGCATAGTCGACGTGGCCATACTTGCCGGCGATGGTGTCGATCACGGCGACCGCGTCTTCTTCCGCCTTGTGCGCCAGCATCGGACCGTGGGTCACGTCGCCGATCACCCAGACGCCATCCGCCACCTTGAAGTGATCATGATCGACGAAGCCGCGCTTGTCAGGCGTCACACCGACGCTCTCCAGGCCCAGGCCGTCCGTGTACGGACGACGACCAATGGCGACCAGCACCACGTCGCCCTTGATTGTCTCGGCGGCGCCGCCGGCCGACGGCTCGACGGTCAGCTCCACCCCGTCCTTGCCCGACTTGGCGCCGGTGACCTTGGCGCCCAGTTTGAAGCTCATGCCCTGTTTGGTCAGGGTGCGCTGGAAGGCGGTGGCGACCTCGGTGTCCATGCCGGGCGTTATCCGGTCCAGGAACTCGACCACCGTGACCTCGGCGCCCAGACGGCGCCAGACCGAACCCAGCTCCAGGCCGATGATCCCGGCGCCAACCACGATCAGCTTCTTGGGCACGGCCGGCAGCGACAGGGCGCCGGTGGAATCGATGACCTTGCCGTCTTCGAAGGCGACGCCGGGCAGAGGGGTCGGCTCCGAGCCGGTGGCGATGACGATGTTCTTGGCGTCCAGCGTCTGGACCGAGCCGTCGGCGGCGGTCACCTCGACCTTGCCTTTACCGACGATCTTGCCCTTGCCCTTGATCCAGTCAGCCTTGTTCTTCTTGAACAGGAACTCGATCCCCTTGGTCAGGGCGGTGACGCTGTCGTCCTTGGCCTTGTGCATCTGGTCCAGGTGCAGCTTGGGCTGGACCTCGATGCCGATCTTGGCGAACTCGGTGTTTGCGGCGTTCCACAGTTCCGAGGCGTGCAGCAGGGCCTTGGACGGCATGCAGCCGACGTTCAGGCAGGTTCCGCCCAGCGTCGAACGCATCTCCACGCAGGCGACCTTCAGGCCCAGCTGGCCCGCCCGGATCGCGGCGTTATAGCCGCCAGGGCCTCCGCCGATGATGACGACGTCGTAGGCGGCGGTGGCTTCGGCCATGGTATCCTCTGGTCTTCTGGCGCGCGGGGAAAGGCGCGCGGACACTAGCGTTGGCCCCGCGTGGGTCAACCGCTGCACGCCATATGGGGCCGCGTTTCGACCAATTGCAGAGGCGGAAACCACGAAAAAGGGCCGGACGTCGCCGCCCGGCCCCTTCGATCATGTCTGACCGGCGCGCTCAGAGCTTGAAGCGCACGCCCAGGAAGACGTTGTAGCCGAACTTCTCGTACTCGTAGGTCCGCTCCTTGACGCCGTAGTAGCGCACGCCCGCGCTGTCGGTCAGGTTCTTGGCCTCGCCGAACACTTCCACCCCATTGCCGAAGTCGTAGCTGGCGGTGAAGTCCAGCTGGCCGCGCCCCTCGACATAGAGGTCCTTGCCGGGATTGGTCGCGTCGATCGCCTCCAGGAAGTCGCTGCGATGCGTGTAGGAAACCCGGGCGCTGAAGCCGTACCGTTCGTAGAACAGGGCGGCGTTATAGGTCTCGTCGGACTGCCCCGGCAGAACGAAGGTGTCGCGACCGGCGAAGGCGCGGCTGGTTTTGATCTCCGCATCCGTCAGCGTGTAGTTGGCGAAGACGCCGAAGCCCGAAGCCCAGCCCGGTAGGAAGTCGACCGTCTGCTGCCAGTTGAACTCGATGCCGGCGATATGGCCGTCACGGGCATTGCGGGCCTCGGTGACCTGAGCGACCGTGGTGGTCGGGGTGACATAGGGCACGCCGTCCGTCACCAGGGTGAAGCGGTAGTTCGACAGGTCCTTGTAGAAGGCGTTGGCCGAAATCACGCCCAGCGGCCGCAGATAATATTCCAGTCCCGCATCGACATTGTTCGACAGGGTCGGCTTCAGATCGGGATTGCCGCGCGTGACCGTCGTGCGGCCGCTGTCGGTGGTTTCCAGAACGCGCGGAACGATGTCGGTATAGTCCGGGCGCGAAATGGCGCGGGTCAGGGCGAAACGACCGACCAGCTGATCGCTGAAGCTGTGGCGCAGCGTCAGGTTCGGGAAGAAATCGGTTTGGTCGCGCTCAACCTTGACCGGAGTCTGCGCGCCGGACAGGGCCACGCTGGTCGCCGACCCTTCGAAGTCGGTCTTCTCGACACGCAGGCCGACCAGCACATTGGTCGCGCCGATATCAAACCGGGCCTGGCCGTAACCCGCCAGTATGTCTTCCTGCGCGGTGTAGTCGGCGGTGATCGACTGCGGAATGCGGCGAACGCCGGCGGCCGGGTCGGGATTGGTCGAGCCGGCCCGGACGCGATCGAAATAGTCGGTTACCAAGCCCGCATCGAACTTGAAGCCCAGATTGTAGTCGTAGTTCTGCGACGGACGATCGCTCAGCAGCGGGGCCAGGGTGCCGGAGCTGGCGGCCGCGCTCCGGTCGCGGAACCGCTCTTCATCGGCCGTCACGTCGCGGGTGCTGTATTTGGCGCCGAACTTCAGCTCGACTTCGCGGCCGCCGATCACGGTGGGCAGCGACAGATTGGTCTTGAACGCCACATCGTCCTGCTCGGTCGTGTTCGAGCGGAAGGTGTTTTCGCGGAAGCTGTAGTTGTTGGCGTTCAGATAGAAGCCCGTGGGCTCGCTGAAGGCCAAATAGGTCGGCTGATAATGGTCAGCCGTGTTGTAGGAGAGGGTCGTCGCGCTGGAGCGATAGACCAGCTCGTCGCGGTGCGGATAGGTCTGTTTGCTGTTGGCGAACGACAGGGCGCCGTCCCAGACCGCTCCATTGCCGAACGTCTGCTCGCCGCCCAGCACCAAGGTGGAGATGTCGTTCTCCTGAGTGCGGTGACGCAGTTGCCTGTAGATGCGGGCGTTGTTGAAGGTCGCGCTGGTGTCGGTCGAACCCGGCTGCAGCGTGCCGTCGCTGTAGGTGAAGTTCAGCGTGTTGCGGAACTCGTCGTCACGGAACTGGGCATAGGAGCCCTTGACCCACAGACGGATCGCATCGCTGGGCCGCCATTCAAGCGCGCCAGTCACGGCCTTGCGGGTCCGTTCAGTCTCGTAGTCCTTGAACAGGGTGTTCTCCAGACCCCAGATCTGGCCGCCGCCCTGCGCGGCGTTGCGATTGATCAGGACCCAGCCGTTCTCGACGTTGTCCGGGCGGCGGTTGGTCTCGGAATAGCTGACGGACACCAGGGCGCCGAAGGTCTGATCCGGGCCGAAGACGTTGGACGCCGTGGCGCCCGCGCGCGTGTCCGAACCACCGTAGTCGTTATAGCTGCCGCCCGCATAGCCGCTGACGGCGAGACGGCGCTTGTCGAAGGGCGAGCGGGTCTTGATGTCCACGGCGCCGGCGATGGAATCGGCGTCCTGGGCCGGCGTCAGGGTCTTGGACACCTCGACGCTGGAGACGATGTCCGAAGGCAGGGTGTCCAGATCGACCGCGCGGGTCGTGGGCGACACCGCCGGAATGGCGACCCCGTCCACCGACACGGCGGTGAAGGCGGCCGGCGCGCCGCGCACGTTGATGTAGCGGCCTTCGCCCTGGTCGCGCTGGATGGCGATGCCCTGAACGCGTTGCAGCGATTCCGCCACGTTGGGGTCGGGGTAGCGGCCGATGGCGTCGGCCGACAGGACGTTGACCGTGCCGTCGGCATTCTTCTGCTGGTTCAGCGAGCGGGCGACGCCGTCGGTGATGACACCGGTCACGATGACATCGGCCACGTCGGTGGCGGATTGGGCGCCCAGGACGATGGCGACATTGGCGTCTTCGCCCGGCGTCGTCACGACCGTCTGGCTGGTCGAGGGCAGGCCCAGATAATTGACCTCCAGCACCATGGCGCCGCTGGCGGTCGGCAGGGTGAACTCGCCCTGGGTGTTGGTCACGGCCCGCTGGCTGGTCCCGCGCACCAGAACCTCGGCGCCCGGCAGGGGCGCGCCGGCGGCGTTAGTCACCCGGCCGTAGATCACGTCGCCGGCGACCGCAGTTGAGGCCGAGGCCACGGCGTCGACATCGGCATGGGCGGGCATGACCAGCGGCGCCAGGATCATCGGCGCCAAGGCGGCGCCCATCAGCAGGTTCAGTTTCATGTCAGGTCCCCTTCGGCGAGCGACGTTTCGCTTCAGCCGATGGAGGGGCCGCTTAACCTTCGGGGGCGACGCGACCGCGACGATTCCACGACGCCCAGTTCGCGGTTTTCCGACGGAACGGCGACGCTTGATCCCTTGACGGAACATCAGTCATCGAACCGACGCCGAACCGTCACGCCCTCGCTGTTGACCCACACGCGGCTTGGCCACAGGGACGCGTCCAGATCGTCCGGAGACCGACATGCGCCCTTCCCTCGCCCGCTCGCTGACCGCCTGCACCGCCTTGGCCCTGCTCGCCGCCTGCGCCACGCACGAGGTCGATTATCAGGGCGAGGGCGCGGGCCTGGTCGGTCCGGGCGCCCCGGTTATGGCCGTGCTGGAAACCCCGTCGGTCGGCACGGCGGGTCAGGACGCCGCCGACGACCCCGCCGTATGGGCCTCAGCGAACCCGGTCACGATCATGGGTCAACAAACCTCCGGCTTCGTCGCCGGCACGGACAAGAAGTCCGGCCTCTACATCTACGGCTTGGACGGCCAGATCCTGCAGTTCCTGCCTGAGGGCCTGCTGAACAATGTCGATGTGGTCGAGGGCCTGTCGGTCGGCGGACGGCCTCAGGTGGTGCTGGGCGCCAGCGACCGCACTCCGGGCAAGACTGGCATCTCCCTCTACACCTTCGACCCGGCCGGGACGGGCCAGAACGGCGTGCGCTACTGGGGCGCGGTCGCCACCGACGTGGTCGAACCCTACGGCTTCTGCTTTGCGCGTCGCGGGGCCGAGGTCCACGCCATTTTGGTCGGACACGAGGGCGAGCTTCGCCAGTTCGTCCTGGGCGTGGACGCCGCCAACCGGCCCACGGCGCGTCTGGTCCGCACCGCCGAGATCGGCACCATCTCCGAAGGCTGCGCCGCCGACGAAGCCACCGACGCCCTCTATATCAACGAGGAGAATGTCGGCCTGTGGCGCTATGGCCTGAACCCGGCCTCGGGCGCGGCCCGCACCCTGATCCAGCCCATCGCCAAGGACATCCTGGTCGCCGACGCCGAAGGCCTGACAACCATCACCGACGCCTCGGGCCGCTACCTGATCGCCTCCAGCCAGGGCGACTCCACCTTCCCGGTCTGGCGCATCGATGGCGCAGCGCCTGAGTACAAGGGCCGGTTCAAGATCGTGGACGGCGCGGTCGATGGCGTCACCGGCACCGACGGCCTGGCGGCCGCCAGCGGTCAAGTCGGCCCCTTCCCCGACGGCCTTGTCGTCATCCAGGACGACGTCAACGATATCGGCACCCAGAACTTCAAATATGTCGACTGGCGCGACATCCGACGGGCGCTGGGGCTTTAGCGGCCGCGGCGCCCACAGCCGGATGGGCGCCAGCGCCGCCAACCGTCTCGATCGGACCATCCGAAAGCTGGTGCTGCGCTAAAGAAGGGTTTCGAGCAGACCGAAGACGGTCCGCGTCTCCATTCTCGCGTCTGCGAACGAACCGCCCGCTTATCGAAGGTGGCCACCCTCGCCGCTCTGTTCCCATGAACTTCGATTAGTCGTTCTTCGCAGGTGACACACACGGGACTTCGCTGGCCGTCCAATCAAAGTCGTAGGTGGCTGGCACAGATTCCCCACTGCCAACGGACGCACTTCTCGTCGAGGGATTGAACGTGATGAAGCCCATCGTGTTGTCGAACCCAGCAATGCGTTCGTTATCCCGTCGGGCGGCGCTCGCATCAATCTCGGGCTGTTCGATGCGGGATCCACGGATCATGCGTATGGATCCATCGCGCAGTTCCCATGCGCGGTGATAGTTTCGCCCAAACAGACGCGTATCGAAGCTTTTTGTAGATGACCAGTTTTTGGCCTCCGTGAGCTCCGGCAGTCGCACCGTGGTTACGTGGCAGGTGTACGTCGGCTCGGTGTAAAAGGGCGCGGTCTGGTCCTGATTTGCCGCCCGGACCCGTCGCTCGGGCGGGCTGAATCCGCCCCCTGGAAGGGCAAGGGACCTCGCGCCCTCGCCCTCGTCGTCCCAGTCAATCGTTCTTGTCCCCGTGATCGTGAGGATGCTGGCGCCCGCTTCTTGATCGTAGCGCCACTTGACGTCGTCGATCGTCTGCCAAGCATCACCGATGCCGCTCTGCCGAAAAATATCCAACAACTGGCCGGACGACACTGCGGAAAACTGAACCTGCTTTTGCAGGCCAGCGATGCCGCGAACGATTTCCGTCGAAACGATCCGCGCCGGCTCGTCAAAGCCAGCGCGTGCGTCGATCTCATACAAGTTTAGCTCGTCGGGCGCGGTCGCAGGTCGCCATTCAAGCTTCTCGAGGTTGCTGCCTTCCTGAGTTAGCGGCAAAACCCAATTCACCGGGAACACCGGCCGCTCGCCGGCCCGAGCCACTGGCGGGAGTGTGCCGTCGAGCCAATAGATATTGCCTTCGATGTGCGCTCGTACAAGCACGTGGTCGAAATACTGCGGGATCGGAAGGCGCTGATCGAGCCCATCATCAGCGCCGCCTGAATTCACCAGCACAGGCTCAGCATCTATGTCTAGCTCGCGAAGCAGGGCCAACAGCAGAGCGGTCTTGCCCTTGCAATCACCATAGCGGCGCTGCCAAGTCTCATCGGCCGGAGCCGGTGTAAGATTTCCGCCGTTAAGCCCCACATAGATGTATCGGATGTCCTGCTGAACCAACTTCAGCGCGGCGTTCGCGCGATCCAGAGGGCTCGTGTGCGCCCTAGCAATCCGGGTGGATTCACGCTTGATGTCTGAGTTTGCGTCAAGCGTTGATGCTTTTTCGTATAGGGGCGCGAAGCGTCGAGAAAGAGCAGCCCAGTCGGCAAAATCTGTATATTCCACAGCGCGTTGCCACTGGTATCGCGCCGGTGCATCCTTCGGCGGTGAAAGGCTAGCTGGATTGTCGAAGCGAAAATCAATCGCTTGATCGACCGTTGTCATCGCCGCCATGATGTCGTCGGTGACTTTCAAGTTTGGCTTGTGCCCCTGATCCCAGCTTAATCCCAGGCGGTAACGACCGGGCGACGGGTTCGGAGTGAGCACCATAAGCCCTGCTTCGTTATGCCCCAGTGTAGGATCGTTATTGAAAGTGGTGAAACCAACCTCCAACTCGTCTCCTACTCGCAAATCAGGCACGCGAAGGATTGCAGTCAGCGTTCCGTCGAGTATTGCCCTTTCGAGCTGGTTTTCGCGACGCAGTATTTCGAACGATGAGCCTTTCAGGACATCGATAACCTGATCACCGCGGAACAGTTTAATCTCGTGAACGACAGGAGCGTCCGAGCTGGGCATCCAAGAGATGGATATGTTTCCAAGCTGAAGAGCACTCGATTGTAGTATTTTGACGCGATACCCAAAATACTGAGCCTGTCCTCGGTCGCTCAGGTGGATGCTCATGTCTTGTCGACGAATAAACAGCGGACCGCTGGTCTCTTCTGGCATTACGACTGGCGTCGAGGGCTTTACCCAAGCAGGAGCAGGACCTCGAAGGACTTGTTCTGCCTGCGCGTAGGCAGCACTTGCGACGAACATAGACGCCAGAATTATCGCTGAAACACGCACCATTTTACCCCCCCACTCCGCTCCACACCATTGTCGCGCTAGCGTCACCACTTGCAAGCCAAGCTTGCATTCTGAGCAAGCAAAAGTGGGGGGCGTATTTGCTATGAGCGCCGATCATTCGCGACATCCGCGCTCAGCCGATGGTCGGCCAGCCTGTTTCGATCGGTAGCCGAACGCTGCTCAAAACCTCACTTCCCGCCAAGCACAGACGCGACGACCTCGACCTACTGATCCTCGTCGAACTTGCGGGCGACCAGATCAGTCAGGGCTTCCATCGCCTCTTCAGCGTCCGGGCCTTCGGCGGAGACGTCGATACTGCAGCCGATGCCGGCGCCCAGCATCAGCAGGCCCATGATCGAGCGGGCGTCCACCGTCACGCCGTCGCGGGTGACGTGGATCTCGCTTTCGAAGCTGGAGGCCAGTTTGACGAACTTGGCCGAGGCGCGGGCGTGCAGGCCGCGCGTATTGCAGATATTCAGGGTCGCGGTGACGGTCATTTTTCGCCTGCGAGCACCCAGGACGCGACGGAGATGTATTTGCGCCCGGCATCCTGCGCATGGGCCACGCAGGATTCCAGCGTCTCGCGCCCACGCACGCTGGCCAGTTTGATCAGCATGGGTAGGTTCAGCCCGGCGATGACCTCGGCGCGCGTCTGTTCCATCACCGAGATGGCCAGGTTCGACGGCGTGCCGCCGAACATGTCGGTCAGCAGGATGACCCCTTCGCCGTCGTCCACGGCTGCGGCCGCGTCCACGATGTCGCGACGCCGACGCTCCATGTCGTCGTCAGGCCCGATGCAGATGGCCGCGACCCCGCGCTGCGGGCCGACCACATGCTCCATGGCGGAGAGAAACTCGGACGCCAACCCGCCGTGGGTGACGATCACCAGACCGATCATGAGGACTTCACTCGCATCCCGCCCCGAACCGTCCCAGGCATTCCCCCGCCCGGCAAGGGAGGCCGGACGCCGCCCTCTATGGACCGCAAGGGGCGTGTCATAGACCCGTCTTTCGGGGTTTCAAAGCGTCTCCAACGCCGCTGCGACCACATCGACGGCCGAGGCAGGTCGGGGATCGAGCGCCAGTAGGGGCATATCGACCCCCGCGAAAGCCCGTGTCTGCGGCTCCGGAAGCCGTTCGACACCTTCCGCGATACAAGCCACGGCCAGCGCCACGCGACAGACCGGCCGTGTTCTGGCGGCCACGATTCCGAGGCCGCGCACCTCGATCCGACCCGCGATGGAGGCCGGCGCCGATGCATGAACGGCTCCGTCCGAAGCCCAGACCTGGGTGTAGTCGTCACTGACCAACCGCCAGCCGCGCGCGATCAGCCGCAGCGCCAGATCGCTCTTGCCCGCGCCCGATGGTCCCAGGATCATCACCCCCTGCCAGGCCCCGCGCCGGCGGACGGCGACGGTGGTGGCGTGGACTGGCTGGCCCGGGGTCACGACCAGCGGCCGACCGCCGGGAAGACGATCTCGAACCGCGCCCCGCCTTCGGACTTGTTTTCGGCGTGGACGCGGCCGCCGTGCGCCTCGACGATCTGACGCACGATGGACAGGCCCAGGCCCGAGTTGGAGCCGAACACCGCCCCCTTTGGCCGCGAAGTGTAGAACCGCTCGAACACCGTCTCCAGGTTCTCGGCCGGAATGCCCGGCCCCTGGTCCTCGACCCGTACCCGGATCGGCAGATCGTCCCCGATGTCCTCCAGCGTCACCCGCACCACGCCGCCTGTGGGACTGAACGAGCGGGCGTTGTCGATCAGGTTGCGGAACACTTGTCCCAGCGGCCCATCGCGGCCCATGACCCTCAGGGCCTGTTCGGGCGCCGTCAGCACGACCGGAATGTCGCCGGGCTTGGCCGTCGTCTCATAGACGCCGACGATATCGACCAGCAGACGGTTCAGATCGACCGGCCGGGGCCGATCGCGAGACAGCTCCGCATCCAGCCGCGAGGCGTTGGAGATGTCGGTGATCAGCCGGTCCAGCCGACGCACGTCCTGCTGCAACAGCGCCGTCAGCTTCTCGCGGTGCGCATCGGTCTTGACCAGCGGCAGCGTCTCCAGCGCCGAACGGATCGAGGTCAGGGGGTTCTTGATCTCGTGCGACACATCGGCCGCGAACCGTTCGATGGCGTCCATCCGCGTCGACAGGGTGTCGGTCATCGATTCCAGCGACCGCGCCAGATCGCCGATCTCGTCCTTGCGATCCTCCAGATCCGGCAGGGAGATGGCCCGCGCGCGTTGCAGCTTCACCTGATCCGCCGCCGCCGACAGCCGCATGATCGGCCGCGCCACGAACAAATGCAGCAGCAGCGATCCCAGGAGATTGACCCCCAGCGCCACCAGGGCGAACGGGAACAGCGCCTGTCGCTGGGCGCCCAGGATTTCGTCCACATCCCCGGATTCGACGGTCAGCACGCCCAGCACCTGACGCACATGGCGCACGGGAATGGAGACGGAGACGACGCGGTCGCCGGACTCGTTGCGACGCAGGGTCGATTGGGGCGAGCCGTCCAGCGCCGCCGCCACCTCCGCCGCCAGTTCGCTGTCGGCGCGGGCGACCCGGCGCTCGGACAGCAGATTGGCCTTGGCCGCGTCCTCGGTCGCCGTCCCAGCCGGCTGCGCGTCGGGCAGGGGCCGCCCGCCGATGGCCTCGGTCACCTGATAGCTGTCGACCAGCAACAGGCCGTTCACATCATACAGTCGCACCCGCTGGCCCGCCGGGATGAACCGGTCGGTCAGCCAGATCGACGCGCGGATGGGGTCCAATTCGGGCGTCGGCTCTCCCCGCGTCACGCCTTCTTCGCGCAATACATTGGCCAGCAGCTCGGCCTGGACCGTCAGCGATTCCTGACGCGCCTCGATCAGGCCCGGACGCCATTCGTTGATCGCCAACGCGCCGCCGAACAGGATCAGCAAGCTGAGCAGATTGAGCACCAGGATGAAGCCGCCTAGCCGCGATCCGCCGAAGCGGAACAACGGCCGGCGCTGGGGCTCCTCGTCGGGCTCGCGCCCGCCCGGTTCAGCTCTCGCGGTAGCGGTAGCCGACGCCATACAGGGTCTCGATCGCGTCGAACTCATTGTCCACGGCGCGGAACTTCTTGCGCATCCGCTTCACGTGGCTGTCGATGGTGCGGTCGTCGACATAGACCTGGTCGTCGTAGGCGGCGTCCATCAGATTGTCGCGGCTCTTCACGAAGCCGGGACGCTGGGCCAGGGCCTGCAGCAGCAGGAATTCGGTCACCGTCAGCTTGACGGGCTTGCCGTCCCAGGTCGACTCGTGGCGCGCCGGGTCCATCGACAGCTTGCCGCGCTTGATCGCCCGGCCCGACACCTCGGCGGCCGATTCCGGCTCGCCGCCGTCGGCGCCCGTGCGGCGCAGCAACGCCTTGACCCGCTCGATCAGCAGACGCTGGCTGAAGGGTTTGTGGATATAGTCGTCGGCGCCCAGGTTGAAGCCCAGGATCTCGTCGATCTCCTCGTCCTTGGACGTCAGCATGATCACCGGGATCTGCGAGGTCTGGCGCAGGCGACGCAGCACCTCCATCCCGTCCATGCGCGGCATCTTCACGTCCAGGATCGCCAGATCGGGCGGCGAGGATTCCAGCGCGGCCAGACCCGAGGCCCCGTCATGATAGGCGGTGATCTTGTGGCCATGGCTTTCCAGCGCCAGCGAAACGGACGCCACGATGTTCTCGTCGTCATCGACCAGAGTGATATTGGCCAAGGGTGTCTTCTCCTGAACTTTACGTTCCCGCGAGCAAGAACGCACAGCAAGCGTAACCGTTCGATCTCGGTCACATTAGGGCTAAGGCGTTTCGGGCTGAATGAAAATCGCCTGCAACCCGAAAGCGGTTCGGTGACAGTCAGATGGTCACGGCGCCGCCTCGATTCAACGCGCTTGCACCGTCGCTCCGGCGTGCGCAGAAACATTCCACCTTCGAAAACCTCGCCTTAAACGCTTGGGATGCAGGATCGGCCCATGGCGGGTCCGATCCATTACGAAGTCTATGTCCGCAAGAGCGCCCCGTCGTCGTGGACGCTGCTGATCGCGACCGAAGATCGCAAACACGCCATCGAGACCGCCGAGGAGCAGCTTCGGGATCGTCTCGCCATCGCCTCGCGCGTGACCAAGGAGACGCTGGACCCCGAGACGATGGAGTTCAGCTCCCTGACCATCCTGACGCTGGGCGCGCCGGAGGAGCGAAAAAAGAAGGTCGCCGACAAGGCGGTCCCGCCGGCCTGCAGCAGTCCGGCCGAATTCTATTCGCCCCATGCCCGCGCCCTGATCGGCCGGGTGCTGGAGGACTGGCTGAAACGAGAGGGCGTGACCGCCTTCGAACTGTTGCATCGTCCCGATGTGGCCGAACGGCTGGAGGCGGCCGGGGTCGAGCTCCAGCACGCCATCCAGAAGGTCGCGGTCCCCGAAAGCCAAGCCACGGGCCAGGAGGTGCACGGGGTCGTGCGCCACTATCAAAAGCTTACCGAACAGGCGATGGCCCGCCTGCGCAAGGCCGGACGCGACGGCCTGTTTCCCGCTCTGGACGACCGCTCCATCGCCGATCTGGCGCATCGGCTGACCGGCGCGCCGGATCGGGCGCTGCGCATGGGCGGCGTCGTCGCCGGCGCGCTGAAGGATCGGCGCGGCGCCCGCGATCGCCTGACCGTGCTGATGGATTTGATGGACGCCGCGCCCGCCGACGGCCCGCCGCGCGCCCTGGTCGTGGTGGTGGTCGAACAGATCGTCGCCGAAATGCTGGCCATGCGCACCAACCTGACCGAGATTTTGGGCCCGTCCTTGGATCAGGGCGCCAATCTGGCGGCCATCGTCCGCATGGTCGCGCCGGACGAGATGGACGCCCTTTTGCGGATGGACCCGCGCCTCGCCCTGATGATGCCCCAGGTCGAGGGACCGGCCGCGCGCCTGGGCCTGCATCTGGCCTCGGGTGAGTTTCCGCTTCTGGCCGCGTCTTTGGCTCGCCTTGTCACCCGCGAACTGACCAGCCAGCGCCGCCTCCGCCCCCAAGATCCGGTCGGAGAGATCGACATCCTGCGTCTGCTGGCCATGGCCCTGACGGCCTCGGCCGGCCGTCTGCTGACGCTGGAAGAGGTTCAGACTGCCTTCGTCGAGCGCTCCAAGAGCTTGGTCACGGCCGATTTCGTCGGCGCCTACGTCAACCCCTGCCCGACGGTCTTGGCCGAGGCCGAGCAGCTGACCCGCCTGTGCGAGAACGTGACCGGCGGGGCCAACAAACGCGCCGCCGCGCGGTGGCTCAGCGCCTGTATCGGCTCGCTGCGTTTCGAAACCGAGATCCGCCATTCCGTTCCGGGCGGCCCCAGCGCCTCGCACAAACTCGCGACCCTGGCCCGGCTTCAACGCTCGGTTCAGGCCGCGCATCTGGCCGATCACGACCAGACCCAGATCATGGACGCCATCGGCGCGGTCGGCGCCAATCTGGAGGCCGACGCCCATCTGATCGCCCAGATCGTCCGCGCCCAGGCGGCTGCGCCTCAAAAGCTGACGGCCCTGCTGAAACTGGCCACCGGTGAAGCCGGCCCGCTGGGCCCCGTGGCCGACCGCGCCCGCGCCGAGGCCATCAAGCTGCTGCGTTCGCCCGACGTCCGCATCGCCCTGACCGCCGCGCCGCAAAACGTCGCGGCGTTGAGAGGCCTCATGCAGCAGGCGGGTCTGGCGGCCTAGTCGACCTCAGTCGAAGATATCGAAGATGCTGTCGCGCTTCTTTTTCTTGTAGCGATAGTCGTCGTCGCGACGCCGGTCGTCGCGATATTTGTCGCTCCGGTAGCCTCGATCGTCGCCGCGATACGGCTGTGACGCCCCGCCGCCCCACGGTTGGGCTGGGGGCTGGGCATAGGGCTGAGGCTGCGGCGGCGGCGCATAGGCCTGCGGCGCGGGCGCGACCGGGGCTGTGGCGCGGCCCTCCTCGACGGCGGCGGCCATCAGCTTTTCCAGCTCGCCGCGATCCAGCCAGACGCCCCGGCAGTCGGGGCACATGTCGAACTGGACGCCGTTGCGCTCCAGCGTCTGCATGGCGGCGTTGTCGTTGGGGCACATCAGAAGAGGCATGTCGGGCTCCGATCGAAAAAGAATGGGCGGTCGATGCGACAGGCCAGGAGGGGAAAGCTTCGCCGCATCGACACGCCCGTGCGGTCCGACATCGCGTCGCACGATCCGGCGCAAGGAAGGGGGACGCCAGACCGCGAGAACGCCAGAGGGGCCCGTTCCGCCTCTTCAAGCTAGGCGCCGGCGCCGCCCGCCGCCATGCGTCGCGGGGCCGCAGGGGCTTCGGCCGCCCCTGCCATCCTATCGGCGATGACGATTGCGCGCCTTACGACCGACCAGCGACCCTTTGCCGGTCATGGTCGCAAACCGTGTTAGAATGGCGCCCCGGTCTTTGACATCTTCGCGCGCCGCCAGAACCCGCGCCGAATTAGACAGATTAGACGAATTAGACGGTGTTTTTGTCAGCGGACCCGCCGGCCGAAGTGCACGGATTGCACTCGAAAATTCTAGCAGACCTGCCCGGCGGCCCAGCCCGACGACCAGGCCCACTGGAAATTATAGCCGCCCAGCCAGCCGGTCACATCGACCGCCTCGCCGATGAAATACAGACCCGTGACCGCCTTGGCCTGCATCGTCTGCTGGTCCAGCGCGGCCGTATCGACCCCGCCGAGCGTCACCTCGGCGGTCCTGTAACCTTCGGACCCCACGGGCTTGACCGCCCAGGCGTTGACTGCCTGATCCAGCCGCCGCAGCACCTTGTCCGACAGGTCCGCCAGATTGCCCGACGCCCCTTCGCGCTGGCACAGGCTCTCGGCCAGACGACGCGGCACGATATGGCCCAGCGCCGTATGCACGGCCTGTTTTCCGTTCGACGCCTTGGCCGCCTTCAACTCCTCGAACACGTCGCGGCCCGGCGCCATCGAGGCCACCACCGCCTCGCCCTCGCGCCAGTAGGAGCTGATCTGAAGAATGGCCGGCCCCGACAGGCCGCGGTGGGTGAACAGCATCGCCTCGTGGAAGCTGGCTTTGCGCGCCTTGGCCCCTTCGGGCGCCGAGGCGACCGAGGCGTCCACCGCCACGCCCGCCAGCGGCGCCAGCGTCTCCAGCAGCCCGGCCTCAAAGGTCAGCGGCACCAGCGCCGGTCGGGTCTCGGTGACGCGAATGTCGAACTGGCGCGCGACCTCATAGGCCCAGCCGGTCGCCCCCATCTTGGGGATCGACTTGCCGCCCGTCGCCACGACCAGCGACGCCGCCGTGACCTGCGATCCGTCCGACAGGATCGCTGTAAAACCCTCGCCGGATCGCGCGATCCGCTCCACCCGGGTCTTCAGGCTCAGGGTCACGCCCGCCGCCGCCATGTCGTCGGTCAGCATACGGACGATCTGCTTGGCGCTGTCGTCGCAGAACAACTGACCCAGCGTCTTCTCGTGCCAGGCGATCCCGGCCCTATCGATGCGCTTGACGAAGTCGTGCTGGGTGTAGCGGCGCAGGGCCGAGGTCGCGAACCGGGGGTTCTCGCCCAAGAAGTTCGCCGGTCCGCAGCCCAGATTGGTGAAGTTGCAGCGTCCGCCGCCCGAGATGCGGATCTTCTCGCCGGGCCGGTCGGCATGGTCAACGACCCTGACCCGCCGCCCGCGTCGCCCGGCCTCGCTGGCGGCCATCATCCCGGCCGCGCCGGCCCCGACCACCAGGACGTCGACGAGGGCGTCCGAAGACGCCCTCGTCACTTGGAACCTCGCGATTCCAGCCTCGGGGAGAGCTTAGTAACGGTAGTGATCCGCCTTGAACGGGCCTTCGACCGGCACGTTGATGTAGTCAGCCTGGTCCTTGGTCAGGACGGTCAGCTTGGCGCCCAGCTTGGCCAGGTGCAGCATGGCGACCTTCTCGTCCAGGTGCTTGGGCAGGGTGTAGACCTTGTTCTCGTACTTGTCGGCGTTGGTCCACAGTTCGATCTGGGCCAGCGTCTGGTTGGTGAAGGACGCCGACATCACGAAGGACGGGTGGCCCGTGGCGTTGCCCAGGTTCACCAGGCGGCCTTCCGACAGAAGAATGATCTTCTTGCCATCGGGGAACTCGACGTGGTGGACCTGCGGCTTGATCTCGTCCCACTTGAAGTTCTTCAGGCCGGCGACCTGAATCTCCGAGTCGAAGTGGCCGATGTTGCAGACGATGGCGTTGTTCTTCATCTGCCGCATGTGGTCGACGGTGATGACGTCCTTGTTGCCGGTCGTCGTCACATAGATGTCGGCGCGGCCGGCGGTGTCGTCCAGCGTCTGGACCTCATAGCCTTCCATCGCGGCCTGCAGGGCGCAGATCGGGTCGATCTCGGTCACGATCACGCGGGCGCCGCCTTGGCGCAGCGAGGCGGCCGAGCCCTTGCCCACGTCGCCGTAGCCGCAGACCACCGCGACCTTGCCCGACAGCATGACGTCGGTGCCGCGACGGATCGCGTCGACCAGCGATTCCCGGCAGCCGTACAGGTTGTCGAACTTGGACTTGGTGACGCTGTCGTTGACGTTGATGGCAGGGAAGGGCAGCTCGCCCTTTTCGGCCATCTGATACAGGCGGTGCACGCCCGTGGTCGTCTCTTCCGACACGCCGCCGATCGCGTCGCGGATGGCCGAATAGAAGCCCGGCTTCTCAGCCAGATAGCGCTTCATGACCTTGAAGAGAGCCTCTTCTTCTTCGTTCTGGGGATTGGCCAGAACCGAGATGTCCTTCTCGGCCTTCGGACCCAGCACGCACAGCAGGGTCGCGTCGCCGCCGTCGTCCAGGATGAGGTTCGGATAGCCGCCGTCGGCCCATTCGAAGATCTTGTGGGCGTAGTCCCAGTACTCTTCCAGCGTCTCGCCCTTGGTAGCGAAGACCGGCGTGCCGTTGGCGGCGATGGCGGCGGCGGCGTGGTCCTGGGTCGAGAAGATGTTGCACGAGGCCCAGCGCACTTCGGCGCCCAAGGCTTCCAGCGTCTGGATCAGGACCGCCGTCTGGATGGTCATGTGCAGGCTGCCGGCGATGCGGGCGCCCTTCAGCGGCTGGCTGGCGCCGAACTCGTCGCGCAGGGACATCAGGCCCGGCATTTCGGTTTCGGCGATCTCGATTTCCTTGTTGCCCCAATCGGCCAGGGTGATGTCGCGAACGATGTAGTCGGTCATGGCTTGGGCTCCCGGCCGCAATGAGTTTGGGCCCTCATAGCCCGGCGCGCGCCGAGTATCAACAAACACATAAAGATATCCTTATGCGATCCCGGATCAGCAGTTTCTTAAATCCTGCCCGATAGAGACCTCATCATGGAACGCCGCGCTCTTCTCGGTCTCGCCGTCGTCGCGACGGCCGCCGCCTCGACCTCCGTCCGCGCTTCGAGCGGCGGCGCGGCGGCGTCGGCCGACACCTATATCCGGCTGCCAGTCATCACCGCCTCAATCCTTCAGGCGAACGGTCGTCGGGGCGTGCTGACCATCGAAACCGGCGTCGATGTGCCCGACGCGACCCTTCGCACCCGCGCCCAGCAGTCCGCGCCGCGCCTCCGCGCCGCCTACAACACCGCCGCCCAGCGCTTTGCCAACGGCCTGCGTCCCGGCGTCGTGCCCGACATCGACCAGCTGTCGGCCGCGCTTCAGGCGGCGACCAACGCCACCCTGGGCCGCCCCGGCGCCCGCCTGCTGCTCGGCACCGTTATGGCGGTCTGACTTCCGCCTCTAGAGGAACGAGTAGGGGTCCACGTCCACCGTCAGGCGGACGGAGCCCGGCACCTTCACCCGCTGAAGCCAGGCCCGCAGGAAGGCCTGGAGGTTCACGTCCCGATCGGCTCGCACCAGCAGCCGTTTGCGCCGGCGTCCCCGCACCAGGGCGAGCGGCGCATCGGCGGGGCCATAGACCTCCAGCCGCTCGGCGTTGGGAATGGCCTGGGCCAGGTCGTTCGCCGTCTTTTCCACCGCAGCTGCATTCTCGCTGGACAGGATGATCGCCGCCAGCCGGCCATAGGGCGGCAGGGACGCGACCTCGCGCTCGGACATTTCCGCCTCGACGAAGGCATCACGGTCGCCGGCCGCCAGCGCCATCAGCACCGGATGCTCGGGCGTCCAGCTCTGAAGCAGCGCCCGCCCCGGCCGATCCGCACGCCCTGCTCGCCCGGTCGCCTGGGCCAAAAGCTGATAGGTCCGCTCGGCCGCGCGCAGATCGCCGCCCCGCAGGCCGAGGTCCGCATCCACCACGCCCACCAGCGTCAGGCGCGGGAAGTTGTGGCCCTTGGCCGCGGCCTGTGTCGCCACCAGAATGTCGATCTCCCCGTCCGTCATCTTCTGGATCAAGGCGCGGGCCGAACGGGCGTCGGGCGCAGTGTCGGAGCTGAAGACCGCGGTGCGCGCCTCGGGGAACAGCTGGCGCACCTCTTCCTCGACCCGCTCGACCCCCGGTCCCACCGAGACCAGCGAATCCTCGGCCCCGCACGAGGGACACAACTTGGGCCGCGCCATCGAGAAGCCGGTCAGGTGACAGACCAGCCGCCCGGTATAGCGATGCTCGACCAGCCAGCTGTCGGTGTCCGGCGCCGTCAGCCGATGGCCGCAGGCGCGACACAGGACCACCGGGGCATAGCCGCGCCGGTTCAGGAACAGCAGGGTCTGCTCGCCGCGCAGCAGGGTTTCGCCGATGGCCAGGCGCAGAGGCTGCGACAGCCAGGTCTGCGGGTCGGGTGTGTTCTGACGCAGGTCCAGCAGGGCGATGTCCGGCAGAACCGCCGTCCCGTGCCGCGCGCCCAGCTTCAGCCAGTCGTAGCGCCCGCTCTGCGCGTTCCACAGCGTCTCCAGAGACGGCGTCGCCGAGGCCAGGACCACCGCCGCCCCCTCGATCCGCGCCCGCGCCACGGCCAGGTCGCGGCCGTGATAGACCAGGCCTTCCTCCTGTTTGAACGAGCCGTCGTGCTCCTCGTCCACGACGATCAGGCGCAGGTTCACGAACGGCAGAAACAGGGCCGAGCGCGCCCCGACCACGATGTTGCAGCGCCCGGCGACGACCGCCTCCCACACCTGGCGGCGGCGCGGCCGGGCGACGCCGGAATGCCATTCGGCCGGGGCGGCGCCGAAGCGCGCCGTGATCCGCTCGATCAGGGCCTGGGTCAGCGCGATCTCGGGCAGCAGGATGAGGATTTGCGCGGACGCATCGGCCCGCAGCACCCGCGCGATCGCCTCCAGATAGGCCTCGGTCTTGCCCGATCCCGTCACCCCGTCCAGCAGGAAGGGGCGGAAGCCGCCACCCGCCACGCCCTCCGCCATCGCCGTCGCCGACGCCGCCTGGTCGCCGTTCAGCGAGGCGGGGGCGTGGTCGGGGTCGGGCCGCTCGAACGCCGCCTCGGCCGCGATCTCGATGATCTCCAGCACGCCCTCATCGATCAGGCCCTTGACCACGCCCGATGACACGCCCGCCGCCCGCGCCAGGTCGGCCGGCGGCATGGCGCGATCGCCCAGGGTCTCCAGCACGCCCGTCCGGGCCGGGGTGGCGCGCGACGGTGACCGCTCGCCCAGGCGTCGCACCCGGCGTTCCGGCCGGGGTCGAGGCGCGCGCAAGCCCTTCAACGCCGTCGCCGCCATCTCGCCGGGCGCAGACAAGGTCCAGCGTCCGGCCCATTCAACAAAATCCATCACGCCCGCCGGCAGGGGTGGATCGTCCAGGAGGCTGTCGATCGCCTTCAGGCGCCGGTTCGATCCCGTCGTCTCGAACACCTCGGACACCACGCCCCGCATCAGGCGCGGCCCCAGCGGCACAGCGACCTGATCGCCCCGCGCCAAATCTCCGTTGGCCAGGCTCAGCGCCTCGGGAACCTCGTAGTCGAAGGCCTCCGGCACCGGCAGGGGAATGAGGACCGAGGCGACTTTCATAAATCCTCCGCCGCCCAGCGGGGGAGGGGAACCGCCCGAAGGGTGGTGCAGGGGGCGAACGCCCCATCAACGGCAGCCGGCGCGAACCGCGCAGACGCGGCAAAGGCCGGCACACGGTTCCGCCCCCTCCACCGCTTCGCGGTCCCCCTCCCCCGCGTCGCGGGGGAGGATCGACGCGGCGCTTCTGCAACGCTAAAAGCCGTGCCCATGAAACTCTTTCTCGATACCGCCGACGTCGTCGTCATCAAGGACATGGTCCCCACCGGAATGGTGGATGGCGTCACCACCAATCCGTCGCTGATCGCCAAGTCGGGTCGGAACATCGCCGAGGTCATCGCCGAAATCTGCGCCCTGGTCGAGGGGCCGATTTCCGCCGAGGCCGTCTCGCTCGATTTCGAGACCATGGTCAAGGAAGGCGACAAGCTGGCCGCCATCGCTTCGAACGTGGTGGTGAAGTTGCCTCTGACCTGGGACGGTCTGCGCGCCTGCCGCGTCTTCTCCGACAAGGGGATCAAGACCAACGTCACCCTGTGCTTCTCGGCCGCCCAGGCCTTGCTGGCCGCCAAGGCCGGCGCCACCTTCGTCTCGCCGTTCGTCGGACGTCTGGAAGACAACGGCGCGGACGGCATCGGCCTGCTTGAAGAAATCCGCGTCCTGTATGACGTGCATGGTTTCGAGACCCAGATCCTGGCCGCGTCCCTGCGCAATGTCGGCCATGTCGCCGCCGCCGCCGTCGCCGGATCGGACGCCGCCACCTTCGGCGCCGACACATTCAAGGCCTTGGTGAACCACCCGTTAACCGACAAGGGTCTTGATGCCTTCGTGTCGGACTGGGCCAAGACAGGCCAGTCTATTCTGTAGCATCGCGGTTCCCGGAGAGGTCTGTTTGAGCGGCTCATTGGACCTTTTCGAAACGTCGGAATCGGACGCAACGCCCCATATCGGCGACGGCTTGCATTGGCCCGACGTGCGCGGCTGGCTCCAGACCCATCCCCAGACCCTGCTGGACGATCGCTCCCTGCTGGAAGAGATCGGTCTGCGGCCGCATGGCCGCAACGTCGTCGAGTTCGGCGCCGCCGCCCTGACGCGGCTGGAAGCCGTGGTCGAGCGCGAGACCGGCGCCCGGCGCGAGATCGAACTGGTCGCCCGCGCCAACTTCGCCGCCCAGACCCAGACGCACGTCGCGACCCTGGATTTGATGGAGGCCAAGAACCATTCCGACCTGGCCCGACGACTGGATGCGGCGGCGCAGGGACGGTTCGGCTTGGCCGGCGCCGCCATCGCTCTGGAAAAACCGGGCGGCGTGCCCTTCGGCTGGCGCGCCTTGGAAGAAGGCGATGTCGACAACCTTCTAGGCGAGCACGGCCTGACCTGGCTCGGCCCGATGATACAAGGACTGAATTTCTTCGGTGCGACCGAGGATCAGGTGCGGTCCATCGCCCTGGTCCGCATGGCCCCGCACCTGACGCCGGGTGGCCTGCCCCGCCCCTGCATCTGCGCCTTCGGCTCACCGGAGCCCGAAGGCTTCACCCCCATCATGGGCTGCGAACTGGCCGCCTTCCTGGCGCGGGTGACGGAGCGGATGGCCGAGCGATGGCCGGTCCTGAACTGACCGCCTCCGACGCCCTGCGCGCATGGCTCGATCACCTGGCGCACGAACGTCGGCTGTCGCCGCGCACGCTGGAGGCCTATGGCCATATCGGCCGGCTCTATGTCGCCTTCCTCGAACACCATCGCGGCGAGACCTTGTCGCTAAAGGACATGGGGACGATCACCGCCGCCGAGGTCCGCGCCCACATGGCCGAGCGGCGCTCAGGCGATCACCCGCTCGCAGCCCGGTCGCTGAGCCAGAGCCTGTCGGCCATTCGCGGTTTTCACGCCTTCCTCGACCGGCGGTTGGACACGCCCGCCCCGCAGCTGGCGCTGGTGCGCGGTCCCAAGGTCAAGCCGTCCCTGCCCCGGCCGGTGACCGAGGATCAGGCGCGCGGCCTGCTGGCCGAACCGGACGCCGATCCCGACGCCGAACCGTGGGAGGCCGCGCGTGACAGAGCTGTCCTGACCCTGCTCTACGGCTGCGGCCTGCGGATCTCCGAGGCCATGTCCCTGACCCGCGCCGATGCGCCGCTGGGCGAAACCCTGCGTATCGTCGGCAAGGGATCCAAGACCCGGATCGCCCCCGTCCTGCCCGCCGTGCGTGACGCGGTGGATGCCTATCTGTCCCTTCTGCCCTTCCCGCTCCAGCCCGCCGACGCCCTGTTTCGCGCCCGGCGCGGCGGCCCCTTGAGTCCCCGTCACGTCCAGGCGTCGGTCCAGAAGCTGCGCGGGCGACTGGGCCTGCCCGAGCGCACCACGCCTCACGCCCTACGCCACAGTTTCGCGACCCACCTGCTGGGCGCCGGCGCCGACCTGCGGTCGATTCAGGAACTGCTGGGCCACGCCAGCTTGTCGACGACCCAGAAATACACCGGCGTCGATGCGGATCGCCTTTTGAACGCCTATGCGGCCGCCCATCCCCGCGCCTAGCGACGCCGCGCGGGCGGAGCCGGTGGCGCGCCGACGTCGGGCTGCGCCGGCATCAGGTTTCGACCCAGCGCCCGTTGATCGGGCACGGCGTAGCTGATCGGCGAGGGACAGTTGTTCTGGTCGCGCCGGTCCAGCAGCAGATAGCGCCGGACCTGCCCGTCATCGAGCGAGCGATCCAGCGTCATCGCACCGGCGCCGCCTTGCCGGGCGTGCATCAGCGGATCGCCGCAACGCTGCATGTCCTCTCTCGGTGCGGAAACAACGACAAGATCACGGCTGGTGATCGCTCTGGAAGACGCCGCCGCGGGGTCGGACAGGGCCAGCATAAGCAAGGTCAGCATCGCATCCTCCTGTTTCGGCTGGGACGATACGCCGACAACCCCCGATTGGCCAGACGGCGCCGAGCGCCGGGCCGGAAGAGGCAACCGCGCTGAGACACGACGGACAAGAATATGTCTCAGGCTCTTCGCCAAAAGCGCGTAGCCTGCCCTGCCCTGGCGAAGGCCCGAGGAGGACAGGCGGGTGCGACCAGAGTTTGGGGAAGGATCGAGCGTGAAAACGTCGCGGCGCAAGACGCTGGGCCTGCTGGCGGCTGTTCCGTTTGTGTCCGCCCAGACCGCCGTCCCGGCGGACCCGCCCGATCAGGTGCGCCTCTTGCAAAATCTGCTGACGCGGATGGGCGTCGGCGTGCGTCTGAACGAGGGCGTCCAGCAGGTCTTCGTCATCGACACCGGCGCCGAGCGAAGCGCGGTCTCGGCCGAGCTGGCCCAGGCCTTGGCCCTGCCGCCCGGCCGCCCCGTCGTGGTGCACGGGATCACGGCGGCCGAGGTCACGCCGACCGTCGAACTGGCGCAGATCGAGATCGGTCGCCGACGCTTCAGCGACCTGACCCTGCCGGTCTTTCCACGCGACGCCCTGGGCGCCGACGGCCTGTTGGGGCTGGACCTGCTGTCCCGTTTTCGCCTGACGCTGGACGTCAACGCCCGCCAGGTCGCCCTGTCGCCATCGGGCTCGACCAGCATCGCGTTGACGACCAGTCCCGACTCAACCCGGCCCCAGCAGCAGGACGTGCTGGTCGCCGGTCGTCGCGGTCGCTTCGGTCAGCTGATCCTGACCCGGATCGAGGTCGCCGGCGTGGAGGTCGCCGCCTTCATCGACAGCGGCGCGCAATATTCGATCGGCAATCTGGCCCTGATGCAGGCGATCGACATCAACCAGGCCGCCGCCTCATCCGAGCCCGTGCGCATGGTCGGCATCGTAGGCGGCGCGGTGACGGCTCGCACCGGCACGACGCCCGCCCTGCACATCGCGGGACGATCGCTGGGCCCGACCCCGCTGCTGTTCGCCGACCTGCATGTGTTTCAGGTCATGGACCTGATCGACAAGCCGGCCCTGCTGCTGGGCGCCGATATCCTGAGCCGGTTCAGCCGCATCACCCTGGATTACGGTCGCAGCCGCGTGGCCTTCGGCGGCGTGCTGCGCCGTCGGACGCCCGGCTGATCAGATCGCCTTGATCGCCCCGCCGTCCAGTCGGATCAGCGAGCCGGTGACATAGGCCGCCAGCGGACTGGCCAGGAAGGCGGCGGTGGCGCCGAACTCCTCGGTCGTGCCGATGCGGCCGACGGGGATGGATTTGACGGATTCGGCCCGCGCCTCTTGCGGCGTCGTGCCGGTGCGCTCGGCGGTCGCCTGGTCCAGCCTTTCGATCCGCGGCGTATCGATCCGCCCCGGCAGCAGGGTGTTGACCGTCACCCCGTCCGGCCCGACCTCGTTCGCCAGGGTCTTGGCCCAGGCCGCGACCGAGGCCCGCAGGGTGTTGGACACGCCCAGCGCCGCCGACGGCTCGACCACCGTGATCGAGGCGACGTTCAGGATCCGCCCCCAGCCTGCGGCCCGCATGGTCGGCAGCACCCGGTCCGTCAGGCGGAAGATCGACAGCACCATCGACTCGAAATGATCGCGCCAAACCGCCGGCTCCAGCCCCGACACGCCCGACGGCGGCGGCCCCCCGGTGTTGTTCAGCAGGATTTCGATCGACCCGCCCAGCAGATCCTCGGCCCGATCCACCGCCTTCAGCAGCGCCTCATGATCCGCCAGATCCCCCGCCGCCACGACCGCCTTGCCCGGCCCGGCCGCGTTCAGCGCATCCGCCACGGCCTGAAGCTTTTCCGCATCGCGCGACAGCAGGGCGACGTGCGCGCCCTCCGCGACCAGGGCCGTCGCCACGGCGCGACCCAGGCCGGACGAGCCGCCGCAGATCAGGGCGCGCTTGCCGTTTAGTTTTAGGTCCATGGTCGATCTCCGGCTCCGGTTTCCAGCTCCGCATATCGGACGCCGCTACGTCCGGCGCAACGCGGCGTTAACCGACGCGGCGCACCTTCGTGTCCGAGCGGCCGCCAGCACCCGTTTGGACAGGCCGGGAAGGGCCCGCCCATGCCGACCAAGATGACCTCCAGCATCCGCCGCCACAGCGATCATTTCGAACCGCAGGACACCGATCCGCACGAGCAGCGTCGCCTACGCGGCCAACTGGAGCAGATCGACTACGCCGCCTACGTCGCCAACAAGGAGGTGATCGGTCATGCCCTGAACGGGGTGGACGCCGCATCGCTGCAAAAGCTGGCGGTCATGACGGCGACGGCCCGCGCCAAATGGGTGGCGGAATCGCTGCGTCTGGCCCACTCCGGCTCGGCCGTCACGCCCGATCAGGTCGCCCGCCTGACCGCCGCCCGCACCGCCTATGACGAACTGGCCGAAGCCTATGAGGCGCTGCGCCGCATCATCGAACGAGGCTACATCGCCCTGAGGTGACCGCATCGCCGGCATGTCCGGAACCGGGCGCCCTCATCATCGTTCTGCGGCCATGAAAATCGCTCGCATCGCTTCCATCGCCCTGATCGCCGGCGCCGCCCTGGCGCTGGGCGCCTGCGCCACCCTGCAACGCGGCCCCGTCGGCAACGCCGCCGTGCCCCAACCCGCAAAGCCGGTCGACCTGAACCGCTACGCCGGGCTGTGGTATGAAATCGGGCGCTACGAGAACGGGTTCGAGCGCGGCTGCGAAGGCGTGACGGCCCAATATACGGTGCGCGATGACGGCCTGGTCGGGGTGCGGAATACCTGCCGACAGGGTGCGGTCGACGGCCCGGAAAAGACCTCCGAGGGCAAGGCGAAGATCGTCGAGGGCAGCGACAACGCCAAGCTGAAGGTGTCCTTCTTCGGCCCCTTCTACGTCGGCGACTACTGGGTGCTGGACCACGCCGACGACTATTCCTGGTCCATCGTCGGCGAGCCGTCGGGTCGCTACCTCTGGCTGCTCAGCCGCACCGCGCAACCTTCGCCCCAGACCCGCGAGACCATTCTGAACCGCACCCGTGCCCTGGGCTACGACCTGACGCTGGTCCGGCCGACCCAGCACTGATCGCCCGCCTCACGCCGCCCCGTCGACACTTTCAAGGATCTTCCATGCGTATTGCAGCGCTCGCCGCCCTGTCGGCCTTTCTGGTGTCCGCAGGATCGGCCTCGGCCGAGACCATTTCGACCCACGTCCTGGATCTGGCGCGCGGCGTCGGCGGCCGCGACGTGCCCGTCACCCTGGCGATCAAGGACGTCGACGGCGGCTGGAGACAACTGGCGATCGCGCGCACCGACGAGAACGGTCGCGTCCGCTCGTTCGGCGATCAGGTCACGACCCAGGCGGCGACCTACAAGCTGACCTTCGACATGTCGCAATACGGCGACAAGGACGCCCAGCCCTTTTTCCCCGAGATCGACGTCGTGTTCCAGGTCCGCGACCCCAGCATCCACTACCACGTCCCCGTCGTCGTCAGCCCCTACGGCTACAGCACCTACCGCGGCAACTGAGCCGGAGGCCGGACGGGCGGCTTATATCTCGAGTCTGATCAGGAGCGCCTGGTGGAGCCGAGGGGAGTCGAACCCCTGACCTCGTCATTGCGAACGACGCGCTCTACCAACTGAGCTACGGCCCCGTTTCCAGCGTGGGATCGGGTTTCACAGGCGTGGCGGACATAGAAGGCGGGCGGGCGTGGTGTCAACGGGCTTGTGCGCGCAAAGCGCGCAGGTCGGATACGGCCGTTGTCGGAGCAGGGGCGAACAGGCTAGAAGCGCCGATCCAAGCAGGAGTTACCGTTCATGGGCTATGCGCTCGTCTGGTTGATCAACACCATCATCAGTCTGATGATCTGGTTTATCATCGCCCAGGCCATTCTGAGCTGGTTGGTGGCGTTCGACGTCGTCAACTATCGCAACCGCTTCGTCTATTCGGTCGGGACCTTCCTGGACCGGGTCACCGCGCCCCTGCTGGAGCCGTTCCGCCGCATCATTCCGAACCTGGGCGGCATCGACATCTCGCCCATCGTGGTGATCCTGCTGCTGCAGTTCATCAGCGTGCTGTTCAACCGCACGGCGGCGCCGGCCCTGATCCAGCTGCTCGGCTGAGGCGACACGGCGGACGGAAATCTGATGCGAGAGGGTTGATCCGCTCTTGCGCCGCGCGCCTTCCTTTCTAAAGGTGCCCGCCCGACCACTTTCGACCACGGTTCATGACCTCGATCACCACAGTCGCCGTTCTGGGCGCCGGACAGATGGGCGCAGGCATCGCGCAGGCGGTCGCGCTCGGGGGCTATTCGGTTCGCCTTTATGACGTCGTCGCCGACCGGCTGCCGCTGGCGCAGGGCGAGATCGCGGCCAGCCTGGCGCGTCACGTCGGACGCGGCCTGGTCGATCAGGCCGCCGCCGATGCGGCCCTGGCCC
>NZ_JAELUF010000253.1 GCF_016429195.1 Brevundimonas sp. ASV9
CATGAAACCATTGTTCCTCTGCATTCTGTGGGTCCGCACGCTCAGCTGCTCCGCAAGAAAGGCACAGCTCAGGGTCACATTCGCGGTTCAGCTGAATGCAGATACACGGCCTCTCTTTTTGTTTCGACTGACAAGTCATGCCCAACGAGTGGCAAGCGCAGCCGGTAAACTTGTACGCACACGTCTCTGCTGTGCAATTGCACCATTTCTCACATAGGATGCCAGCATCAACACACGAACAGATGCGAGGCGCGCAAGGCCCGTTGTGGGAGCAGGGCTCAATGATTTCTCTGCGCTGGTGCTCATGCGTTACAGTGTGGTCTTGCCAGTCTCCCAGTAGCATTTTCTTCCGGCGATCATACCAAGATAGCGTCTTTACTCGCGGCGGGTCCGTGGGAACGGCAGACGGGAGTCGTATGTTGAGAGTTTGGAGCTTGGCGTAGACATCGTTGCAGTTTCTTCCCAGGAACTTGGCGGCGATACAAATTGGGTCTTGGCGCAGAGTACTGTGGCTTCCGGCGACAAGTAAGGAC
>NZ_JAELUF010000254.1 GCF_016429195.1 Brevundimonas sp. ASV9
TTGCTGGTCTCGTGGGCTCGGAGATGTGTATAAGAGACAGGGAATATTCTTGACTCGTGTACAAATTGCGTATTTGGTCCCATATTAGCTTGCCAGTTAGCTTCTCCTCTTCAAAGTCTCGTTTAAAATACATACTCCGTGAATGGCTTGCGCCGCATCAATGCTGATCGCTGTGTTGCTTGGGAAATGATTCAAGAGTCTCTCCAAGGGTTGAAGACTTCCAGCCAAGTTCTCATATCCTGTTATGTATTTAAATCTTGCAACCAATGCCTTCTCGAATAAATACGGCTTCGTTGCTAGGAACATGTCGTCCGCCAGTATCTTGTCTAACAGGTCGCGAGCAGCCGCCAAGTGTCTCCCCGAGAGTTTGTCAATTCGGTAAAGTAATCCGTCAAGTGACTCTTCTGACATGTCATCGGTTTCAATCAAGAGGTTAATTCGTTTCACACTCGTCTCTATGCTCGATGCGTCGCTCGAC
>NZ_JAELUF010000255.1 GCF_016429195.1 Brevundimonas sp. ASV9
GCATCTGGGGTTATCCGGTCGCCATCCTGGCCAACAACGGCGTCATCTTTTCCGAGAGCGCCCAGAAGGGCGCGCACTTCATCGAACTGGCCTGCAAGCGCAAGATTCCGCTGCTGTTCCTGCAGAACATCTCGGGCTTCATGGTCGGCGGCAAATATGAGGCGGGCGGCATCGCCAAGGACGGCGCCAAGCTGGTGACGGCCGTGGCCTCGGCTGAGGTGCCCAAGTTCACCGTCCTGATCGGCGGCAGTTTCGGCGCGGGGAACTATGGCATGTGCGGCCGGGCCTATTCGCCGCGCTTCCTGTTCACCTGGCCCAACAGCCGGATCGGGGTCATGGGCGGCGAGCAGGCCGCCAGCGTGCTGGCCACCGTGCACCGCGACGCCGAGACCTGGAGCGCGGACGACGCCGAGGCCTTCAAGGCGCCCATCCGCCAAAAGTATGAGGACGAGGGCAATCCCTATTACGCCACCGCCCGCCTGTGGGACGACGGCGTCATCGACCCGGCCCAGACCCGCGATGTGCTGGGCCT
>NZ_JAELUF010000256.1 GCF_016429195.1 Brevundimonas sp. ASV9
CGGCTGCGTCGTAATGTTGCTCTATTTCTTTCCAGATCGGCGCATCTTTACATTCCACGGTATCATTTTCAGTATCTGGGCAACTTTGTACCCTGCTGTTGTCGGCGTCAATACGCCACTCCTCGTCATCGCTATCGCTTTTGTCTCCGAAGAAGACATTCACGAAGAAATCCTCTTGCGTAAACGGCTTGTCTTCTGGATTCTTGCTCCTCATCCAGTGATCTTCCGGGAGGAGGTATTCGAAATATTGGTGCACATCGCCGGCATCCACGTGGTCCCATCCAAGCACCATGCCGAGGAGGGCTCGCGCAAACCTGGATTAACTGCCGTTTGTCGATGCATCCCAAGCTGCCCTAGAGGTTTCGGATCCCACCTTAGCTCCGCCGTGAATCTTTTTAAATGCGTCCTTGAGCTCTTCCTGTCGTTGCTTGTGCTTCTTTTCGAGTGTCTGTTCCAACTCACGCACCGTCTCCGAGTCTCTTGCTGCGGCCAGCGCGTCGGCATAGAACTCTTCCGGCGAAAGGAGCGGGAT
>NZ_JAELUF010000257.1 GCF_016429195.1 Brevundimonas sp. ASV9
AAGAGACAGGCTCAGTGGATGACAAAGAAGTTTTGTCTCACACGCTCGAGTCCAATCCATGGCGGACTACTACGACATCCAGCCACTTGCACAGCTGGCTCTTCACAAACTTCACCGAATACTGTGCACATTCGCACTCCATAACGAAAGGGTTTGTGACGTCGTGGCGTTGCTGCGTTTCTGCTTTGAGGAGGATGATAGGCCCCTGCTTAGAGAGCTGGTGTGTGCATTCGCGGCATGTCACCTCAAGCAGCTTTGGGCGAATCTAGAGTTTCGGGAACTGTTCGCTGCTCACGGGCTTTTGTCATCGGCAATCACGTGCTTTGTTGTTGAAAGACTGGATTGATAGTGACGCACTGTAGTCATTTAAGGTGGCCTGGCGATGGTATTCATTGATAACTGTCCCACTGGGTCATGCTAGCAGCTAAGGATAGCCGTCAAGCACTCTACCACGCCAACTGCATCAACGGCTAGTTACATATCCGTACCAATAATTTCGCATTCACGGCGTCGTGTGCCATCTCTACCATTC
>NZ_JAELUF010000258.1 GCF_016429195.1 Brevundimonas sp. ASV9
GCACTGGTGAGCAGAACAATGGCGGCAATGGAGGTAATGGCAACAACTGCGCCAGGTCGTTCCAGGCTTAGACGTGTAAACATGTTTCGCTGGAATACGTGTGCAGGCGACAGATATCTCAAGCTGAGGTAACCGTCGCGCACGTTGGGAGGAGCTTGAACATAAGTTGAATATCCATTTCATAGACGATTTTCAATTCTATATATTTTACCTCCATATGTTCTGTGTACCAGTCCAAAGCTTTGTCGTGCGCTACATTATAAAACCACTACTACATAGCCCTCAACTTCGTTTGGCTAGTCTGAACACTTTCAAATACTTCGGCCCTTGTCGCTCGCATGGTACCCGAGACTATCAAGCGTCGTCCTCTCGCGCTCGACAAAAATCTTTGGCAAGTCAAGACCAACGCCGAAAAAGACGAAAATAGCCCACTTCCATCGGAAAGGATTAAATGCGACGCAAAAGGTAAACCACCACAGCAGTTCGAGGTACGTGAAAAAGTCAAACGCGCCAGTCGGGCTATTCTTCTTC
>NZ_JAELUF010000259.1 GCF_016429195.1 Brevundimonas sp. ASV9
CCAAAAACATTTCGCCTTCACAAACACACACACACAAGTAGTAGTAGTAATAGTTGTTGTTATCGTAAACCACTTACAAGAACAAGAAGCAAGTGCCAACAGCAACAAGCGCACCCAAAACAGGAACAACCTTGTCACTCACACCCGCACCACCCGTAACAGGCGGCTTACCATGGGGCGCAGTAGGGTGCGCAGTGTGGTTACCACCATGGCAGTCAGGGACGGTAGCATTGCCATGAGGAGCAGGGGCACCACCAGTCGCAGCAGGGTGGTGGTTGCCGCACTTCTTGGTAGTAGCGCAGGGAGTCTTGGTAGGGCAAGGCTTCTTGGTCAAGGTAGAAGCAGAGTGGTGGTGATGAGCGGAGCTGCAGGGGACATGAGAGGAAGCAGCTTCAGCTTCAGCAGCAGCCTCAACCTCAGCCTCGTCGCGAGCAGCGTGCGTCTTGGTAGCCTTGTGGTGGTGGCTGCTGGAAGTAGTAGCAATCTTGTGGTGCTTGGTAGGGGTAGCACCGGGCGTCCAGGTGTTCTTG
>NZ_JAELUF010000260.1 GCF_016429195.1 Brevundimonas sp. ASV9
TCTAAGACATCCAAGGTGTGCACGCAACAACAGAAAGCAACAGTCGAGTTGTCTGAGTACAAAATGGGAGAGAGCTTGAACACATGTGCTCTCGTAGGGAGTACATGCGGCCAAAAAGTTCCGGAAACATGGTACCTGGGATGGCGGAGCCCCGGTTTCAAGACAGATGCTAAATTACTCGCATGGCTAACTCTTTACGACTATGTAAAGCAAAGGTAGTCAACAATGTAACATCAGAAAGACGCAAAGGGTAGCAGCAGTAGTTGGTCCTGAGTATAAATAGGCAGCCCCATTGGCTGGAAGGTTGTCCTCCGTGGAAAAAAGAAGTCTGCATAGATGCATCCAAGAAGCCGCCAGAGATGATGGGGGCCTAGATTGTCATGGGCTTGGAAGTGGGATTCCCCAATAAAACAAATGGACAGGGGGTACGGCAGTTTGGATCGTGAGAACGAAAAAGCGGGACGTGCCACTTACGATACTAAAGACGATTGCCGCCGGGTCTCGTAATACTCGTAACTCTGAGTGAGAG
>NZ_JAELUF010000261.1 GCF_016429195.1 Brevundimonas sp. ASV9
GTGATGTATTCGTCGGCAGCGTCAGATGTGTATAAGAGACAGCCGGTTGCCGTTTTTCCGCGGCGGACGATAGTTATCTGGTTGATTCTGCCAGTAGTCATATGCTTGTCTCAAAGATTAAGCCATGCATGTCTAAGTATAAGCAATTATACAGCGAAACTGCGAATGGCTCATTATATAAGTTATCGTTTATTTGATAGTACCTTACTACTTGGATAACCGTGGTAATTCTAGAGCTAATACATGCTAAAAATCCCGACTTCGGAAGGGATGTATTTATTAGATTAAAAACCAATGCCCTCTGGGCTCTTTGGTGATTCATGATAACTTCTCGAATCGCACGGCCTTGCGCCGGCGATGGTTCATTCAAATTTCTTCCCTATCAACCTGTCTCTTATACACATCTGACGCTGCCGACGAATACATCAC
>NZ_JAELUF010000262.1 GCF_016429195.1 Brevundimonas sp. ASV9
TCTGTGGACTGGGTCGCCAGGGGCGATCCGGCGCCTGGTCTTCTGAACATGTTAATTTACATGTTCCTGCAACCCGGCACGCTTCCCAATGGCGAGCGTCTTTACCCTGGCCAGGAATACGTACAAGTAGTCCTGCTTTTGCTAGCGTTTGCCCAGGTTCCCGTCCTCCTATTCTTGAAGCCCTTCTACCTTCGCTGGGAGCACAACCGCGCTCGCGCTCAAGGCTATCGCGGCATTGGCGAGACTTCCCGAGTTAGCGCCTTGGATGGCGATGAGGAAAATGAAGGTCTCATGAACGGACACGGCAATAGCTTTGACGATGGTGAGGGTGTAGCCATGATTTCGCAAAACATTGAGGAGGAGCACGAGGAGTTTGAGTTTGGCGAAGTCATGATTCACCAGGTTATCCACACCATTGAGTTCTGCCTGAACTGCGTGTCGCACACTGCGTCGTACCTCCGTCTTTGGGCTTTGTCGCTTGCTCATCAGCAGCTCAGTGTTGTGCTCTGGACCATGACTCTTGGCC
>NZ_JAELUF010000026.1 GCF_016429195.1 Brevundimonas sp. ASV9
CAGTTATGTTCGCGGTGTTTCCGCCGCTGATCCTTCTGGCCTTCCGTCTGGGTCCGCCGACCACCGCCTGCGCGGTGGTGCTGGTCGCGGCCATCGGCGGCGCCGCCACGCTGGGCGGGCATGGGCCGGTCGTGCTGACCCGCCTGCCGCCCGATCCGGTTCTGGCCGCCTTGCCTGAGGTGATGCGCCAGATGAATGTGTTTCATCTGTTCCTGCTGTGCGTCGTCGGGTCGGTCCTGCCCATCACCACCCTGTCGAGCGAGCGTCGGCGGCTGACGGCGCGTCTGAGGGCGCGCACGGCGGCGGCGCTGGACGCCCTGGCGCGTGCCAGGCGCGCCGACGAGGCGAAGTCGCGCTTCCTGGCCTTGATGAGTCATGAGATGCGAACCCCCCTGACCGGGGTCACCGGCTATGCCGACCTGCTGTCGCGCTCCACCAGTCTGGACGCCGAGGGCCATCGGCAGGTCAATGCGGTGCGCCAATGTGGCGAATCCATGCTGCGTCTGGTCGAGGACTTGCTGGAGATTTCGCGCGGCGGCGACGAGGTCGTGCTGAAGCCCGCCGATCTGCGCGCCCTGATCCAGGACGCCGTGGCGCCGGCGCGCGAGTGGGCCGAGATCCGCGGCCTGACGTTCGACCTGCACATCGCGCCGGACGCCGAGGGCTGGGTGCTGACCGACATGCGGCGGCTTCGCCAGATTCTACATCATCTGACGCTGAACGCTTCGAAATTCACCTCGCACGGGGGCGTGGGCGTCACGGTTGATCGGACCGACGACCGGCTGCGGATCGCCGTTTCCGATACCGGCTGCGGCATGGACGCCGAGACCCTGGCGGGCGTGTTCCGCCTGTTCGAACAGGCGGACGCCTCCACCAGCCGCGCGCATGAGGGGGCGGGCGTCGGTCTGGCCCTGGCCAAGAGCCACGCCGAGCGGCTGAACGGCACCATCGCCGTCGACAGCGTCCAGTGGCAGGGCTCGACCTTCACCCTGGAAATCGAGGCGCCGGTCGTGGCACCGGTGGAGACGGAGAGCGGCGCGCCGCTGGACAGCCGTCGCATGAAGGTTCTGATCGTCGACGACCACCCGGCCAATCGGGATCTGCTGCGCATCATGCTGCAGGCCGCCGACTGCGACACCGCCGAGGCCTGCGACGGGCGCGAGGCGGTGAACGCCGCCTCGGCCGAGGCTTTCGATCTGATCCTGATGGATGTGCGCATGCCGGTGATGGATGGTCTGGCCGCCACCCGCGCGATCCGCGCCCTGGCCGATCCCGCCAGTCAGACGCCGATCCTGGCCGTCACCGCCGAGGCCATGCCCGAAGACGCCGCGCGGTGCCTGTCCGCCGGCATGGACGGCCATCTGGCCAAGCCGGTGACCCAGGCCAAGCTCTACGCCGCCATCGACGAGACGCTGAGCGCTGCCGCGTCGCGACTGGACGCCCAGGCCGCCTGAGCCGTCGGGCGCGTCTTCATCCCCAGGCCCGTCCCCAGGAATGTGCGGCACGGACACAACATCTAGCGGTCGCGATAAATTGTGATCGCAACATAGACCTATTTTGACTTGGCGCCGACGTCTTCAAATCGCATGGTGAACGCGTCTTCAGAATCGCCCTCAGGTCCAGTTCGATGAACGCCATCACTCCGATCATCCTCCCCGAGCGCGCCGGTCTTCTGACCCCGTCGGCCGCCTACAAGCCGTTCCGCTATCCGTGGGCGTTCGACATGTGGAAGAAGCAGCAGCAGGTCCACTGGATGCCCGAGGAGGTGCCGCTGGGCGAGGACGTCAAGGACTGGGCCTCGACCCTGAACGACGGCGAACGCAACCTGCTGACCCAGATCTTCCGCTTCTTCACCCAGGCGGACATCGAGGTTCAGGACAACTACATGGAACGCTACGGCCGGGTGTTCAAACCGACCGAGGTGAAGATGATGCTGGCCGCTTTCGGCAATATGGAGACGATCCATATCGCGGCCTACGCCCTGCTGCTTGAAACCATCGGCATGCCCGAGAGCGAGTTCGGCGCCTTCATGGAATATGAGGCCATGCGGGACAAGCACGACTATATGGGCCAGTTCGGGGTCGATTCCGACGCCGACATCTGCCGGACCCTGGCCATGTTCGGCGGCTTCTCGGAAGGCGTTCAGCTGTTCGCGTCCTTCGCCATGCTGATGAACTTCCCGCGCCAGAACAAGATGAAGGGCATGGGCCAGATCGTGTCCTGGTCGGTGCGCGACGAGAGCCTGCACTGCGAAGGCATCATCAAGCTGTACCACGCCTTCAACAAGGAAACGGGGGCGGTCACCAAGTCGGTCGCGGACGACATCGTCGACTGCTGCAAGACGGTGGTGAACATGGAAGACAAGTTCATCGACCTGGCCTTCGAAATGGGCTCGGTGAACGGCATGACGCCCGAGGACATCAAGCAGTACATCCGCTTCATCGCCGACTGGCGCCTGCGTCAGCTGAAGCTGCCGGAAGTCTATGGGGTGACGGAAAACCCGCTGCCCTGGCTGCAGTCGCTACTCAGCGGCGTCGAACACGCCAATTTCTTCGAGGCCCGCGCCACCGAATATTCCAAGGCGGCGACGCAGGGGAACTGGCACGGCGCGGACGGCGTCTGGACCGAGTTCGACCGCATGATGGCGCGCCGCGACATGAGCTTGGTCGCGGGCTGAACCCGCGACCAGGGGCGCGGCCTCAGACGGGGGCCGCGCCGATCTGTTTGAGGATGCCCAGCTCGTCGGAGCTGCCCCAACGTTCGACCATCTTGCCCTCCTCGAACCGGCCGATCTGCATCCCGCGAACCTCGATGGACTTGCCCGTAGCGGCTACGCCCTGGAAGTCGCCCTTGTGCGTGCCGGTCAGGGTGTAGGCGAAGGCCACCTGATCGCCTTCGCTGAGCATGGTCTCAGGTTCGACCTTCAGGTCGGGGAAGGCGGTCCGCATCTCGGTGAAGAAGGCCTTGAAGCCTTCGGGCCCCGGTCCCTGACCCGGTGCGGGATCGTTGTCGACGCAAGCCTCCGCCACGACCTCGGGAAAGGCGTCCAGAGCGCCCGTGTTGACGATCTCGCCGAAGCGTTTGGTTGCGGCGATATTGGCGGTGGCATCGGCCATGGAGGGTCTCTTTCGCTTGGGGTTCGATAGAGACAACCGCCCGATCCCTCTATGGTTTCAGCCGGCACGGTTTATTGCGCTGGCCGGATCCAGGCCGGTCGCGCGATGAGGCCTTGCGGAGGCCCGACCGGCATAGCCGCGCCTGTTCCTGCCAAGGGGCGTAGTCGCGATCATATTGCTCCGGGCTGGCGCGGTGTCGAGGGCGTCTGGGGCGCGTTCGATCGCATGATGGCGCGGCGCGACATGAGCCTGGCCGCGGGCTGACACATCTCCCATTTCGGGCGTAGGCTCTCTCGAAAGGGAGAGCACCCCATGAGCGAAGAGATCGTCTTCTACACCAACCCCATGTCGCGGGGACGCATCGTTCGCTGGATGCTGGAGGAGGCAGGCCAGCCCTATCGCACCATCGTGGTCGACTATGCGGCGATGAAGTCGCCGGACTATCTGGCGATCAATCCGATGGGAAAGGTGCCGGCCATCGCCCATCGCGGGATCGTGGTCACCGAATGCGCCGCCATCTGCGCCTATCTGGCCGACGCCTTTCCTGACGCCGGCTTGGCGCCGGAGACGGACGATCCGCTGCGCGGCCTCTTTTATCGCTGGATGTTTTTCGCCGCCGGGCCGGTCGAGGCGGCGGTGACGGCCAAGTCGCTGGGTCAACTGCCGCCGCCCGAGAAGTCGGCCATGGTCGGCTACCGCTCGTTCGATCAGGTGATCGACGGGCTGGAACATGCGCTGGATCGCAGTCCGTGGATTCTCGGCGAGCGGTTCAGCGCCGCCGATGTCTATGTCGGCAGCCAGATCGCTTGGGGGCTGATGTTCAAGAGCCTGCCTGAACGGCCGGCCTTCACGGCCTATGCCGAACGGATCACGACACGACCGGCCGCTGTGCGCGCTCGCGAAATCGACGACGCCCTGATCGCCGAAGCGAAAGCCAAGGCGGACTGATGACGTTTACTGCGCCGGCGCGACCCACGCCGGTCGGGCGGTGCAGGCGGGGCGGAAACCCGTGCGGCACAGTCGCACCTGTTCCTGCCAGGCGGCGTAGTCGCGGTCGTATTTCTCTTGGGCCAAGCGGGCGGTCTCGGCGGCGGCGCGCGCCTGTTCCTCGGCCTGACTGACCTCGATCTGATGACGGGCCAGGGCGGCGTCGTAGTCCAGCCGGTTGGCGGCGTCGGTCTTGTCGGCCAGGGCGTTCTGGGCGGCGATCTCGTCGTTCAGAGCGCGGGTCGTGCGCAGTTCCTCTTCGGTCTGCTGGGCGTCGCTGGCCCGGTGATAGGCCTCGCCCCGCGCCTTCATCATTTCGTCGCGGCTGGCGGGATCAGCCGGGTCGGGCAGGGCGCGCTGATCGCGATAAGGGTCGGCGGTCGGCGGCGCCGGCGCCGTCTGGGCGGCGACGGGCGCGGTCTGGGCGGCGACCAACAGGGCGGCGGCGACGGCGGTGCGAATGATCATGACTGTCTCTCCCGAGGCCGAGGCGTTACCCGCAGCTTGGCCATTGTGATCCTGCTGCACAACGCCGCAGCGATGAAAAGGTGGCGAAAGGCTCGGCTTCGCGTCATGGTCGTCCTCTCCCGACCGCAGCCTAGCCGAGAAGATCGATGATCCTGAGCACCGCGTCCGGCGACTTCCCCATTCCTGCGGATGTCGCGCGCCAGTTGCCGAACGTGCCGGCCCTGCCCGATACGACCGCCGCGGACGCCCGGCTCCAGATCGAGGACTTCCGCCATTGGCTGGACGCCTCGCCCGAGCACGCCATCGACTATGAGCGTCTGCGGCGCTGGCATCTGGTTCAGGAAGAACTCGCGGCCCAGGCCAAGGCGGAGAACCGGCCCTTCGTCGTGTCGGACGACGGTCTGGAATAGGGCGGTTCAGCCCGGCAGGCGCAGCTCGAACACGGCGCCCTTGCCGTCGGTCTCGACCAGCCGCAGATCGCCGCCGTGAAGGGCGGCCAGTTCGCGCGAGATGGTCAGGCCCAGGCCCGAGCCGTCCGAGCTCTTTGAGCTGACAAAGGGTTCGAACAGGCGTTCGGCCAGACGCGGCGGAATGCCGGGGCCGTCGTCGGCGATGCGCACGACGCAGAAGCCGTCCTGACCAAAGGCGCTGACGGTGATGGCGCCCTTGCCGCGCCGCTCGGGCGGACGCGTCGGATCGGCCTCGATGGCCTGGCGGGCGTTACGCATCAGATTGACCAGGATGCGATACAGCTGATCCGGGTCGGCCTCGACGGCGAACCGGGGCGGCAGCTGTTTGACCAGGCGCACGCCGTCGGGGTCCAGCCCGGCGTCCTCGGCCGCCAGGGTCAGGGCCTTGGTCAGGACGACGCGGGTCTTCTGGGGCGCGGGTTCCTCGCTCTTGCCGTATTCCAGCACATTGCGCGACAGGCCGGCGGCGCGGCTGAGCGCGCGCTCCAGCCGGGGCAGGGCCTTGGCCACCTGAGGGTCGGCGGAGGTCGCCAGCCGCTCGGACGCCATCTGGGCCGAGGTCAGCATGTTGCGCAGGTCGTGGTTGATCTTGGCCACCGCCTCGCCCAGCGCGACTAGACGCGCGCGAGAGCGCAGGGAATGGCGCACCTCCTCCTGCATGCGGCTGAGTTCGCGCTCGACGCGGCCGATCTCGTCGTGGCGATCGGACGGCGCCTCGGCCTCGCTCTCGGGATCGGCGGCGAACCGCTCCATCGAGCGGGTGACGCGACGAAGCGGCCGCAGCACTAGCAGGGCCAGACCGCCATACAGCAGCGCGCCCGCCGTCACCGACACCAGCAGGGACACCAGCAGGCTGTTCAGCAGGAAGGCGCGCAGTTCCAGCTTCAACGGCTGGGCGGGGGTGACGATCTCGATGAAGTCGCCCGAGCGATAGCGCGGCTTGGCCTGAACCCGCAGCGAGCGGTCCGGATGTCCGAACAGGGTGCGCCAAGGGTCGGTCAGGCGCGACCAGCTGTCCTGACGCCTGAGGTCGATCAGTTCGGGCGCGCGGGGCAGGTTGGGGGCCTGAAGCAGCAGGCGGCGCACGCCTTGCTCTGTCAGGGCGACCGCCTGAACCCCGCCGATCCGCATCAACTCGGCGGCCGTGTCGTCCTCGACCGCGCTATAGGGCAGGGCTTCGACCCCGACCGAGGCCAGTTCGGCGGCCTGGAGCCGGTCGCGCAGCCAGCGCTCATGGAAGGCCGCCAGGTTCGGGCCCAGGATCAGAGCCTCGACCGCCAGGGTGAAGGCGACGGTCAGCAGCAGCAGCCGCGCCGACAGGCCGTCGGGCGCGCGCGGGGTCAGGCGCTCGCGCCAGAGATTGGCCTGGTCCGGCGTCAGGTTCAGCCGCGCCGCGATCCGATCGAACAGGGCGCTCATGCCGCCGTCGCCCCGATCCGCCGCGCGCGGATCATCTGGAAGAGCTTGATGCCGATGGGCAGCAGCAGGGAAAGGAAGACCACGCCCATCAACGGCCAGAAGAACTGTTGCAGCAGCATCGGCAGGTCCGGCCGCACGCCGGCGCGCAGCAGGCCGCCCAGCTGCGATCCGATCCAGGTATAGATGAAGGTGGACGGCAGCAGGCCGATGAAGGTGGCGATGATGTAGGGCCTCAGCGGCACCGCCATCATCCCCGCCGTCGCGTTGACCAGGACGAAGGGCACGCTGGGGATCACGCGCAGGGTGAACAGGGTGGTGAAGGCGTTGCGGTCGATGCCCTTGGCCAGCCGATCCATGAAGCCGGCGTCGGCCTCGAACTTGGCGCGCAGCCACGAACCGATCGAGGTGCGATAGACATAATAGATGACGACAGAACCGATGGTGGCTCCCGTCGACTGGGCCAGGGCCCCGATATAGGGGCCGAACATCATCCCCCCCAGCAGGGTCAGGAAAACGGGTCCGGGAATGGTCGAGGCGGTCGCCACGGCATAGACCGCGATGAAGGCGACCAGCGCGATCCACCAGTTCTGTTGCGCATAGGCCTGAAGGTTCAGCCCGTGCTCGCGGATCAGATCCATCGACAGATAGCGGTTCCAGCCCAGGGCGAAGAAGGCGATCACCACGCCGGCGATGGCCGCCAGCGGCGCCAGCCGCAGGGCCCATTCCTTCGCCGTTCGTTTCGCCATCCGTTTCATCGTCCCGAAATGCCGTCCGAGCGTTGACTCACGCGGACATGCGACTTATACGCCCGCCCTTCCTGCGGCGGACGCCTCTTGCCCCGTCGCCCAACCTTTTAACGTCAGGAGCCGACCGTGAAGCGGACCTATCAGCCGTCGCGACTCGTGCGCAAGCGCCGTCACGGCTTCCGCAGCCGGATGGCCACCAAGAACGGCCAGAAGATTGTTGCGCGCCGTCGCGCCAAGGGCCGCAAGCGCCTGACGGCGTAAGCGGCTTACGCGTCCGGATCTTTTGGACGCATGAGCGACCTTTTACAGATCAAGCGTCTGTTGCGGCGGCCCCAGTTCCTGGCGGCCGCCAAAGGCGTTTCCGAGGCGCGCGGCGCCGTGGTGATCCAGCGGCTGGAGCGCGGCGACGGTTCGCCGCACATCGGACTGGGCTTCACCGCCACCAAGAAGATCGGCGGGGCGGTTCAGCGCAACCGCGCCAAACGCCGTCTGCGCGAGGCCGCACGGGCCATGCTGGCCCAGCATGGCGTGCCCGGAAGCGACTATGTCTTCATCGCCCGCATGGGCACGACCGAGCGTGCGTGGGACCGTCTGCTTGACGACGTGAAATCGACGCTTACAAGGCTGGCGACACCTAAGGCCAACAGGCCTTCGCCCGCCCGCGCCCCCTCCGGCCAGGACCGCCAGAATCCATGAAAAACGAAAACACGCGCAACACGATCATCTTCATCGTGTGCTCGGTCCTGATCATGGGGATCTACTATTTCGCCGTGCTGCGTCCGCAGGCCGAGCGCCGCGCCGTGCAACAGCAGGCCCAGGCCGAGCAGTCGCAGACCGCTGACAACGCCGCGCGCACGGCGCTGAGCCCGCAGGGCCCGACCTTCGTCACCGACCGCAGCCAGGCGCTGAGCACCGCCGCGCGCGTGCCGATCCAGTCCGGCACGCTGAAGGGGTCGCTGTCGCTTCAGGGCGGCCGGATCGACGACCTGTTCCTGACCGACTACCGCGAGGTTCAGGACAAGCCCCAGCCGGTGGAGCTGTTCCGCCCGCAGGGGATGCAGAACGCCTATTTCGCCCAGTTCGGCTGGACCGGCCCCAATGTCGCCGGCGGCGTTCCTGGACCCAATACCGTCTGGCGCCTGACCAATGGGTCAACCCTGACGCCGACGACGCCGGTCACCCTGACCTGGGACAACGGCCAGGGCCTGCGCTTCACCCGCGTGATCTCGGTCGACGACAAATACGTCTTCTCGGTGCAGGACACGGTCCAGAACCTGGGCACGCAGGCGATCACCATCGCCCCCTACGGCAGCGTCCAGCGCCAGGGCGTGCCGCCCGCAGCCGGCTCGTCGCACATCGTCCACGAGGGCGCGATCGGCACCTTCGGCAAGCCGGGCGACTACCGGACCGAACAGAAGAAATACAAGGACTGGCTGAAGGAGCCGCGGATCGAGAACGCCTCGACCGGCGGCTGGCTGGGCATCACCGACAAATACTGGCTGGCGGCCCTGCTGCCCCAGCAGAACGAGGCGGTCGAAACCGAATTTCGCGTCCGCGACCTGAACGGCGCCCAGCAGTTGGAAGCCAATGTCCTGGGCACCACCCGCACGATCCAGCCCGGCGCAACCGCGACCGAGACCCAACGCCTGTTCGCCGGGGTCAAGCGCGCCGAGGTGCTGAAATCCTATGAGCAGAGCCTGAACCTGCCGCGCTTCGTCTATGCGATCGACTGGGGGATGTTCTGGTTCCTGACGCGTCCGATCTTCTGGATCCTGGAGAACGTCTATGGCCTGGTCGGCAGCTTCGGCGTCGCCATTCTGGCCCTGACCGTCATCGTCAAGCTGGTGATGTTCCCGCTGGCCAACAACGCCTACGCCTCGATGTCCAAGATGCGGAACCTCCAGCCCAAGATGGAGGAGATCAAGAAGAAGTTCAAAGACGACCCGCAGAAGCAGCAGCAGGAGACGATGGCCCTGTATCAGCGCGAGAAGATCAATCCGGTCGCCGGATGTCTTCCGCTGGTGCTGCAGATCCCGGTCTTCTACGCCCTTTACAAGGTGCTGACCGTGACCATCGAAATGCGTCACCAGCCGTTCCTGGGCTTCATCCATGACCTGTCGGCGCGCGATCCGTCGTCGATCTGGAACCTGTTCGGCCTGATCCCGTGGGATCCGGCGATGGCGCCCCTGATCGGTGGCCTGTTGGCCGGCCCGCTGCACCTGGGTTTGCTGGCGATCGCCTACGGCCTGACGATGTGGCTGCAGACGGCGATGAACCCGCCGGCGGCCGATCCGGTCCAGCGCCAGATCTTCCAGTTCATGCCGCTGCTGTTCACCTTCATCATGGCGCCGTTCGCGGCGGGCCTGCTGATCTACTGGGCCTGGTCCAACATCCTGACCATCCTGCAGCAGTATGTGATCATGCATCGCTACAAGGCCGAGAACCCGATCGATGCGTTCTTCGCCCGGTTCAAGAAGTCGCCGGCGTGATCGACGAGACCGAGTTCACGCCCGAGGACATCGAGGCGGCGCGCGTCCTGTTCGCGCGGCCTGCGACCTTCGTCATGGGCGCGGCCAAGATCGAGCAGCTGCCCGACCCCGATCTGCCCGAGATCGCCTTCGCCGGGCGCTCGAACGTGGGCAAGTCCAGCCTGATCAACGGGCTGGTGGGCATGCACAAGCTGGCCCGCGCCTCGAACGAGCCGGGTCGCACGCGCGAGGTCAACTTCTTCGACCTGGACGGCCGGATGCGTCTGGTCGACCTGCCCGGCTATGGCTGGGCCAAGGCATCCAAGACCACGGTCAAGAAGTTCCAGGATCTGGGCCGCGACTATCTGCGCGGCCGGGTGACGCTGAAGCGGGTCTATCTGCTGATCGACAGCCGCCATGGGCTGAAGTCGGTGGATACGGAGGCGCTGGATGCGCTGGACCTGGCCGCCGTCAGCTATCAGATCGTCCTGACTAAGGCCGACAAGCTGAAGAAGGGCGAAGGCGAGGCCGTGCAGGCCGCGACCCTGAAGGCCATCTCCAAACGCCCCGCCGCCTTCCCGGTGGTGGCCCTGACCTCCTCGGAAAAGGGTCTCGGCCTGCCGGAACTGCGCGCCGAGATCATGCGCACGACGGGCGCCACGCTGGACTAGAGGCCCTCATCATCGGGTGAGGCCCGAGCATGACGGCAAAAAGAAAAGGCCCGGAGATCGCTCTCCGGGCCTTCGTCGTTCTGGTCTGTCGTCGTCCTATTGGGCGGCGGGGGCCGCCGCGCGGACCTCGACGGGGATGCCCAGGGCGTCCAGTTGCGGCTTGACCACCGAGGCGTCGCCGACCACGACCCAGACGAACCGGGACGGATCGATGGCGGCCTTGGCGGCGGCGTCCAGCTGGGCTGCGGTCAGGGCGTTGGTGCGCGCCGCGATGGTTTCCGGATAGTCGTCCGGACGGCCCAGCAGGGCGTTGGAGCGCATGGCGCCGAGGACCGCGGCCGAGGTCTCGTAGCTGCCGGCCAGACGGCGGGTGTTGCCGTTGATCGTGCGTTGCAGCTCCTCAGGCGTCACGCCCTTGCCGCCCGACAGGAAGTCGTTGAACTGCTGGTTCAGGGCTTCGATGGCCGGGCCGGTCTTGTCGGCCTGGACCGGGGCGGTGATCAGATAGGGCACGCGTCCGGCGAACGGATTGACCGAGGCGTTGACGCCGTAGGACCAGCTCTTGGTCTCACGCAGATCCGAGTTGATGCGCGACAGGAAGTCGTTGCCGAGCACATTGTTCGCCGCGTTCAGCACCAACAGGTCGTCGGTGCCCGACAGGCCCAGGACCTCGCCGCCCATGATGTAGGACTGGGGCGATTGCGGGCGGTCGATCAGCACGATCTTGGGCGTCGCGGCCGGGATTGGGGCCGAGAAGTCCTTGACGGCCTTGGCCGATGCAGGCGGGACCCACTGACCGAAGGCGCTGTCCAGGATCGGCGTCAGCTCGGCTAGGGGGCGGTCGGAGACGACGAACAGCTTGGCGTTGTCCGGGCGGATCCACTTGGCGTAGTCGGCGCGGATGTCGGCGTCGGTGATCGCCTTGACGCTGGTCTCGTCGCCGTTGCCGCTGAACGGACGGCCGTAGGGGCTGTTGGGCCCATACATCAGTTCCGGCAGGGCGCGGCTGGCCAGGGCGGCCGGCTGGGTCCGCTCGGCGGCGATGCGCGACAGGCGGGTGGCGCGAAGTCGCTCCAGCTCGGCCGGGGCGAAGGCGGGATTGCGCACCACCTCGGCCATCAGATCCACCGAAGGCTTCAGGTTCGGCGTCACCGCCGACAGTTGGACGACCGAGCTGTCCATCGTCGCGCCGGTGGTGATGGTCGCGCCCAGGGCTTCCTGCGCCTCGGCCAGCTGCGTGGCGTTCAGGGTGCGGGTGCCCTCGTCCATCAGGTCCAGCATCAGGGTCTGCAGACCCAGTTTGGACCGGTCGTCGGCGGCCAGGCCGGCGTCGAAGTCGAGCGCGATCTTCGTCGTCGGGGTGGCGTCGCGCTGGGCGTAGATCACCTCCATGCCGTTCGACAGGCGGGTGCGCTCAACGGCCGGGAAGTCGACGTTGGCGACCTGACCGATCTCGGGCTTGGGCATGCGCGGCTTGCGCTCGATTTCCGGGGCCGGCGTGCGATTGGCCCCGGACGGCGAGGCGGCCGCCTCCTGATAGGCTTCGCGCTGGCCGGGCAGGGTGGTCAGCGTATAGGCCGGACGGGTCAGCCACTTCTGCATCGCCGCCTTGACCTGGGCCGGCGTGACCGCGGCGTAGGCCGCCAGCTGCTTCTTGTAGAACTCCGGATCGCCGGCATAGAGCTGGCCTTCGGCGAGCGCCGTGGCCTTGCCGCCGAAGCCGCCGACCTGTTCCAGGCCCTGGATGCGGCGCGAGGCGTACTGGGTGACGACGCGGTTGATCTCGTCTTGGGTCGGGCCATTCGCGATCAGGCCGTTCAGGATTTCACGCATGCGCGCCTCGACGGCGGCGGGGTCTTCGCCCGGCTTGATCGTGGCGCTCATCTCGAAGATGCCGACGCGATGGAAAGCGCTGTTGCCGGCGCTGACCGAGACGGCGGTCTGTTCGCCGCGCACCAGCTCATTGTCCAGGCGCGAGGAGGCCAGGCCGCCTAGAACTGATGCCGCGACGCTGAGCGGCACGGAATCCGGGTCCAGCATGCCGGGCACGGCCCAGCTGACCTCGACCTGGGCGTTCGAGACGCGGTCGTGGGTGGTTTCGCTGAGCGGAGCGGACAGGGTCGGCACCGGGGCCTGGGCGGGATTGTTCACCGGACCCTTGGCGATCGGGCCGAAGTATTTGTCGGTCAGTTCACGCGCCTTGGCGGGTGTGATGTCGCCGGCCAGCACCAGAACGGCGTTGTTGGGGCCATAGTTGGAGGTGAACCAGTCGCGCACCGTCTGCATCGAGGCGGCGTCCAGATCGGCCATCGAACCGATGGTCGAGTGGCGATAGGGGTGGCCTTCGGGGAACAGGGCCTCCAGCTGCTTGTACTGGTTCAGGCCATAGGGCTGGTTGTCGCCCTGACGCTTTTCGTTCTGGACGACGCCGCGTTGCAGATCGAGCGTTTCCTGGCTGATGGCGCCCAGCATGTAGCCCATGCGGTCGCTTTCCATGAACAGGGCCTGTTCCAGCGCCGGGGTCGGTACGGTCTCGAAATAGTTGGTGCGGTCGAAATAGGTGGTCCCGTTCATGTCGGTCGCGCCCATGTTGCGCATCGGCGTGAAATAGCTGCCGGGCGCATTTTCCGAGCCGCCGAACATCAGGTGTTCGAACAGGTGGGCGAAGCCGGTCTTGCCGGCCGGCTCATCCTTGGAGCCGACGTTGTACCAGACGGAGACGGCGACGACGGGGGCCTTATGGTCCTCATGGACCAGGACGGTCAGGCCGTTGTCGAGGGTGAACTTGGTGTAGGGGATGTCGACTTCGTTGATCAGCTGCGAGACCGGCGCGGCCTGAACGGCGGGCGCGGCGGCCTGACCGGCGGCCTGGGCGGCGGGTGCGGCGGCCGCAGAGGCCCAGACGGGCGTTGAAACCGCCAGAAGGGCGGCGGCGGCGACGAGAGAGCCAGTGCGGCGCATGCGATATCCTCGGGATTGCAGTTGGAGGGGACCATAACGCCGGTCTGCCGCCTGGCAACGCGACCAAATGGAACATGACGAAAGGTTCATGTTCTCCCCCGCGCGACCCGGAAAAGGTTGCATCGCCGGACCCCCGGTCTTATGCGCGCGTCAACTCCCCGACTGACCGCCCCTTGCTGAAAGAGCCGCCATGTCCGCCCCCGCCGACAAGCCCGTCAAGAAAGTCGTCCTCGCCTATTCGGGCGGGCTGGACACCTCGATCATCCTGAAGTGGCTCCAGACCGAATATAACGCCGAGGTGGTGACCTTCACCGCCGACCTCGGCCAGGGCGAAGAGTTGGGCCCGGCGCGCGAGAAGGCGCTGAAACTGGGCATCAAGCCCGAGAACATCTTCATCGACGACCTGCGCGAAGAGTTCGTGCGCGACTTCGTCTTCCCGATGTTCCGCGCCAATGCGCAGTACGAAGGCGACTATCTGCTGGGCACCTCCATCGCCCGTCCCCTGATCTCCAAGCGCCAGATCGAGATCGCGCGTCAGGTCGGCGCCGACGCCGTCTGTCACGGCGCGACCGGCAAGGGCAATGATCAGGTCCGGTTCGAACTGGGCTACTATGCGCTTGAGCCCGACATCCGCGTCATCGCTCCGTGGCGCGAGTGGGAATTCCGCAGCCGCGAGGCCCTGCTGGACTTCGCCGAGAAGAACCAGATCCCGATCGCCAAGGACAAGCGCGGCGAGGCGCCCTTCAGCGTCGACGCCAACCTCCTGCACTCCTCGTCCGAGGGCAAGGTGCTGGAAGACCCGGCGGTCGAGGCGCCCGAGTTCGTCCACCAGCGCACGATCAGCCCGGAAGACGCGCCGGATAAGGCCACCGTCATCGAGATCGGGTTCGAAAAGGGCGACGCTGTCTCGATCAACGGCGAGGCCATGTCGCCCGCCACCCTCCTGACCGCGCTGAACCAGTACGGCCACGACAACGGCATCGGCCGTCTGGACCTGGTCGAGAACCGCTTCGTCGGCATGAAGTCGCGCGGCGTTTATGAGACCCCCGGCGGGACCATTCTGATCGCGGCCCACCGCGGCATCGAAAGCATCACCCTGGACGGCGGCTCCATGCACCTGAAGGACCAGCTGATGCCGAAATACGCCGATCTGATCTACAACGGCTTCTGGTTCTCGCCCGAGCGCGAGATGCTGCAGGCCGCCATCGACAAGAGCCAGGAAAACGTCTCCGGCACGGTCAAGGTCAAGCTGTACAAGGGCAATGTCTCGGTGATCGGCCGCGAAAGCCCCAACAGCCTGTACGATCAGGACCTGGTGACCTTCGAAGAAGGCGTCCAGGCCTATGACCACAAGGACGCGGCCGGCTTCATCAAGCTGAACGCCCTTCGCCTGCGCGTCCTGGCCAAGCGCGACGCACGCAAGAGCTAGGGCGTCTTATCCGACCGGGCGATCCTGAGGATCGCCCGGTTTCGGTCGTCCGTGACCCAGATCGATCCGTCGGCGGCGACGGCCAGCACGACCGGCGCGCCGCGCGGCTGAAGGCCTGCGACCGTGTCCCAGCCCGGCGTCAGAACCTTGCCTCGCACGCTGGGCGCGCCGGCGGGATAGGGCAGGGCGCCCCGGGGATAGATGGCGTAGCGGCCGCCGATATCGGTCAGCGGGCGGCCCTCGCCATCCGTCTCGGCCGCCACGATCCGGCCGCCCGCGCGACGATATCCGTGCCAGCTCATCAGCAGCCGGCCGCGCAGTTCGGGGAACATCGCCCCGTCGTAATAGATCAGGTCCAGCGGCGCGGCGTGCGGCGGCAGCAGGGCGACCGGGCGGTCGCGCTGGCGGCATCGCGCCTGGGCCGCGCTCCAGCCCGGCAGGGGCGTCGCCAGATCGACGCAATAGGGCCAGCCGTAATGGCCGCCCTGCCGCAGGACATTGATCTCATCATAGGGATGGTCGGGCGTGGTCAAATCGACCGAGTTCTCCCCTTGCAGGATCGTGCCCGATGGATGCCGCACCAGGGCGATGGAGTTGCGCAGGCCTGAGGCGAAGACGGTGCTGTCCTCGGCCCAGCGTCCGTTGCCCAGATAGGCGTGACGCCGCACCTGGGCCGTCGCCGCGCTGTCGATGCAGGCGCCGGACGCATTGGCGCGCGCCCGGCCTCGCGCATCCACGCAGCGGTCGCTGGGCGCGCCGACATTGACCAGCAGGTCGCCGTTGGCGTCGAACACGAAGCTGGACAGGGGGTGGCGATTGGCGTGCAGACGATTGTCGGGCAGGTCGCCGATCACGGTGCGCACCGTCGCCGCCGGATCGGCCGCGTCGGGGTCCAGCGTCAGGATGCGGTTCATCTCGGACACATAGATGCGCCCGTCCGGCCCGCGCGCCGCCGTGTGCGGCATGTTTAGGCCTTGGGCCAGTCGTCTCCAGCGCGGCGCGCCGTCGGCGCCGAACGACAGCCGCCAGATCGCGCCGCGTCCCTGGTCCCAACTGCCCAGATCCGTCACCAACCAGTCGCCATTGGGTAGCGCCAGCAGGCCGCGCGGCATTCGCGGTCCCTCGGCCCCCGTTCCCTGCCAGACCAGCCCCAGGCAGTAGCCGGGCGTCATGCGCACGGTGGTCATGGGCCGCCCGCCGCAGTCGCCGTTGGTGGCATAGGCGCCTTGGGCCACCCTCGCGCTGGCAGGCGCGGCGACGAGCAGGGACAGCAGGGCCAGCAGGCGGATGGTCTTCATGACGCCAGAAGCCCCGACAGACGGTCCAAGATCAAGCGCGGCGTCAGATCAGGCCCTGCTCGCGCGCCGCCGCCGTCAGGCCGTCCCGAAACTCCGGCGCGGCCAAGGCGATCAGGGCGCGGGCGCGCTCGCTGGATGACTTGCCCTTCAGATTGGTCCAGCCGTGTTCTGTGGCGACGATGTGGGTATCGTTGCGCGGGGTGGTGACCGGCCCGTCCAGACGCGCGACGATGCGAGAGGCCGTGCCCTTCGCCGCCGTGGAATGACAGGCGATGATCGACTTGCCGCCCTCCGATCCATAGGCGCCGCGCACGAAGTCAAGCTGGCCCCCGGCGGCCGTGAACTGGCGCCCGTTCAGAAACTCCGAGCAGCAGGCGCCGGTCAGGTCGATCTGAAGCGTGGCGTTGACCGAGATCATCTTCGCGTTGCGCGCGATCACGGCCGGGTCGTTCACATAGGAGACCGGATGGGCCTCCATGCCGCGATTGCCGTCCAGGAATTCATAGGTGTTGAGGTCGCCCATCGAGAAGGCGAAGACGCCCACGCCGGGATGCAGGGTCTTGCGGGCATGGTTGGCCACGCCGGCCTGCATCAGCTCGACCAGGCCGGGCGTCAGCATCTCGGTGTGAACGCCCAGATCGCGGTGGTCCGTCAGGGCGTCGCAGACGGCGTTGGGCAGGGCGCCGATCCCCATCTGAAGCGTCGCCCCGTCCTCGACCAGGCCGGCGATGATGCGGCCGATGGCCAGGTCCGCCGGTTGGGGTTCGGCGCGCGGCACGACCAGCAGGGGCGCGGCATGTTCGACGATGCCGGCGACCTTGGACACATGGACGGTGCAGTCGCCGAACACGCGCGGCATGTGCGGATTGACCTCGACGATCACGGTCTTCGCCGTCTGCGACACTGGCTTGGAATAGTCGGTGTTGGTGCCGAACGAGAAGAAGCCGTCCGCATCCATCGGCGAGACGGTGCAAATAAGGGTGTCCACCTTGACCTCGTCGCACAGAAGGCGGGGCGACTGCTGAAAGCCCGTGGGGATGAACTGCACGGGGTTGGGGCGACCCTCCTCGTGTGCGCGCTGTTCCAGCCGGCGTTCGATGGCGCTGTGGAACAGGCTCCAGGGGCGGATCCGGTCCATCAGTTCATAGCGCAGCACCGTGTCCCCGGCGATGGCGGTCGAGAGCAGATAGTAGAGGTTCACGTCCTCGACCTCGCCGCGCGCGGCCCGGTCCGCCAGGGCCTTGAGCAGGGCCGGCGGCTGGGACACACCAAGGCCCATGGCGACCTTGGCGCCCGGCACGATCAGGGCGGCGGCCTGGTCGGGGGTCTTCAGGCGTTCGGCGTAGAGGGCGGCGTGATCCATGTGCGTATCCGACATGTCTTCAGACTAGCCTGTCGCGAAGCGGATGGCGGGCCTAGACTTTGGTCGGGTCGGGAGCGGCTTCGATCGGGGAGGCTTCGTCCTGCAGCGCCGCACGGTGGCGCTTCTGCCAGCGCGCCACCCCATAGGCGACCAGCCACAGGGCCATGGCCCAGGCCGCGCCGACCGCCCAGCCGGCGAAGACGTCGGTGGCCCAGTGGGCGCCCAGATAGATGCGCGTCAGCCCGACCAGCAGGGCCAGCAGAATGCCGACGCCCAGGACGAAGACCTTGAACCGCTCGCGCGGGAAGGCGCGGGTCAGCATGACGGCGACGCTGAGATAGAAGACGGTGGATAGCAGGGCGTGGCCGGAGGGGAAGCTGGCGTTGATCGTCTCCACTGCCTGAGCGGCGGCAGGGGGGCGGGCGCGTTCGAACACCGCCTTCAGGCCTTCCGACAGCGCGACGCCGCCGGCCAGGCCGATGACCAGCAGCAGGGACGACAGCCATTTCCGCTGGCTCAGCAGGAAGACGATCACGATCAGGGCGAACAGACCCAGCACAGAGATGCCGCCCAGCGAGGTGATGTCCGCCGCCGCCTCCTTCAGCCACCACGGCCCCCACGGCCGGCCGGGATCGTCGGCATAGGGCCGCATCAGCGCCAGGACATGAAGATCGAAGGCCTGGCCCTCGCCCTCGGTCATCTCATCGGCGAGGCCGGCGAAGGTCAGAACGCCGCCGGCGACGACCAGCAGGGCCAGAAGCGCGGCGATTTCCGTGCGAGCGACCGTCAGGGCGCGTATCAAAAAGGCGCGTAAGTCAGAAAGCGTCATGGGCGAGCCAACGGCCAAGCTGGGCAGTCGTTCCGATCACGCGTTCGTGATCACGCTGTCGCAGGCGCGCAAAACAGACGTGCTGGCTTGCGTGCGGGCTTTTCCCCAGACGGCTGGGACTTGTTCGACCGATTCGCCCACAATGGCCGGCGTCAACCCGTTGACGGGTCATTAGGCATATGCGCCCTATATGTGGGCTCGGGGAGCGCAGAGGCCACAAGATGATGTGGTCGCGGCGCGGGCGGCTCAAACGACTTTTTGTTCAGGACGCAGATGACCATGGCTGGCGGCGAGGCATTGAAGACGACGGAATTCCAAGGCGTTGCGGCGACGCCGACGCCGGAGCGCCCCCACCTGACCGTGGTCAAATCGGTCCAGGTCGACCGCTCGCGCGACGATTTGCTGACCGACTTCGGCAAGAAGACGTTGGAAGATCGCTATCTGCTGCCGGGCGAAAGCTATCAGGACATGTTCGCGCGCGTCTCGACCGCCTTCTCGGACGACGCCGAACACGCCCAGCGCCTGTATGACTATATGAGCCGCCTGTGGTTCATGCCGGCGACCCCGGTCCTGTCGAACGGCGGCGCGGATCGCGGCCTGCCGATCTCCTGCTTCCTGAACGCGGTGGGTGACAGTCTGGACGGCATCCAGAACGTCTGGAACGAGAACGTGGCCCTGGCCTCCAACGGCGGCGGCATCGGCACCTATTGGGGCGGCGTCCGCTCCATCGGCGAAAAGGTGAAGGGCGCGGGCAAGACCTCGGGCATCATCCCCTTCATCCGCGTGATGGACAGCCTGACGCTGGCGATCAGCCAGGGCTCGCTGCGCCGCGGTTCGGCCGCCGTCTATCTGGACATCCACCACCCGGAAATCGAAGAGTTCCTGGAGATCCGCAAACCGTCGGGCGACTTCAATCGCAAGTCCCTGAACCTGCACCACGGCATCAACGTCACCGACGAGTTCATGGAGGCGGTCAAGGTCGGCGGGACCTTCGATCTGAAGTCGCCCAAGGACGGCGCGGTCATGAAGACCGTCGACGCGCGCTCGCTGTGGACCAAGCTGCTCGACATCCGCATGCAGACCGGCGAGCCCTATCTGATCTTCTCGGACACGGTGAACCGCCAGATGGCGCCGCACCAGCGCGACCTGGGCCTGAAGGTCAAACAGTCGAACCTGTGCGCCGAGATCATGCTGCACACCGGCCGCGACCACCTGGGCGTGGACCGGACCGCCGTCTGCTGCCTGTCGTCGGTCAACGCTGAGACCTTCCTGGAATGGCGCGAGGAGCCGCGCTTCGTCGAGGATCTGATGCGGTTCCTGGACAACGTGCTGGAGGACTTCATCCGCCGCGCCCCGCCCGCCATGGCCGCCGCCGTCTATTCGGCCAAGCGCGAGCGTTCGGTGGGTCTGGGCCTGATGGGCTTCCACTCCTTCCTGCAGGGGCAGGGCGTGGCCTTCGAAAGCGCCATGGCCAAGTCGTGGAACATGCGCCTGTTCAAGCATCTGCGCCGCGAGGCCGACAAGGCCAGCCGCCTGCTGGCCGAAGAGAAGGGTCCGTGCCTGGACGCCGAAGAGCGCGGCGTGATGGAGCGGTTCAGCCACAAGCTGGCCATCGCCCCGACCGCCTCGATCTCGATCATCTGCGGCGGCACGTCTGCGGGCATCGAACCGATCCCGGCCAACATCTACACCCACAAGACCCTGTCGGGCTCGTTCGCGGTCAAGAACCCCTATCTGGAGCGCCTGCTCGACGAAAAAGGCATCAACACCGAGGCGGTGTGGAGCTCCATCCTAGAGAACGAAGGTTCGGTCCAGCACCTCGACGCCCTGAACGAGGATGAGAAGGGCGTGTTCAAGACCGCCTTCGAACTGGACCAGCGTTGGGTGATCGAACTGGCCGCCGACCGTGCGCCGGAAATCTGCCAGGCCCAGTCGCTGAACCTGTTCATCCCCGGCGACGTGAACAAATGGGACCTGCACATGCTGCACTGGTCCGCCTGGGAGCGCGGCGTGAAGTCGCTGTACTATCTACGCTCTAAGTCGGTGCAGCGCGCCGCCTTCGCGGGCGCCGAGGACAAGGCCGAAGAGGTGATCGATCCCAATCAGCCGGATCTCTTCTCCCTGCCTAAGACCGACTACGACGAGTGCCTGGCCTGCCAATAAGGCCATCTTCACCAACCGACCCGAAGGGCTCCGCGACAGCGGGGCCCTTTTTCGTTTGGGAACCGCTGCTGGGCGTCCTCGTTCAAAAGCGACGAAACCATGACCAAAAGCCGTTGGACTCTTGCGCCTGAGGGTTGCAGTGTGTGTCCAGCGGATCGGTGGGGAGACCGGATGCGATTAAAGGCCTGTGTTGTCGGCTTTGGGGGCGTGTTGGCGATGGCCGGCGCGAGCGCCGCCTGCGCGCAGACCTGGGCCCCCAACGCCTTCGACGCCTCGCCCGATGTCTCCGCCCGCCTGACTGAACAGACAAGTTTCCGCGTAGCACCTGACGCCCGGTTCGGCGCCCAGATCGAAATCCCGACCGCCTTCCGTCCCGATGACCGATCCGGCCTGTCCGCCAGCACGCGTAACGACGTCTGGATCGATCGCACCGACTTCACCGACCGGGTGACGCTGGAGACGGCCGGCCGTCTGCGCCGCGCCGATGGCTCTCCCCTGCCGGTCACGCCCGTCGATCGGGCCGAACTGGACCCCGACGCCTATGATCTGCGCTATGTGCGCGGTTTCCGCGGCGCGCGCGGCCATACCGCCTCCGGCCTGGAAGTCAGCCTGACGCCCCACGCGGGCCTGGGCGTCGGCAGCGAAGGCCGTTCGGCCGAGGCTGGCGTCACGCTCAAGATCGGCGAGGGTCTGGATCGTCTGGCCCCCAACGGCCGCGAGCGGTTCGGCGAGCGGCCGCGCTGGTATCTGTATGCCGCCGGATCCGGCCGAGCCGTCGGCTACAACTTCGCCCGCACCCGCGACGGCGACTACGCGCGCTCCGGCTATACCCAGGACAAGGGCAGCTTCCTGGGCGACGCCTCGATCGGCGTGGCCTATCGCAAGGGCGACATGCAGACGTCGTTCGGCGTCGTCTATCGCGAGATCGACGCCGGCAAGGGTCTGCGCGGCATGAACGGTCTGGACACCGACGTCAGCGAAGGCCTGCTGGCCTTCCAGCTGTCGATCCGTCCCGGCCGCTGAGCCTTTAACGAATCTCCGAGAGCGCCACGCCCTCGCGACGTGGATCGGCCCCGCCGTCCCAGCGCCCGTCGCGCCAGATCGCGCCATGCAGGCCCGAGGTCTCGGTGGCGTTGGGCCTCAGGGCCATGCCCGCCGCCGCCAGGGCGTCGCGGATATCCGGCGCGATCATGTCGGTGTCGGCCCCGACCATCTCGCCCCGCACCACCAGATTGGGCAGGACGATCGCCTGCTGCATCGACAGGCCCCAGTCCATCGTGCCGACCAGGGCCTTCGCCACATAGGCCAGGATGCTGGACCCGCCTGGCGAGCCGATTGCGCCGACCAGTCGCCCCTGACGATCCAGGATCAGCACCGGCGTCATCGACGAGCGCGGCCGCTTGCCCGCCGCCACGGCATTGGCGGCCGGATGTCCGTCCTCGTGCGGCGTGAAGGAGAAATCCGTCAGCTGGTTGTTCAGGAAGAAGCCGTCGACCATCCGGCCATTGCCGAAGATGCTCTCGACCGTCGTGGTCATGCTGACCGCATTGCCCCAGGCGTCCACCACGACCATGTGCGAGGTGCCACCCGGCTCGGCGGTCTGGTCGACCCCGCGCGGCGGCGATCCCGTCGGGGCGCCGGCCTCGACCGGCCCGTTCACCTGCGGGGCCAGGGCCGCGCGCGACGCGACATAATCGGGATCCAGCAGACCGGCGATCGGCACCCCGACGAAGTCGTTGTCGCCGATGTATCGGTCCCGGTCGGCATACATCAGCCGCTGCAACCGTCCGAACGCGACCCAGGCCTCAGGGCTCCTGGCCCCCTTGTCCAGATCGGGCGTTTCCTCGGCCATGGCCAGGAACTGCAGCAACGCCACCCCGCTGGACGGCGGCGGCGGCACGCAGACCACATAGGCCTGATAAGGCCGGCAAAGGGCGTCGCGCCGCAAGGGGCGATAGCCGGCGATGTCCGCCTCGGTCAGACCGCCGGGACGCGGCCCTTCGCGAACCGCCGCTGCGATGTCGCGCCCGATCGCCCCGCCATAAAAGACGCCCGGCCCCTGCTGCGCCAACCGCGCGACCGTGTCGGCGTAGGCGGGGTTCTTCAACCGATCGCCCGCCTGATACCGCGTGCCGTCCGGCTTGGTGAAATAGGCGCTGGCCCAGCGGGTCCGCGCCTGCGGACTGCGTCCATTGATCATGCCGGCCAGACGCGGACTGACCGTGAACCCGTCGCGCGCCAGCCGTTCGGCGTCCCCGAACAGGTCGCGCCAGGCCAGCTTGCCGTGATCCTTCTGCGCCATGGCCAGCATGGCCACCGCCCCCGGCGCCCCGGTCGAGCGGCCCGACAGCACCGCGTCGATGAAGGGCAGGGGCTTGCCGTCCTCATAGAACAGCTCGGGCGTCGCCGACGCCGGCGCCGTCTCGCGCCCGTCATAGGCCGTGACGGTCCCGGTCTCGGCGTCATAGCTCATCAGGAAGGCCCCGCCCCCCAGGCCCGACGACTGCGGCTCCACCAGACCCAGCACCGCCTGGATCGCCACCGCCGCATCCACGGCCGATCCGCCGCGCCGCAACACGGCCATCCCCGCCTCGACCGCCAGCGGATTCGCCGCGGCGACGAACGGCCCCCGAGCGGGCGATGCGGCCGGCGGCGGGGCCGACACGGCCTGCGGCGATGCTGTCGCCAGCGCGGGCGCCCCTTGGCTGGCTGTCGCGGTCTGGCATCCCGCCATCAGGAGGGGAACCAGCGCAGCGGCGATCTGGCGACGGAAAGAACGCATGGAAGATCCGAAAGCAGGGGAGCGTCAGACAGGCCTAAGCCGTCGCAGCCGCCACGCCAACCGCTTCAGACGCAGAAACTGCATTCACCCGCTTGCGTCCGCCCGATCCACCGGCTAAAGACCCGCCCTCGCCGCAAGGCAGCCGCACCCGTAGCTCAGCTGGATAGAGCATCAGACTACGAATCTGAGGGTCGGGCGTTCGAATCGCTCCGGGTGCGCCACTTCTTCCAATGACTTGATGATCAGCGCGCGTGCTCATGGACGCGTGATTACAGTCGTTCTGCACCATTCTTTGAAGTCGGCGCTCGGCTGGGATGGTCTAATCGGCATCCAGCACGTCACCGGTTCGCGAACCGCGCCGCCGAAGTTATGTGGCCTGGTCCATCGTTTGTCTTGATGGAAGACATGGAAGCGCGGCGGACGGTTTTGATGGCTTTGCGAAACCAGCGTCAGTTTATGAGTTGAAAACTCAGTCTCAGGGCGCCGGTAATGCCTTTGACGCCCATGCGCATGCAGATGGCGCGCAGGTGGGCGCGCACGGTGTGGATCGACATATCCATCTTTCGGCCGATGTCCTTCGGGGCCTCGCCTTGGGTCAGATGGGAAAGGACCAGGAGTTCAGCCCGGGTCAGACCGAATATGGCGCGTAGCGGCTCCATAACCTCCACGCCCATGCAGTGGGCCGGGCGCGCCGTGGCGAAGATGCGGTCGATCGCATCGGGCGCCGTCGCCAGATCCAGCAGGCACCAGGCGTCATCGCCGGCGCGAAACAGAAGGCGGCCGTGAGATTGTCGTCCTTCCAGCAGGCGGTTGGCCAAGGCGTCGAACTCGCCACGATTGCGATGGGAGGGGCAGATAAAGGCCCCGCCAGCGCCCAGCACGCCCGCTGCAATCATGGCTCTGGCATTGGCGTTGGCGTGGATCACGCAGCCTTGAGGATCCAGAACGAACCGGGCGAGAATGTCGTGTTCGAACCAGGCGGTGCAGTCCGCACGGGGCAGGGGTGTCGGATTTCCGGTCGATCTGATTGGCGTCCGGCGCTGCCCAAACTCTCCTTGCAGGATTGCTGAACCAGCATGGCCGTCTGTTCGCGACGACGCCGCTATCTTTTGCTCATACATTTGCGCCACCCATTTCCGCAGGCTGTCCAAACCCGGATAGGGCTGTCAGCCTCAAGCTTACGATCTGTGTGTGCCGGCTCCTCCAAACAGCCGGCTCATCGCGTTAACTTTGTTACCAGTTTGACGGCCGGGTCGTAATCGCCGCTATGGGCTAACCATGATGGGGTATTTCTCGTCAGCGGGGCGATATGTCGATAGCGAGCACATCCTGATAGCGACCGGCCATCTGATCCTTGATTTTGCCCAAGGTGAACAGCATCGGCAGCGACATGCCGGCGAGGGTGCGGGGCGGATCGACCTCCTTGGTCCACGGCGCCTGTAGATCGACCGATGTCCCGTCCAGCTCGACGGCGTAGGCGACGGTGGACGGTGTCTCCGCGTCGCCCTGACGCTGCATCAGGCCGCGATGTTCGGACGTGATCGCGATGACCGACGGTGCGTTGGCGCGGACCTGGATGAAGATGCGCCGCGTCAGGCCGGTAGAGGCGTCACCGAAATCGACCACCTCCACACTGGAACCCGAACCAAAGGCGCCGGCGGCGCCAGCCAGATTCAGTTGTGCTCGGGGCGTGGAGACCAACTGCATACGGACCGGGATTGGGGCAAGCAAAGCCGTTCCATCGGCGTCCTTGACCAGCAGCTTCAGGTCGGTGGCGTAGGTTCCGGCGTCGGGCACGGCGTCCACGACGATGGCGGCGTCCAGCTGCGCCTGACCTGTCGCCTTGCCAGCCAGAGTGTAGCGGAAGACCCCAGGCTCGACGTCAGATGTCTGAAGCCCCGACGCCTCTCGCGGGCGGAACTGCACCCCCACGCCCCCAAGGGCCAGCCGGGAAACAATCGCCCCGCCGTCGTCAACGACGGACAGCCGCAGCTCGCAGACCTCGTCTGCCTGGTTCTTCAGGCCCAGATCGATGGCGCCGCTCGACGGTCCCGCAGCGAAGGGATTGTAGTTGACGACGACAGTGCTGGGGCTCTGGGTCAGGGCAAGGTCGCAGGCTCTCGCCTTGGAGGCGGTCATGGCCAGGATAGCCGCCAGGACCAGCGAGACGATGACGGTCAGCGTTTCAGACCAGGTTGGAACCCGGATCTTTCGGTCGCCTTGCGCCTTGCGCTTACGGCGACGGCGGAGACGTGCGGATTTCGCCGACATCGACTGTTCCTTCCACTTTCTCGGGTATCACGAATTCTCCCACCACGGCGCCCTGGATCACCAGGCGATAGCGACCCGGAGCCAGGCCATCGGCGACAAACCGCCCGGAGCGGTTGGTGAAGAAGGGCTTGCCCTCGGCATCAGCCGGAGCGCCTGCCGCTTGGATGACGCCGCCGGCCAGAGCGACCGGTCCATTGGCGGACATCAGGACGCCTCGCGCGGTGCGCGACGCGTCGCTACCCACCACGAAGCGGTAACCGTTGCCGTAGCCGGGGAAGATGTTGACCACACCACTACCCAGGTCATAGCCCTGCGGCAGCGGATCGGCCTCGATCTCGTAGCGATTGACGCCATAGCCGCGATCCAAGCCGACCAGAGCCGGACCCAGCCATCCGCTGTGCGCGACCGTATAGCCGCTGGAATCCGTCAGCTTGATGCGTGAATGGGAGAGGGTAGGGTGGGGCGTTGCGATGACGAAGCCCTCGCGCGCCGAACGTCCGACGCCAAAGGCGCCGCCGGCGTAACCGATCATCGTCGACATTCGCCACAACGACTCCTGGCGCGTGACCCCGCCGGGCTCGGACGAAACCAGCCGGTTCGATACGAGTTCGGCGTCGAACCGATTATTGATGTAGCGCAGGTCCGCCGTGATCGCTTGGTTGGTTCGATCTTGCGACAGCCGCAAGTCGCCGCTCAAGTCGTTGAGGCGGCCCGAAGATGCGCGTGACACCCCAACCTCACGCAGGTCGTTGTCGGTGTCGTAGCGCGCGGTGGTGCTCCAGCGCCCGCCGAAGCGCGACGTCAGCGTCAGTCCGAAGCGGTCCTCGTCGCGGCCATCTTCGGTGGACCCGCGCTGCCAGGCCAGATTGACCGCGAAACGACGGAAAGTGCGGCCCAGGCCCAGGCTGAAATCGGTGCGATCCTTTTGTTCGCGACCCTTTACGAAGGCGACGCCGCCGCTGATCGAATAGTCACGAAAACGCACAAGCAGCCGCGCGGCGGCGCGCCATTTCTCGTTGTTGAAAGCGGACGGATCGAAAGCGCTCTGAAAATAGCGGCTGGTCGCCTGGGCCGACGCCACAAGGCGCGCATCAGCGGAATTGCCCAAAGTCCTTTCGAGGAGATAGTCGACAGAGGCGACGTAGCCGTTTTTTCCGGTGTCGCCGTTGTGGCTGGCGGCGCTGCTCAGCTGGATCAGACCCAGTTTGGAACCCCAAGTCGCTATCGCACCGGCTTGCCCCTTTCGGTCGGCGATCTGAGCGTTGACGCCGACGGTCAAAACATCGGACAGGCCCTTGCGAACAAAGCCGCTCGCGGCCAGCGTCGAGCCGTATTGGAGATCTCCGCCTTCTTCCAGCAGTCCGGCCGACACGCCAAAATCCAACACGCCGCGATCCAGCAGCCCGGCGCCGCCGAACAGGTCGAACACAGCGATCTCGCGCCGACCGCTGTCGTCTTCGACGAGCAGGCGAACCGTGTTGGCGCCCTGCGCGAAGGGAAAGTCGCCAATGGAGTAGGGGCCGGCGTCCAGGCGAATCCGTTCCGCCACCACGCCGTTGACCTCGACGACGACCAAGGCCGGACGGTCTAGGATGAACTGGCGGCGCCCTGCGGGACGCACGTTCTGGAAGGGTCGAATGGTTGAATACGCGCGTGCGGCCGATAGCCCCAAAAACCTTTGCGAGCCTTGAAAACTGTCGATGGGGGGCGCGAACTCGCCGGCGGTCAGACGCACGGCGGATTTGAAGATGTCCTTGGTCAGACGGATTTCGCGGCGCTGCCAGCGGCCTTGCGTGTTGTTCCCGTCGTAATCGACGCCGGTGGTCAGCGTCACGCCATCAAACCCGCCGAGGTTGGCGAAAAAGTCGACGCCGCCCTGTAGCGGCGAAAAACGAGTGTCGGTGTGGGAGTAGAGTTGGGCCAGGGTGATATTCGCGCCAGCCGAAAAGTCCGCCGGTTGATCGAAGGCGGCAGGGTCGATCACCGGGGTCTGGGAGAAGCCGACATCGCGCCGTGCTCGGCTTTCCGGCGTGGATGTCGCCACGAAGGTCAGGGAAAGGGGATCGAAGGTTAGAGAGAAGGTGTCGGTGACAAGGTCCGCCATATTGACCTTCGTCTGTGTCGCGATCCGGCCTGACAAGACGGTGAAGAGTTCGGACCCGATCTGAGGCTTCAACAGATCCAGCAGGGCTGTCGCATCCACCAATCCTTGGCCCTGGGCGTCGACCGAGCCGCTGATGTCGCCAAGATATTTGCCGTCGAGCGTTAGCGGCCCCTGGATCGGCGTAAAGACCGAAGACGGCCTGACCGAAGCAGACTGGTCCTGAATGGGCGGCGAAGCTTCGGTGACTGGGCGTTCGCTTTCGCCTCGATCAATGGCTACGACGGCGGAATAGTCCGGCGGCGCCGTGCGCATGACCTCATCGGTCAGCACGACGGGAGCGGCATGCGCCACGGTAGCCAATCCGCCCCCCATGCAGGCGACGGCCCCGATGCGGCGAAAGGCGGTTCGCGCTCCGGACCGCCCGTCCTTGAGGGACTCGCGGGCCATCGCCGGCCCTCACAGCAGCACGATGGAAGCGGTGAGGTCGCCGGATGCCGATGCGGCGAGGGCCGCGGGTATCTTCACCTGCCGCGTGGCGCCGCCGGCGATCACGCTGACCTGTCCAACATCCACTTCGGCGGCCGGCACCTCATGCGACTGTCCGTCCGCCGTCTTCAGGATAATCCTGGACTCACGGATATAGGCGAAGCCGGTCCCTGAATTATGGGCGGTCAGGATGACGTCGCCGTTCGGCTCGCGCGATACCGCAGTGACCTGCACTTCGGCGCGCGCTCTGGGCGGGGCCACGAACACATAGGTATTGATCGTGAAGGCGACCTGAATGTCGGCGCCGACACCGCCGTCGCTCGGCGTTGTCTGCATATTGATCGGCAATTGAGCTGCGCGGACCAGATACATACGGCCCTCTTCGGTAGCGTCGCCCGTGTAGCGGACTTGGATCACCTGCTCGCGATTGGCCGGGATGACGGACTGGACAGGAAACACCGTAATGTCTTTGTCGTCTTCGACCAGAGACCGGGCGCCGTTATCATCGACCTGCATGCGATAGGTCTCGATTTCGACCGTCGCTGGTGTGGCGCTGTCGTTCCTGACGGTCATCCGATAGCTGGACCCATTGCCGGATGGCGTGATCTTCGAGATCATGGGCGACACGTCCATGGCCTCGGCCGGTGCAGTCGCGCCTGCCATCAGGACTGTCGTTAAAGCCGTTGCGGCCATCAGTGTCGCGAATACACGACGTGTCATTGTTGCCCCCGTTGTGTTGTCAGACTTCTCACGAAGAAGCAGGGGCCGTCCGAGGGCGGCCCCTGCATTTCGCGACGATCAAGCGGGATCGAGCGAGAAGGTGAAGGTTTCCGTATAGGTTCCGGCCGGAGCCGAGGCGGCGCCTGGACCCGAGGGGGAGGCAGCGCAACCCGAAGAGCCGGGGTTGCTCGGATCGCCCTGCGTTCCGCCCACACCGCTGCCGCCGGGGACGTTGTAGCAGAGGTTCAGGAACAGATCGCCGAAGACGCCGTCAGCCAGTTTTTGGCTGTAGCCGCCAGAGTTGGTGACTTGGGCAGGTTCGCCGGGATAGGTGTCGTTGGCCGCAAAGCCCAGGCTGGGGATTTCCGGCACGGACAGATCCCAATCGTAGTTGATCAGCTTGCCTGCCGCCGACTTGAAGTCGCCGTTGGCGGCGCTTGATGTCAGTTTGGCGCCGCTGGCGGCGTTGCACGACATCCGCAATGTGGTGACCTTCTGACGTACGCCGTTGGCGACCGCGACGTTTCCGCCTGCAACATTGGCCAGGCCGATGCCGCAGAAGTTGGTCACGGTGGTCGAGACGGTCACATTGGTCTGTGCGCTCGACACCGCCGGCATCGCCAGCAGGGCCGCAGCGGCAGTCGCCGCTGCAATAATATAGGTCCGCATAATATCCTCCAGCTTTTCAATATTTTCCCACCCAATGAGACTGGGAGGGCGCCACAATGTCGTGGTGTCATCATCTATTCACCGCTGGAAGCGGCGTCGCATCGTCAAAGACACTATCGATGATTGCTTAGTCGATGTGCGCATCAATATTGGTGGTGCAAGGATACACCTTGAAGCTGCGCCAGCGTGTTGGTGTGAAAGTTCGACGCCACTTGGCGAGCGGTATTGAGCTGGATCGGCTTCGACGGCCGTCACTCCCCTAACTCGGGTATGTCAATTGGCCCGGTCTGTGGATAGGACGGTGTGGTGAACTGCGCCTGAGAACGCTCGACGCTTGGAATGGCTGTTTACGTGTCGAGCATCGAGGCCCAGCCACGAGGGAGGGTTGAGATGATTGTGGGCGTGACGGGCTTTCTTGCTGTCGGGAGTGAAATCGGCGACTGCGATCCACGACAGGCGAACCTGAACTTCGACGATGACGCCGATCTCATACCGCCTTGGTCTCGCGCCATCGCGGCTTGGGTCAACATCGATCCCCGCGCTAGGATGTTGTTATCGCGATCGGGACGAATCGGTTGGGCCAACGAAGCCGCCTATCGAATGTTGAAGGACGCCGGCGTGTTCCGGCTCATTGACGACCATCTTGTCTCCGACAGTGCTCAGACGGCTGCGGCGCTGTCGCGCCTTCTAAGAGACGCTGTGCCCGGCCAAGCGATCTATGCGGTCACATCGACGGATGCGGATCGACAATGGCTTTTGCGCTGTCAACAACTGATACCCGGCGATGACGACAGCATAGGTTTTGCCGCACACCGAATGGCGGACCGTGTTTCGTACGAAGCAATGCTCCAGATTCACCACCTGACACCCTGCGAAAAACACATCGTGACGATGATGTTGGCGGGGATGGAGACGGGGCGTATTGCTCAAAAGCAGGACATCTCCATCGAGACACTGCGCACACACATCAAGCATGCCTATCGCAAGCTCGACGTCAGCAGTCGTGGCGAATTATTCGCCAAGGCTGTGGACTTCGCGGGTCTTTAGGCAGTGGCACGATTCGGCGGAGACGTAGGTTCCGTTGGGCGGGCCATTGCGTGAATATGCCGTTCGGTCCGCGACGCAGCGGCTGATCGAGCTACACCTTCAGGGGCGCTTCGATTTTTGTGGCAATCTCCCGGCCCGCTATTGGTGCCGGGCAGATGCCTTGGTGTGCGCGCGCGACGTGCCTGCGAGAAGCCGTAGAATAGATATGGCGCCGGCCACACGAACGCTTAACCGTGCCTGACATACAACCCATGATGGTAATCGTGAGGTTGGCATGCGGACGTTCGGACCTATTCCTGCTGCAAGGCGACGCGGGCGCGAGGGCGTGGCGGCGGTGGAGTTTGCGCTGGTGGGGCCGATCATGGTCCTGCTACTGATCGGCATCGTCGTCTATGGCGGCTGGTTTCTGATGGCCCAGTCGGTTCAGGCCCTGGCTTCGGAGGGGGCCAGGGCGGCGATCGGAGGGTTGGACGCAACCGAGCGCGACGGCCTGGCGCGGCGCGAGGTCAGCGAGGCGGTGCGGGGCGTGGCGCTGAACCCCAAGCACACGACTATCGAGGTGATAGAGGACGCCGGCCGGCTGCGGGTCGTCGTCGTCTATGACGCCAGCGACAGTCTGATCATGGCGCTGGGCGGGATGCTGCCGCGTCCGCCGTCTGTCATTCGGCGTTCGGCGGTCATCCATGTGGGCGACTATTGATGAGCGTCCGGGCGCCTTGTCTGCTTCTCCGGTTCGGCGCCGATCGGCGTGGGGCGGTGGCGGTGATCGCGGCGGTCGCGGGCGGTCTGTTGTGTCTGTTCACGGCGGCGGTGATCGACCTGGGCGTTCTGGTTCTGCACACGCGTCGGGTTCAGGGGGCGGCGGATCTCGCGGCGCTGTCGGCGGTGCGAAACCTGGCGCAGGGCGAGGGCACAGTTTCGCGCGCGGCCCAGGCGACGGTCGAGGCCAATGTCGCGCCCGACGTCTCGGTTACGGTGGCGACGGCGCTGGGCGTCTATACGCCCGACCCGGCCAAGGCGCGCAATGACCGGTTCATGACGGGCGGCGTGAAGCCGAACGCCGCACGGGTCGAGGTCACCAGCCGCGCACCGATGTTCTTCACGCCGCTGTTGCTTGGCCGCGATCAGGTGCGGGTCACCCGCCGGGCCACGGCGACGACGGGCGGCGGGACGCCCAAGGCCATGATCTCGATCGGGTCGCGTCTGGCGCGACTGGACGGCGGCGTGGCCAATCAGGTGCTCGGCGGCCTGACCGGGTCCAAGGTCTCGCTCAGCGTCATGGACTATCGTCGTCTGATCGATCTCGACGTCAATCTGCTGGGGTTCACCGACGCCCTGGCGACCGATCTGGGCGTCCAGGTTGGCGACTACGACCGGCTTCTGGCGACCCAGGTCGACGCCGCCCGTGCGTTGAGGGTGCTGGAGCGGGTGGCGGGCGGCCAGGACGGCGGGGCGCTGGGCAAGGTGGCCTCGGCCTCGGACGGGACGAAGGTCAGGCTGGGTGATCTGATCCGGCTGGAGGCGCGCGCGCCGGACGGGATCCGCGAGGGGCTGGACGCCTCGGTGTCGGCCATGGATCTGGTCATGGCCATGCTGGAGGTCGGGGGCGGGGATCGACAGATCGCGCTGAATCTGGGCGTGCCGGCGGGGCTGGCCGATCTGAAGACCAGCCTGGCGATCGGCGAACGCCCCAATCGCTCGCCGTGGCTGACGGTGACGGCCGACGGCCAGCCGATCATCCGCACGGCTCAGGCGCGGCTCTATGTGCGCGCCAGGACCGCGCAATCCCTGTCGGGTCTGGCGCGGGTCGAACTGCCGATCCTGATCGAACTGGCGGCGTCCGAGGCGCGACTGAAGTCTCTGTCCTGCGATCCGACGCGCGCGGTCGAGGTCGACGTGCGGCCGGGCCTAGCGCGCGCATCGATCGGTGTGGTGGACGAGGCGAAGCTGGGCGATTTCAAAACCCTGCTGGCGCCCCAGCGCGCGACCCTGCTGTCGGTCCTGGGCCTGGTCAGCATTACGGGCAAGGCGGATGTCGAGGCGGCGGACGCCGGTTTCAGATCGCTGAGGTTCGACGCGGGCGACATCGACAATCAGCGCACCAAGACCATGGCGTCGCGCGGCTCCGCCAGTGGGGCGGTCGCCAGCCTGCTGGCGCGGCTGGACGTGGATGTGAACGTGATCGGGCTGGGCCTGGGGCTCGGCGACCTGACCAAGGCCCTAGGGCGGCTGCTGGAGCCGCTGGGGCCGGTGCTGGACGGCGCGCTGAATCCGGTACTGGACCTGTTGGGCCTGAAGCTGGGCGAGGCCGATGTGACGGTCCACGGCCTGTCCTGCCCGACACCGGGGCGCGCGACCCCGCGTCTGGTTGGCTGAACCTTAGCCGCGTGCCGGACGCAGGCCTTCGGCCGAGGCCTGCTGCATGGCGGGGCGCTTTTGACCACCCGAAGCGATAATGCGGTCGATGCGGGCCTTTTCGGCGCGGAAGGCGGTCAGGTCGGCGCCGGCCAGTTCGGTGCCCTCCTGGGTGCGCACGCCGGCGGGATTGATCCGCTGACCGCCGCGCCACAGCTCATAGTGAAGGTGCGGACCGGTCGAGGCGCCGGTCGAGCCGACATAGGCGACGATCTGACCCTGGCTGACCCGCTGGCCGGCGCGGATGCCCGAGCCGTAGCGCGACAGGTGGCCGTAACCGCTTTCCAGTCCGTTGTTGTGGCGGATGCGCAGCCAGTTACCATAACCGCCCCAGCGGCGCGCCTCGACCACCACGCCATCGGCGGGGGCCACGACCGGCGTGCCGGTTCCGGCGGCGAAGTCGATGCCCTGGTGCATCTTCTTGTAGCCCGAGATCGGGTGGGTGCGGAAACCAAAGCCCGAGGACACGCGGCGGAAGTTCTGCAGCGGCGTGCGCATCATGGCCGAGCGCAGGTTCTTGCCGTTGGAGTCGAAGAACTGGGCCTCCTTAGCGCCGGCGGGCTTGAAGCGATAGAAGGTGACGCCGCGCAGTTCGGCGTACATCAGGTCGCCCACGTCCACCGTGCGGCCGGCCTCGGTTACTTCACGGTCGAAGACCATGGTGAACTCGTCGGAGGCGCGAATGTCGCGCTGCATGTCGAACTTGGTGGCGAACAGGCGGCTGGCCGAGCGGACGATGGAGGCCGTGGCGCCCAGTTCACGCGCGCTGGCGGACAGGCTGCGCTCGACATCGCCCTTCAGGACGACGGTCTCGTGGGTGACTTTTTCTTCAAGCGAACGCAGACGCAGGGCCCCGTCGAAGCTGCGCGATACGGTCAGCTGCGACGCCGGGCCGGTGCGCATGGTCAGGCCGATCAGGCGAGCATCGCCCCGGCCGTTGCGCGGTTTGGCGATGGCGGTTTCGAACTTCAGTCCGGCGCGCAGATCGGCCAGATCGAAGGCGTTGGCGACGGTGGCGGCGACGGCGCTGGCTTCTTCGGGCGCGACGCCGGTGCGGCGCACGGCCTGCTCGAAGGTTTCGCCACGGCGGATCTGGACGTTGACGGCCTCGGGTGCAGTCAGGCCGGCGGGTGCGTTGGCGGCGGCGAAGGCCTTGGCTTCCATGGCCGCCATCTGGGCCGAGGTCAGGGCGGGAACTTCTTCCGCCTGAGCGGGTTGATAGGCTCGACCAGCGAGCATCGCCACCGAGATTGCAGCTGCCGCCGTAAGCATGTGCGGCGCGAGCCGCATCGGCTGGCGGCGTGGGTCGAACTGAGCCATCGGTCCCCGTCGTATTGCGACGCCTTCGGCGCCAAAGCTTTACTCGTTCTCGAAGATCGCGCCGTATCGCCCGTGGCGCGAAGGCGGTCCTATACCGCGCTTGTCTCATTTTGGAAAGCAGACCGTTACAAACGGTTAACGTGCGTCAGACAAAGCTCGACGGTGCAGGGATCCCGACCGGTTGATTCGCCGTTATCTGGCCTAGCTTGACCGGCAGGAAGCGGGCGCCGACAACCGACCGTCACGCTTTGATCTTGTGCTGAGGACAAGGATGACCAAGGTGGGCGGCCCGCTGTTTCAATCACGCGATCGATCCGTTTGACCGACACACCGTCCAAGCCAAAGCCAAAGCCGCAGGCCAAGACCCGTCGCATCCTGCGCGCCGTCGCAGTCGGCGTTCTGATCCTGGCGCTGCTGATCGGCGTGGTGGCGGCCCTGATCTATCTCAATCGCCGCTCGGTGGCCCGCAATGTCCTCGTCGGCTGGCTGGACCAGCGCGGGATCCCGGCCGATGTCGAGGTGGAGCGGATCGAGATCGACGGCTTCGTCGGCCGCATCCGCATCGGCGATCCCGACAATCCGGATGTCGTGGTCGAGCGAGCCGAGGTCGACTACGCCGTCGCCCTGCCGTGGTCCAGGTCGGGCCTAGGCGTGACCCCCAGCCGCATCCGCCTACTGCGACCGGTCGTCCGGGCCAGCTGGAAGGGTGGAAAACTGTCGTTCGGCTCGCTTGACCCGCTGATCAAGGAGTTCACCGGCGGACCGCCGCGCCCGGATTCGCGCGGGCCCCTGGTCATCGTCGAGGGCGGCCGCGGGCGGTTGAATACGGAATACGGGCCGGTCGATCTGCTGGCTGACGCCCGGATTGACGACGGCAAGCTGATGCGGCTGGCGGCGCGCCTGCCGAAAGCCGCGCTGAAGAGCGGCGAAACGCAGGCCCAGGGCCTGACCGGACTTCTGGACCTGACCACGACCGGCGACCGGATGGCGATCAAACTGTCGGCCGCCGCCGACAGCTTCGCGACACCGGCGGCCCGAGGGCAGGGGGCTGCGCTGACGCTGACCGGCGATCTGCCCTATCCAGATCTGAAGACGCGGCGCGGCGACGGCCGGGCGGTTCTGGACGCCCGCCTGACCGGCGAGCGCCTGGGAACCCCGACGCTCAGCGCCCACAGCGCCGATGTCGCCGCCCGGTTCGACGGCGTCGTCTCCGGCTGGATCGAAACCTTCCGGCTGGACGGCGATGTCACGACCGCGCTGAAGGCGGCGGCGGTCGAGGGCGCGGACCTGCGCATCGCCGATGTCGCCGCTACGGCGACGCGGGGCAAGCTGACGGTGTCGCGCGACGACGCCGTGCGCTGGCGCATGCAGGGGCCGCTGGCCCTGACCGCCGGTTCGGGACGGACGGGT
>NZ_JAELUF010000263.1 GCF_016429195.1 Brevundimonas sp. ASV9
TCCACAATCTGCTCGCTCGGCTGCCAACGTCTAGAGGCACAGCGCATGCGGTGAGCTTGCAAGAGAACCTTTGGATTTTCAATTGGCATAGCGGCGTTACCTTGTGGCGAATTAGCCGCCATCGCGCCCTCCTCACACCTTGAAGCTATACTTCAGCAGCCATTACAACCCACTGTCTGTTCAACAAGCAACAGCCAGTAGGCATTCTGCTGCGGCAATGAACGGACTCGAGAAACATGGCCTCGATGAAGGCAACTTTGGCGCCAAGGGCAACATTGTCAGCGCCTTTGATGCGTTTCGTATTTTGCTCTCCCTTGTCCCCTACTACACTTTCCTAAACACTCCTACTAACCGCGATTCGCAGCTAAATCCAAACCTGAATATGTTACGCGCACGGCCGGCGGTGGAAAATGGACCGTCGCCATGATCATCATGTCCATCATCCTCACATTTAGCGAAATCGGACGATGGTGGCGCGGCACCGAGACTCACAACTTTGCCGTCGAAAAGGGCGTCTCACGGT
>NZ_JAELUF010000264.1 GCF_016429195.1 Brevundimonas sp. ASV9
CAGTAGACGACGGTGTCGCGGAGCACATCGGCCCCCACGCTTTCCAGATAAACGGCGGCATCGGTAGCGACTGAGCGGCGACCTCCAGATTCGGGGTTTGGTGATGCATGAGGCGTCCTCCTGGCACCTTTGTCCTCGAGCTCCCAAGAGTTGCGGCGCCGGTCGTGCAACAGGCGCGGGTAGTAGTCTCCCTTGTAGAGATATTCGAGGACGGCGGAGAAGACCTCAGGCTCTTCTTCGGGGAGCGAGATCCTCCTGCTCTGCACATCGGGGAACGCGCTCCGGCAGGCAGCGTCAAAGAATGGCGCCTGGCGGAGTACGTCCTCGTGCGCTGCAAAGAGGCGACCCTCGCGGCCAACGGTCAGAGTGACTATGGGCGAGGGAGTCGCCGACTGCTGGCTGTTCAGCAGGTCCTTTTCGGTCAGCGACCTTTGCAGTTTCGACAGCTTCGAGGGATCCCGGACGGAGCCCGACTTCTTGAGTCTCGCAGCTGTCTCTTATACACATCTGACGCTGCCGAC
>NZ_JAELUF010000265.1 GCF_016429195.1 Brevundimonas sp. ASV9
GTGATGTATTCGTCGGCAGCGTCAGATGTATATAAGAGACAGAGCCTAGGAAGACGCCAATTTCGAGAACTTTATACGTTGTAATGTTAGCGCAGTTTCTTTTTCCCTAGATAATAGAGGTGTGGATGATTGTATTTACCCCGCTTTGCGCCAATGCTATTGGCAAGCAACAGGTGGAACTGGCTTTGGTAATTCGACGTCAACATGATGGATTGCTCATGGCTCGACGACGTGGCGTGGTAGTCGGTAATGTGCTTTGGCAGCGCGCTCGAGTGCTCGGCCGCATAATCCGAGACTTGCTTACCGAGCTCGGCAGAGCTGTAGTAGCTTGGGTAGTTATCCTTCATCTTGTTCGACCGTCTACGTGATGATGATGATGTTGGTGGTGGTGGTGGTGCGGGGAAAAGTATGTAATGTTGTTACAACACATGGGCGAGTTCTATGGAGAGGGGATATGTGCTGGTCGTCTGGACCTTTATATAGAGAGTAAATT
>NZ_JAELUF010000266.1 GCF_016429195.1 Brevundimonas sp. ASV9
TGCTGGTCTCGTGGGCTCGGAGATGTGTATAAGAGACAGCCCTTCAGGTCTTCAATGCGCGTCTGCGACCATCGATTCCCTACGACGTAATCTTGGTAGGTTGCTCCGTGCGTCCGGTAGATTTCCACGGCGAGAGTAGCTTCAGGCGAGGGAACCTGGCCGGGCAAGCCGAGGGTCGGTCTGTGGTGAGCAGTTGGCTCCCCCGAGGCTGTCGAGAGAGCGAGGACCCCTGTCATCACATTGCATGACAATATGGAGGACTTGCAGGGTATAATATAACAGGCGGAGCAAATTGCACATTTTGGTCAATGTTATGAACGAACCAGGTTCCCAACGATGGCCGGAGTCACCGCATGGGCGGACGGCTTCCGACAGGCTGTCAAGGCGGGAGCGGGCCACTACCCTGGTCGAATCCCCCCTACATGGCCACGGGCTTGAAAAAGAATGAACACCTGGGACGAGATGTGGCGGAGAAAAGACGTGAACGAACTGGCCAGGGGTTTTTTTTCTGTGCCGAGGG
>NZ_JAELUF010000267.1 GCF_016429195.1 Brevundimonas sp. ASV9
GTACGTAAACACTTGGAGAAATTTGCCTGAATTTCATGTGGCTAATGCCTTATTTTCCCCGTATAGGCCCCGAATATAAAATGGTTCCCGCTGGTGGCGGCCCCTTTGATGGAGACTGCTACCCTGATAATGGCGATAACTTTGAGAACTGCTCCTGCGGCTTGGGCAATGCTGAGGATGGTCACCGTCTGTTTATTTGCAAGAGCCACTGGACTGCCCAGCAGATGGGTACTTTCATATAAGCTGTGATGGTGGGCTAGAGAGTACTATATAGTCAAATAGTTTGTGTGCAATCCAGCCCATATATTACTAGATGTTTTCGTAGAGGACTGAAATATGGTTGTTTCTGCCGTGCTGACGTGCACTTTAATTCCTCGTGGGAGCTTCAACACCGAGCTGAAAAGTTTATTCATGCGGGGCCGACTTGGAGGATTGAATAGTTTGACGGGCGATTGCAGCTGTGGAAGATATTGTGCTACGCCGGCCGGTGTATGTGTAAGTGCTGTCTCTTATACACAT
>NZ_JAELUF010000268.1 GCF_016429195.1 Brevundimonas sp. ASV9
GTCTCACAGTACGTCACTTTCGTTGTCCTTGGCTACCTCACATGATCAGCGAGTTCAGGCTGGATGCGATATTGAAACTAGTAGCTTGCCATACCATAGTTCATACGGGGATGGACAGGATGCAGCCTTATTTTTTCAGAGCAATCTATTGCAAATTCATCTATCACGTACAATATCCTGAACTAAAGTATCTATGAATAGCTCAATCAAGCCCGAATGAGTTAACCTCTTCCCCTCCATTGGCCTTGCTAATCATTTGTGCGATCTCATCAAGAGAGTACAAGCAAGACGTAGCACGAAATGTATGATTCAGCTAGGATTGCCGGACAAGCTTGCCCGTGTCCTCAGAAATGTCTATCCAAGCAGTTCACACTACCAGACATGACGTTTACTCTAGTGTAGGAGCTGACGGGATACTTGCAGCCAGTGACGATAGAGGCGTCACACTCTGCGATGATGATGCCTTTTTTTCGCCTGCGGCAACAAGCATGGGCAAAAGCTTTTCCTCTGTCTCTTAT
>NZ_JAELUF010000269.1 GCF_016429195.1 Brevundimonas sp. ASV9
GTACAAGACCCTGGCTAACTATTGGTTCATAGTCACTAGATGAGATCCTAGGCCCAGACTATAGCGAGTTGCTCGGGCTTAATAAGGGAGATGATGATTCCGATTTTGCTTCATTTATGAGGATTTTTTAGCCAATGGCTACGGTCCTGAGAGGGTTGCTGCACCCGTTTTTGAAGTAGATGAGCCTAAAAGATATCTACATATGGCAACACAGGCATTCTCACATTCGCGTGAGGCTGTACAATCATGCAGTAGTTAAAAGAGGGGTGATTCCGGGCGACCGTGACGCGCGGGGCAAAGGATTTGGTGCGGGGATTTATAGTTGGAGACTTTTCCAACTCTGGCTTTCCTTCACAACAACAAACACCACGACTTTGCGTACTATTCTAAGCGTCATAATATTATATCAGAATCTAACAAAATGGCTACTATCTCAATCCTGTATCCGTCTGGCCACGACTTTGACCTCAAATATTACATGAGTACGCACATGCCGCTGGTAAGCAAGTGAGTATTC
>NZ_JAELUF010000270.1 GCF_016429195.1 Brevundimonas sp. ASV9
GCGTACGAGCTCGGCCACCTTGTCAAAGTCATCCATCTCGGCGCCGGTAAGATTCCAAAGGCGAAAGAATGCGTGTAGCCCGGCCGTGTGCAGGCGAGACCATTGAAGCACCAAGGGGCGGAACACCTGGTCATAGTTTTTGCTTTCCAGCCCTTGATATCCTTTTGTATCCTCCAAATCTGTCTTGTCCACCTCAAAGTGGTCGTATAATATCATTGTCACGGCTGTGCTTGCTCTAGCAATGGGGCAGCGCTCTCTCGTCGGCCTTGTTGCCTGCTCCAACAGTAACTTCTGGTATCCATCCTCATACATTCGCACATAGTCTGCTAGGTCCATCATGCCCAAACATCCACTCGTGTCAAACTCTTGTGCGGGACTCTCGGTCGTGAAGCCCAGTCGCCGCCACTTTTCCGGATTATGCTTCTTATTCTCCTTTTTCGTGCCGTCGATGGAGTCGTCTTTTGAATGGCCATTGGCTTGACCGCTGCGCTCGGGATTGCTGCTGTCTCTTATACAC
>NZ_JAELUF010000271.1 GCF_016429195.1 Brevundimonas sp. ASV9
TTATAAAGCCACTATCTCAGTCGGCTTAGGTGACCATGTGAGTCTTTTTCGCCGCTTTCCATACTTTTATTCTACATGACAGTCAAAGTATCTAAGTTTACTGACTGTTTCATTAGGCGCACAGTCAGATTATCTCGTCAAGCACTTGAAGAATATGACGAGATGGTTAAAAACACTACATATAATCTCAACATACGACTCCAGCGCATTGACGAGAAGATGGAGAGATGGGCGCCGTCAAACGACTCTCGCACCTCAAACACAGACATAGACTTAAACAACGAACGACAAGTGACCGAACAATGTTTACAAATTTGCGAAGATGCTAAGTCTTATCTCGAGTCTTTGGCAAACCGAGACGCAACTCGCCTACAGGAAGCGCCTTCGGGACTATCCGCGAATCTACAGGAAAAGTTCGAAGCACAGCTTCTCACACGCCAAGCGCTAGACGACAATCAGGAAAGCTTGGTGAATATTATCGGTCGCCTTCGAGACTGTCTCTTATACACATCTCCG
>NZ_JAELUF010000272.1 GCF_016429195.1 Brevundimonas sp. ASV9
GAGGGGGGGGTGGTGCGTTGTTGGAAATGTATGTTCGTGAGTCGATTTTTTGGATTTGCCATACAAATGAATTTTGCGGGAAATCAAAAGTGGCCAACGAGTGCCGGGTGGCGGGGGCGCCCCACCAGAGAGCTCGGAGGGTATGTGAGAGCGGGTGGCCAGTCGAGCAATCGGCCGGCCACAACACAACCGCAATCAAACAACTGTACCATATCTTGAAGACTTTCATTGCGTGGTCCCTTGAACAGGCTTGCAGGCTCCGGTCTCGCTAGCGAGGGATTCATAGTGTTGGTCGGCCCCCACGAAACCGGTCGCTCAGGCTTCACGGCGTACTGGGGATGCCCTGAAGGCGACGAATGCCCCGGCAATCGCCGCTGTAGGGATGGGTTCTGTGGATTACTGGCCTCTGGCGAGTTCTACCATCGAGCAACGGAAGGCAACCACGCCCTGTCTCTTATACACATCTCCGAGCCCACGAGACCAGCAA
>NZ_JAELUF010000027.1 GCF_016429195.1 Brevundimonas sp. ASV9
TGAGGCCGCGGAGTTCAATGACAACGTCATGAGGGTCGGGTTGGCGGGCGACACCCTCCAATACCGCGACCAGAAACTGACCCTTCTCCGCCACGGCCGACCTGAACACGTCTGGATGGATCTGGACTACTCGCCCGTTCTTGACGAGACCGGGGTCCCGGCGGGAGTCATATGCATTCTGAATGAGACCACCGGACGGGTGGAGGCCGAGCGGCATGCGGCCTTCCTGCTGTCGCTGTCGGACGCAATGCGTTCGCTCGACGACCCGTCCGCGCTATTGGCGCTCGCCACCCAGCGCCTGGGCGCCGAGCTGGGAGCGAGCCGCGTCTTCTACGCCACCATCTCGACCGAAGGCTGGATGACCGTGGAGCAGGATCACGCCGTGGGCGTGGCCTCCATCGTGGGCGTCCACTCCCTGAAGTCTTTCGGGTCAGACCTGCTTCGCGCCTATCGTGCGGGCGCCCCGGTCGTGGTTCGCGACGTCCAGGCCGACGACCGCCTCAGCGACGGGGCCCGGAGCGGTCTGCAGACGCGCGAGGTTTCCGCCTTCATCGATGTGGTCTTGTTCCAAGAGGAACAGTGGGTCGGCCTCTTGGCCGTGCAGAGCGCCACGCCTCGCTACTGGACGTCTGCGGAGGAGGCCTTGGCTCAGGCCGTCGGCGAACGCCTGAAGACCGCCATCGAAAGAGCCCGCGCCGAACGGGCGCTCCGAGATTTGAAGGACACGCTTGAAAAGCGCGTGATCGAAGCCACCTCCGAACTGGTCCTCCATCAGCACATCGTGCAGTCGAACCCCGGTCCTATCCTTGCTTTCGATCACGACCTGCGGATCATCGCGTTCAACAAACCTCATGCGGACAGGTTCTTCGAAACTCAGGGCGCGCCTTCCTACGTCGGCCAGCGTTTCCCGGACTATTTCATTGCGGAGGAGCAGCCGCAGATCACCGCCTTGATGCAGCGCGCGCTGTCGGGCGAGACCTTTACGACGCGGGTCCAGTTCGGAGATCCGGCGTTCGCGAGACTGCACTGGGACCTGACCCACGGTCCTCTTCTCGACAGTCATGGCGTGATCGTCGGCGGATTCCATCATGCCATCGAAATCACCGCCCAAGTCGAAGCGGAGCGGTTGCTGGCGGAATCGCGAGAGGCCCTGCGGCATTCGCAAAAGATGGAGGCGATGGGTCAACTCACCGGCGGCGTGGCGCACGACTTCAACAATCTGCTCACGCCCATCGTCGGTTCGCTGGATCTGTTGCAGCGACGAGGCATTGGGGGCGATCGCGAGCAGCGGCTGATTGCGGGCGCTCTCCAGTCGGCGGATCGCGCCAAGACCCTCGTGCAGCGCCTCCTTGCGTTCGCGCGGCGCCAGCCGTTGCAGGCGCGCCCCGTGGACGTCGCCGCGCTTGTGATGAGTATGGATCATCTCGTCGCCAGCACGTCCGGTCCTACCATTCAGGTGGAATTCGACATCGACGTTGGTCTGCCGCGCGCCTTCGCCGACGCCAACCAGATCGAGATGGCGATCCTGAATCTGGCCGTAAACGCTCGCGACGCCATGCCGGACGGTGGTCGGCTGACCATTTCAGCGACTGCAGATCGTGTGGGCGAAGGTCAAACAGCCCCCCTCGCCCCCGGCCGCTACGTGCGTCTCTCGGTCGAAGACACAGGCGTGGGCATGGATGATGACACCCTGAGGCGCGCCATCGAGCCGTTCTTCAGCACCAAGGGGATCGGGAAGGGCACTGGCCTCGGCCTTTCCATGGTGCATGGGCTGGCGGCGCAACTCGGCGGAACGCTGACCGTCGCGAGCACGCCCGGTCTTGGGACAAGGGTCGAACTGTGGCTGCCCACGACCGACGCCGAGGTCGATCCGGTTCGCGCGGTCATGGCCATCGAGAGCCCGGCGCGATCGGGCACGGCGCTCGTTGTCGATGATGAGGACATCGTGCGGACGTCCACAGCCGACATGCTCGCCGACCTGGGCTACGCTGTGGTCGAGGCCTCCAGCGCCGAGGCGGCGTTATTGCTGATCGAGGGCGGCCTCCTGCCCGACCTGCTTGTTACAGACCATCTGATGCCGGGCATGAGCGGCGCGGATCTGGTGCGTCGGATCGCGGCGGCCCATTCGCTCCCAGCGCTGATCATATCCGGCTACGCAGAGGTGGATGGCATCGCGCCCGATCTGCCGCGCCTGATGAAGCCCTTCCGGCAGATCGAACTCCTCGACGCGATCGCAGCGCTGTCGACGAGCAAGGCGGTCACGACCGATCTCACGGCGGCCTAGGCAGACGCCAGGCTACAAGGTCGCTTCTCGCGGGAGTGACGTCGACAACCTCGTCGTGCGCCAAAACCGTCATTCCTGCGCGGTCGGAAAGGCGACACACCCAATAGATTCCAGCCTCGGCTTATCGGCTGATAGCGGGGCACGGCCTTGGCTCCCGTACGACGTTCAGCGAGGTTGGGGCCGCTTGTCAGCCCGCCCGGCATGCAAACGATCACGGGATAGGGTGACCGCTCGTGGCGCCCGGCGCCCAAACGTCAAGAGAGAGGCCCCTCCCCATCCATCGGCGATTCCGGTTCGCCCGCCAGGCAGACGCCGACCTGAGGGCGGGCCGGCGCAAACCGAGGCCCCTCGCGCGCGTCGCCCACGCCGCGAGCGATCGGGGATCATGCCGCCGCAGGTCTCCGACCGCGGGCGGGCGTAAGGGTCGCCTAGCAAACGCACCATTCCCGTCTCACGGCTCCCTTCAATCGACCGCTCCCGGCGACCGATTCCTGAGCGGCGGCGGGGCACGTCGCGCCGACCAAGTCCGCCGCGACGACAAGTTCGACGAGAGCCGCTCTGGCAGATTTACCTGTGGCAGGCAGAGACGACCGGAAGCCTTGGCGCATGCAAGACCATGCCGGACTTTGGTCCACGGCGTCCCTAGGCGATCAGATCAGACCGGGTTCGACGGCAGCCCGCGCCCGATGCCGGGCCTCGAATCCGCGCCGTTTGCGAAGATTTCGTCTAGCGAAATCCAGCAGCGCCCCGGGCGGGCGTGCCGAAAGATGTGGATTGCAAACGGGTGGCAGCGCGCGCATGAAACAACCAGAGCTTGAGGGGGCTTATGAGGCGATCGACGACTTTAGACGCGGAAGGCCTGCGTGTTCTCGTTTCCAACGATTTCGGCGATTACGCGATCCTATCCCGCGCAGACCATGCCGATCTGCTCGCGGGCCGAATTTGCGCGCCGCATCCCAGGCATGCCGATCTCGAAGCCCGCGCTCTGCTGGATGGATCGCCCCGGGCGCACTGGTCCGATCTTGAAAGCGCCGCCTACGCCACGCGCAAAGCCTTCGCGCTCGAAGGACCGTCGCTCCACATCTTCGTCGTGACCCTACGTTGCGATCATAGCTGTCACTACTGCCAAGTCTCCCGCGCAGCGGTGGACGCGAGCGGTTTCGACATGAGCGAGGCCGACGCCGACTCTGCGGTCGATCTGGTGTTTCAATCTCCTTCCGACGACCTCACCATCGAGTTTCAAGGCGGGGAGCCGGCGCTGAGGTTCGACCTTGTCCGGCGCATCGTTGAGCGCGCCGAAGCCCGGAACCTGGAGGCCGGACGTCGCCTGACCTTCGCGATGGTGTCGACCCTGCACCATCTGGCGGAAGACGATCTGGTCTTCTGCCGCGACCACGCCATCCGCCTCTCCACATCAATCGACGGGCCGTCGGAATGGCACGACGCCCATCGCCCCAATCCGATGCGAGACAGTTGGGAACGCACCATCGGCGCGCTCGCGCGAGCCCGGACCGTCCTTGGAAACGACGGTTTCAGCGCCCTGCCGACGCTCACGCGTCGTGCGATGACCGACCCTCGCAAACTCATCGATCACTACCGGGCCCTCGGCTTCCCCTCGATCTTCCTTCGCCCGATCAGCCCCTACGGTTTCGCTCTGAAAACGCGAAGGAAGGTCGGCTATGAAACAGGCGACTTCCTCGCATTCTATGTCGACGCGCTCGACTACATCCTGGCGCTGAATGCGGCGGGGGAGCAGTTCGAAGAAACCTACGCTTCGATCCTTCTGCGCCACATGCTGACGCCCTTCCATTCGGGTTATCTCGACCTGCGCTCGCCCGCAGGCGCCGGCCTGGGCGTCCTCGTCTACAACTACGACGGCCAGGTCTATCCGGCCGACGAAGCGCGCATGGCTGCCGAGACCGGCGACGATCGCTTTGCTCTTGGCCGGGTCACCGACACCTTCGAGACCCTCATGAGTTCGCCGGCCATGCGCTGGCTTGCGTCGGGCTCCGTCGCAGAGGTTTTGCCGGGTTGCGAGACCTGCGCCTTCGTCCCCTACTGCGGGGCTGATCCCGTCTATCACGCCGCCGCTCAAGGCGACCCGATTGGCGATCGCGAGACGAGCGACCACGGCATCCGACACACTTTCATGTTCTCGCTGCTGTTCAACAAACTGGCGGACGCAGACGCTTCTACGATGACCACCTTCCTGGCGTGGGCGCTCTCGAAGTCTCGCGATGAGATCGTCGCAACCGGTCATATCGACCGTTGAGCCTCCCCCTCCACACCCATGGCCAGGTTCAAGGCGTAAGCGATGTCGGCATCTTCAAGGTGCTGACGCCTGAGGAGGCGGTGACGTCAGGACTGCCCCCGCAGGATGTCCTGCTTTGGAACGCTGAGGATGACCGCTACGCCGGGAGCCTAGGGCATATACTCCACAGGCCAGGCCGATTGTCTGTAAGCCGCCTCCGCATGCCGGAGGTGGTTCAACCGGGCGATGTCATTCGCCTTCGAGAGGGCTCGAGCCAGATTTCAGTTCTCTTCCGGAGGGGATCTGAGGCCAACACCCTCTTCGTCACTGAGCGGTGCAACAGCCGATGCCTGATGTGCTCCCAACCGCCACGCGACGACGACGATAGTTGGCGAGTGGACGAACTCCTTCGCCTGATCCCGCTCATCGACAAGGGCGAGATCCAGCTTGGGGTGAGCGGCGGGGAGCCCACCCTCCTTGGTCAGGATCTGCGACGACTGATTGAGTCATGCCGCGTCGAGTTGCCTGACACCACGCTGCACATCCTCACGAACGGGCGCCTGTTCTCGGACCGCGTGCTCGCCGAAGCCCTCGTCGGCATAGCGCCCGACGATGTGATCTGGGCAGTGCCGCTTTATGGAGACGTGGCCGCCGCGCACGATGAGGTTGTCGATGCTGAGAATGCCTTCGTCGAAACCCTTCAAGGTCTGCACGAAATCGGTCGTCTCAACGGACGCGTGGAGCTTCGCGTGGTGCTGCACCGCATGACGGTCGACAGATTGCCGGAGCTCGCTTCGTTCATCTACAGGCGCCTCCCTTTCGTCGAGCATATCGCGCTCATGGGCCTGGAACCGATGGGTTTCACGAAACAGAACAGAGACCGGTTATGGATCGACCCCGTCGATTACCTCCAGCTGCTCAGTGACGCGGTCTTTCACCTCGCCAACCGCGGTATGGCGGTGTCGATCTACAACCTTCCGCTTTGCATCTTGCCGGATCGCCTACGGCCGTTCGCTCGCCAGTCCATATCGGACTGGAAGAACACCTTCGCGCCGGAATGCGCCGGCTGTGACCTAATCTCCAACTGCAGCGGCTTCTTCGCCTCCGCTGGCCCGACATGGCGTAGTCGCGCCGTCAATCCCGTCAAACTCCAGGAGCCTTTGCATGACGTGGCTTGATCACCTGAGCCTCCTCCTCGGCGCGGCCTGTCCCTTCGCGGCCCAGGACCCCGCTCTGGCGACAATGGCGCCGGATGCGAAGCCCAGGCTTGAGCCCGCCGTCGCAAAGCGTGACGTCACCTATTGGCGCGACCCTGCTCAAACTAAGCGATTGCTGGAACTTGCGGGCCACCGCAGTCACCGCAGCCATAGCTCCCACCGGTCCCACAGCTCTCACCGTTCCAGCAGCGGCGGGTACAGGACGCCGAGCTACACCCCTCCGCCTTCGCCGCGCACGCCCGCCCCCCGTCCAAGGGCGCCGGCGCCGCGCCCGGCGCCCCCGCTCTACAGTCCGCCCAGCACGACCACGAGACCGTTCGTTTCGTCGGCCTATGCGACGCCCTCAGAGCAGATTGGCGGTCGTGCCTTCAGCCAAGCGGAGATCCGTCTGATCGTCAGCAGGGTGCAGTCCGCCCTCACCGTACGAGGATACGATCCGGGCGGCGTCGATGGTTTGATGGGCGACAATACGCGCAGCGCTCTCCGCCGCTACCAATCCGCTCGCGGCTTGTCGCAAACCGGCTACTTGGACCTTTCGACCTTGGATGCCCTGGGCGTGACGGTGGAAACGCCGTCACTCGGGACGGCGACACCGTCGCCAGCCGTCGGCGCGGCTGGAGCGCCCCTCACCGCCGCGCCAACGGAACCGATTTGGATCGATCAACCCACGGCGTCCGATCTGGAACATCTCCGCCCACAGAGCGTGTTACGATCGGTCGAGGGCGGAGCCGTCATTCAATGTCAGGTCGCTGACGATGGGACGCTGACCGGCTGCATCGCGATTTCGGAAACACCTCCGGGCCGCCGGTATGGGCAAGCGGCGATCAGGGCGGCGGCGCTCTTCAGAATGAAGGTAGACGGCGCATTTGCAGGCTTCATCGGACAAACCGTGGAGGTTCCGCTTCGCTGGCCAGCATGATGAACCGAACACCCCTCTCGGGCTTCCTAGCGCCAACCACGGTCCTTCACGGAGCGCCGGAGGACCGACCTAAGAGACACGCTGGTGCGAGGCCGGCGCCGCCCCCACTGTGAGCGGCGAGCCGAAGGTCCATGTCGTGTCACCGACGTCTTCGGACGTTGGGAAGGCCGGACTGGAGGCCGTGACCCGTGAGCAGGAGACCTGCCCCGACAGAACGTCCTCTGGCGGGGTGTCCGGTCTGGTCGCATGAACGCCGGACTGGGGCGACTGCGCGCGAGGGGTCGCGCGTCCCTGTCCGCTGTCTCGCCACAGCATCAACGGCGGAGACCATGGCGAGCAACGACTTCACATTGCGCATCAAGCGGTCTGCGCTCGAAGAAGAGCATCGTCCGGCCGAGACGACGCGGATCACGGCCCATTTCGCCAATCTGGCGCAAGGCGAGCGCCGATAGGACACTCGGGATCGAGGCCTACCAGGCCGAGGGCGGCGGCGTTCTGCGCGACCCGAAGCCTTCTTCAACCCGCAGCTCAACAACTGGGTGTCCGCTCGTGGGCCTACAATCGCCCTTCATTGCCCTCGCCCAATGCGTCTTACCATCAATGTCGCCCTTGAAGGACGTAGAGGAAAGACACTTAGGGATATAATGATAGCAGTTAGAACGATTTTCCTGCTATAATAGCTCTCATGATAGCCTTTCTGACACCCAACAGAGCTTTGGAGCAGTTGGCTTCCAATCTCCAGCAAAGGCGTTTGGGGCTTGGTCTGACCCAAGCCGGCCTTTCCGCCCGAGCAGGTGTACCGCTCGGCACGCTGAAGAAGTTCGAACAGACCGGCCAGGCGTCCACAGAAGCCCTGATGAAGCTCCTGATCGCGGTGGGAGCGGCAGACGCGACATTAAAGGCGTCGGAGCCAGAGACCACAGCTTTCACATCGATCAACGAGGTTCTGGAATCGACACCCAAGCCTTCTCGTAAACGAGGCTGGCGGACTTGAAGATAGCCCCCGTCAACACCGTGAGCGTCGGCCTCAACTTCGGCGACGGCGTCGCCCCTGTCGGGCGGCTTGCGACCCGAGATCGGCGCATCTACTTCGAGTATGATGCAGCCTTTGTTTCAGCAGATCTGGAGATCTCTCCGCATCGCCTCGCTTTGCGGCCGGGCCTGTTTCCAGGCGATCCTCATCTGTTCGACGGACTGCCCGGCGTCTTCAACGACAGCCTCCCGGATGTTTGGGGACGGCTCTTGTTTGATCGCGCCCTGCGCGCGAACGGCATCCTTCCCGAACAGGTGACGCCGCTTGATCGCCTCGCCATGTCGGCAAGCGCGGAATGGGGGCCCTCGTCTACGAGCCTGAGCAGGGGCCCGACGCGCCGGAGGCCGACCTGGACCTCGACCGTCTCGCCGATCAATCCCAGGACGTCTTGCAAGGGGAGGCTGACGAGGTTCTCGAAGAACTCATCGCCCTCAACGGCTCCTCGACCGGCGCACGGCCCAAGGCGATGATCGGATTTCATCCGGAGACCGGACACCTGGTCCACGGCGTCAATACGCTGCCTCCGGGTTACGAGGCCTGGCTCGTCAAGTTTCCGAACATCCAGGATGGCAAAGACGCGGGCGCAATCGAATACGTCTATGCGCAGATGGCGCAGGCTGCAGGCGTCGCGATGACCGAGACGCGTTTGATCAAGACCGCGAAGGGCGGCGCCTATTTCGCGACCAAGCGGTTCGACCGCGTGGGAAGCGCTCGCCTGCATGCGCACACAGCTTCCGGCCTCCTTCATGCGGACCACCGGACACCCTCGCTCGATTACGAAACCCTGATTGCACTTACCCAGGGCCTCACCCGTTATGTCCGTGAGGTCGAGGCGATGTTCCGCCTGGCCGTCTTCAACGTCATCGCCCACAACCGAGACGACCACGGCAAGAACTTCACCTACCTGATGAACGCCAAAGGCGAATGGCGTCTATCGCCCGCCTACGATCTGACGTTCTCGTCCGGCCCCGGCGGGGAGCAGACGACGACGGTCATGGGACAAGGAAAAGCGCCGTCGATTGCCGATCTTACGAAGCTCGGCGGCGTTGCGGGTCTGTCGAAGGCTGATGTTCAGGCCATCATCGGGAGCACTCGTGAAGCGGTGCGTGCATGGCCTGAACTGGCCGCCCGACACGGCGTGACCAAGCCCCAGACCAAGCTGGTCGGGTCGCGGTTGGCAGCTCTGTCCTGACAACAGCTGGGACGACCGTGAAGCCATCACCTTAGGGTGGAGACCCCGTCGTCACAAACCTATCTCCGCCGTCGGAAATCAGCACACGGCACACTCAAAGTGCCATTGCAGGACAAACTCCTGCTGCTCCCCAGTTCGAGTCTGTTTCATAAAATAAATGGATGCCCGCAGTGAATAGGCATTAAACATCGCATGAATATAAGCGTTAATAATAGCGCCACGAACAATCATTGTGAAATCAAGTCTTTACATTAAGCGGCCTTTCTGGGGGTTAATATTCTGTACTAAGATCTGTTAACTCAATTACTGGCGAAGTTTTTGCAGACTTCTCAATGCCCGCCAACCGGGCTGTCTGGAGAAGTCTCGTGAAAACCAATGTCCTTACCCTGTCCGCCCTGCTGGTCGCCGTCGCGGCCGGCTCAGCCCAGGCGCAAAGCGCCAACTCTAACCAGTCGAACAACGCCTCCGTGCGTTCGCAACTGAACGCCACGGTCTCGGGCGTGAACAACTCGGTGTCAGCCACCGCCGCCGCTATCTCGAACAGCGTGACCATCGACGGCGGCGCCGCCGTCTCGATCAACAACAACCAGAACGCCTGGGGCGGCGCCTCCTCGCAACTGAACGCCACCGTCAACGACGTGTCCAAGGACGTCTCGGCGACCTCGGCGGCCATCGCCAACTCGGCGACCATCAAGACGTCCGACTGGGGCGGCACCATCAACAGCACCCAGGTCGCCTACAATGATCCGTCCGCCACGCTGAACGCCACGGTCACGGACGTGTTCGGCGCCGTGTCCGCCACGGCTGCGGCTATCAGCAACTCGGCCACCATCGACTCGCGCTTCGGTTCGCTGAATTCGTCGCAGAGCAATACCGCCGGCGTTTCGGCCGTCGCCACGACGACCGTGCGCGACGTGTCGGGCGCCGTGACCAACACGGCGGCCGCCATCGGCAACAGCCTGACGGTCACGGGCTTCTAAGACCGCGAGGGGCCGGCGATCGTGAACGCCGTCGCCGGCCCTATCGTATTTGCGGCCGCGCCCGGGTTGCATCCTCCTCAGCTCTTTTCGAATCGATCCGCGCCATGATGAAGACACCCGCCATGCTCATCCTTCTGATCCTCGCCCCGTGTGGCCAGGCGCGGGCGCAATCGTCCTCGGAATCCGCCGGCGCGGCGTCGATGGAGGCGGGATACGGACGCGCCGGGTCCGTCGCCAGCCGGACCTTCAACCCGGTGACGCGCGACGCCAACGGAAATCGGCTGGTCGTCAACGGCGTCATCATGAACGGTCAGCCCAACGCCCCAGTCAACTATTCCAGCGCCGGCTCCGACACCCTGTCGGGCGCCGCCTATTTCGACAGCGGCGCGGCGGCCCTGAACGACAGCAACACCTCCACCGCCGTCGGCAATCTGGTCAATGTCTCCATCATCGGTCACGGCAACACGGTCGTGCTGAACAGCAGCCAGACCAACAACGGCGACATCACCGCCAACTCCCGGAAGCCGGGATCGTGAGGCGCGCCGTCATCCTGGGCCTGGCGCTGGCCTCGCTCGCCAGCGGCGCTTCGGCGCAGATGCGGGCCAATGTCGAGCCGATCCGCAGCGCGCCGGCGACCGCCAACCCCTCCCCCTATTCGGCGGCCCTGACCTGTCTGGCGCGTCGCGGCGCCTGGGTCGGCGGCGCCGCGCCCCGGATCGCCGTGGGCCGGATTTCCGACATGACCGGCCGCGTCGATCTGCAGACCGGCGCGCGCGCCTCCCAGGGCGCGGCCCTGTTCGCCATCACCGCCCTGGGTCGCGCCGGCGCGCCGGTGATGGAGCGGCTGGACAACACCGTCGCCGAGATCGAACTGAACTACGCCCGCCAGCATCTGCTGTCCGACGCGCCGGAGCGCGCCGGGCAGGACCCCGAGAATTTCCGCCCCATCTACGCCGGCCAGATCGCGGGTTCGCGCTACTATCTGGTCGGCGGGATCACCGAACTGAACTACAATATCGCCTCGTCGGGCATGAGCGCGCAGGCCGGGGCCGCCAAGGCGACTGGCCTGCGCGGCTTGGCGCAAGCGTCGCAGTATGTGATGAACGTGGCGGTGGACCTTCGGCTGGTCGATACGCGCTCGCAGGAAGTCGTGAACAGCGTCAGTTTTCAGAAACAGGTGATCGGCGTGGATCGCAGTCTTGGCCTGACCGGCGCGCTGGGATCGGTCGGCGGCGTGGGCACGGCCGGAAACGGCGCGATGGAGCCGATCCAGGCGGCGGTTCGCACCGTAGTCGAACGCGGCGTCTTCGAACTGCTGGCCGGGATTCAGTCGCCGGGCGGTCAGGCCAGCTGCCTGCCGGCCGACGAACCCGACGCCGTCCAGACCTACGCCATGACGGCCGGAGCCGCATCGTGAGATTACGCCAGGTCCTGCAGGCGTCCCTGATCGCCGCCGTCGGTCTGGCCGGGTGCGCCTCCACCCATTTCGATCCCGAGACCGGGCTTTACGCAAAGCCCATCGGCGGCGCCCCGGCGACCGGCAACGACACCGCCTATTCCGGGCCTCTGCGGTGCCTGTCGGCGGCGGCCCAGACGGCCGGCCGCGCCGCGCCGCGCCTGGCGGTGGGCGACATCGCCGACCTGACCGGCCGCAACGACCTGGAGACGGGGCGAAAGATCAGCCAGGGCGCTTCCCTGTTCGCCGTCACCGCCCTGACCAAGGCCGGGGTGCCGACAGTGGAGCGTCAGGATCGCGGCGTGTCGGAGGTCGAGCGTCAATACGCCCAGGCCCACCTTCTGTCCGACACGCCCCAGGCCGCCGGCCAGAGCCCCGAGAATTTCCGCGCCATCTACGCCGGCCAAATCGCCGGCTCGCGCTACTATGTCGTCGGCGGCGTGACCGAGTTGAACTACAACCTTCGTTCTTCGGGCGCCGATGTCGCGGCCGGCGGTCTGGAGGCCAGCGGCGTCAAGGGCAGCCTGACCAACAGCGGCTATGTCATGAACATCGCCATCGACCTGCGCCTGGTGGACACCCAGTCGCAGGAGGTTGTCGCGACGGCCTCGTATCAGAAACAACTGGTCGGGCGCGAAATCCGCGTCGGGGTGTTCGACTTCCTGAACGGCAACATCTTCGACCTGTCGGCCGGGACCGCCGGCATGGAGCCAATCCAGTTCGCGGTCCGCACCGCCCTCGAACGCGGCCTCTACGACTTCGTCGCCGATCTCTACGCCGTACCGCGCGACCGCTGCCTGCCGGACGCCGAAATCGCGCCGCATGGCGAAAGCCTGCTGGCCCGCCGCACGGCCGCCGCCCTTTTTCAGTCGGCCCAGCCGGTCGCAGCCCCGCAACCGGCGCCCCCGGCTCATGCGGTTCAGGCGGTTCAAGCGTCGCCCTCCCCGCCGCGCGCCCCGGTCGGCCCGCCCGCGCGCTGGGTGCTGGACCCGTCCAACTGGCGCGCCGCCCCGGCGTCCGCGGTTCGCGGAACCGCCACCGGCGGCTGATCGGCGCCTTCGTCGCCTCTCCCCCATGAAAAAGCCCGCTGCGACGATCGCGGCGGGCTTTTTCCGTTGGGCCGAGAATGGCGCGGGACGTCGTCACGTCCCGCGCCGTCCAGATCACAGACCGTTCGTCACGCGGCTGATCGTGGCCGAGTTGCCGATGGCCGCCGCCGTCAGCGATGCGGAATCGACGTTGCGGATCGACACGGTGGCCATGGCCTGCGTCAGCGCCGTGTTGTTCTGCACCGAGGTCGCCGCCAGCATGGTGTTGGCGCCGGTGTTGACGGTCAGCGAGTTGGAAATGGCCGCCGCCGTCGTGGACACGGCGTCGTCCACGTTCGACACCATGGCGTTCAGCGTCGCCGTGGGGTCATAGCCCGACATCTGGGTGTTGGAGACCATACCCTTGCCCGCGTGCTGCAGGTCGATGGTCGCCGAGTTGGCCAGGGCGGCAGAGGTCAGGTTGACCTTGTCCGACACGTCGCGCACCGCAGCGTTCATGACGGCGCGCGAGTCGCCGTTGAAATACTGGGCGTTCGACACGTTCAGCGCGCCCTCGCCCGTTGCGGTGAACGAGTTGGCGATGGAGGCCGCCGTGCCGGTGACGGCGCCGTCGATGTTCGCCGCCTTCAGGTCCGTGGTGGCCACGAACTGACCGCGATGGGTGTACTGGGCGTTCGTGACCTTGGACACGACATTGCCGTCCAGGGTGACGGTCGCGGAGTTGCCCAGGGCGGCGGCCGTGGCGGCGACATCGCCGTTCACGTTTCCGACCGTGCTGGACAGGGTCGCGCTGGTCGAGCCCCAGCTGTCCTGGACGTTGCGAACCGTGACCGGCCCGCCGCCGCTCAGCGTCGCCGAGTTGCTGATCGCTGCGGCGGTCTGGGACACGTTGCCGTTCACGTCATTGACGACGGCGTTCAACTGGGCCCGGACATTGGCCGTGTTCTTCTGGTTGGACGCCACAGTGGACTGGGCGGACACGCCCGACGCCACGGTGACCACGACGACCGCGATCGCCATACCGACCGAATGGATTTTACTGGTCATAAAAAAAGCCCCAAGAGCCGACCGTCGGAGGTGACGGACGCAAGTTGGAGTGCAAGAATGGCCCCGCTTGGCAGGGGGTTAGAGAGTTAACCGTGACGTCCGTGAAAACTGCGCTGACTATGCAGGATCACGTCGCGCATCCAGATCATTGTTAACGACTGCCCGGCCGAACGGCCCAGCTTGCTACACATCGGCTCTCTGCCTGGGTCGTATTGGGACTTTAACTCCGCGTTCGAGATCGTCTCCCGGCGTCGCACCCCCAAGTCTCGCTTCAGCCTTGCGAGCCTTCTGTCGGGAAAAAGACGATCCCTCCTCTTCATCAACTTGGCGTAGCCGGCATTGGCGATAGTTCTAGGCTCAGGACTCACAGCCAGAACAGCACGGTAGCGGCGAGGGCGATGGCGGAGAGGAAGACGGTCGGGCATCGATCGTAGCGGGTGGCGACGCGACGCCAGTCTTTGAGCCTGCCGAACATGATCTCTATCCGGTTGCGGCTTTTGTACCGACGCTTGTCGTAACGGACAGGCACGGTCCGGGACTTCCGACCGGGGATACAAGGTGTGATGCCCTTGGCCTCAAGGGCGTCCCTGACCCAGTCCGCGTCATAGCCCCGGTCGCCCAGCAGCCACTGCACCCTGGGCAGGCTGTCCAGCAAGACCGCCGCCCCGGTGTAGTCGCTGATCTGGCCCGCCGTCATGAACAGGCTGATCGGTCGTCCGTTCGCATCGGTCACGGCGTGCAGCTTGGTGTTCATGCCGCCCTTGGTACGTCCTATGAGCCGCCCAAGACCCCCTTTTTACCGTGAGGCTCGACGCCGTGCGGTGCGCCTTCAGATAGGTCGCCTCGATCATGAGGGTGCGTCGTTCGGCCTGGGCGCCGGACAGCCCCTCCATCATCCAGATGAAGATGCCGGCCTCGCGCCACCGCTTCAAGCGATTGTACAGGGTCTTATGAGGCCCATAGACCAGCGGCGTCGCGCCAGCGCAGCCCGTTGCGGTTCACGAAGATAATCCCGCTCGACACCCGACGATCATCAACCCTAGGCGTGCCGCGGCTCTTGGCGAAATGGGGCTCCAGCCGCGCCATCTGCTCGTCGGCCAGCCAATAAAGGTCGCTCATATCCAGTCTCCTTGCAGAGCCTGAATCAGAGCGAGCGCGTCACATCAATGGGTCCTGAGCCTAGGCTGCGTTAACAATCATCGTGTTAAAATGAAGACCTGCCGCTCGCTGCTCAGCCCGTCTGGACCTAGGGCGATGGCGCGATCTGAAGGCCCCCTTTCCGCCCTGGCGTCAGCTTGATCCCAGGGCGACTCCTGGAGCGCGCAGGTTAGATTTTTGCGCCAGACAGACACCGATCAGCACGGTAAGGGCGCCGACGGCCTGAAGCGCCGTCAACGACTCGCCAAACACGAACCAGCCCAAGGCGCCCGCGACAATAGGCTGGATCAATACGGTGACGGCTATGGTCGATGTCGGTAGACGTCCCAGCGCCCACGCGACTCCGCCCTGCCCAACGACATGGACGAACCCAAGCCCCCCGCAGGCGGCCCAACCTTTTGTAGTCTCAGGCAGCAGGGGTTCGCGCATCAGCAGCGCGGCGAGCAGCATAAGAGGCGCGCCGATCATGCTGGCCCATAGCGTGATCCGCAGGGCCCCGGCCACGCGCCGAGCTGCCTTCACCGCAAGAAAATAACCAGCGTACCAGACCGCGACAGACAGACTGAAAAGGTCGCCCAGCACAGGCTGGGAAGCCTGGGCGGGGTCCGACCCGGCCGCCATGCCGAATGCTCCGCCGAGAGCGAGAGCCAGCGCAAGAAGGAAGAGTTTTGGCGGCCGATCCTTGAGAACGACCCACGTAAAGAGCGTGACGACGACGGGCGTCAGGTTGCACAGCACGGTGGCGTTGACGACCGACGTCATGGCGATGCCGTAATGCCAAAAGGCGAGATCGAGCGCCAGGAAGACGCCGGCGAGCGCCATCCATCGATCAGGAACGCCCATGCCGTCTCCACCCCCGCGCAGGCACAGGATCGACAACAAGGGCAAGGCGAAGGCGAAACGCCAGAACCCCGCCGCCGCCGGTCCCGTTTCCGTCAGCCGCACGAGGATCGGCGCCAGGCCCAGCACGCAAACGCTGAACACAAGGACCGCAAGCGCCCAGAGCCCCCGCGATGCCGCTTTGGCGCGAGGGTCGTCCACTCCCCCTGTCAATCGATCAATCCCTGGAGGCTTCGGCAAGGAAGGCGAACATTCGTTCCAGCGCCGACGTGGCCAGTTCCCCCGGGAAAGCCACGAACCCGTGCGCGCCGCCCGGTGCGATCGAAAGCTCAGCACGGTTGCCGGCCGCCCGCCAACGCGCGTGCATGAAGAGCGTGTCGTCCAGCAAGGCGTCGCGCGTCCCGACGCTGAACAACGCAGGGCATAGGCCGGAAAGGTCGGCGAACAGCGGCGACAGCTCCGGCGCGGCCCGATCGCGCGGCGCCGGCGCAAAGGCGTCGATGAACGCCTGCATGTCGCGTGTTCGGAGAACGAGGCGCTCATCGCCGAAGACGCGGGCGCTGGGCGTAAGACGCAGGTCGTAACAGCCGAACCCCAGGTTTGCGCAACGGAAGGGCGTCAACCCATGGGTGTCCCTCAGACGAATGATGGTCAGCGCGGCCAGATGCGCACCGGCGGATTCTCCACCGATGGCCTTTAGAGGCCCGCTAAGCGCCGCCTCGCCGTTGTTGGCCAGCCAGACGGCCGCAGCCTCGCAGTCGTCCGGGCCGGCGGGGAACGGATATTCAGGAGCCAGCCGATAATCGACGCTGACGACGGTCAGCCCGGTGGCGTCGGCCAGGCGCTCAAGCAATGAATCCTGCTGATCCACCGCGCCCAGCACCCAACCGCCGCCGTGGACGTGCAGAAACAGCCCATGCGAATTTTCTGTTGGAATGATCCGAAGCGCCAGTGGACCTGCGGGTCCGGGAATGGTCAGGGTGCGCGCACGCGCCGATCGGACCAGGGGCGGAAACGGCGCACCGCCTGCGGCGCGCAAGGTTCGAAACGCCGAAGCGCCGACGTCCCACCAGTCCGGCAATTGACTGGCCGCCTTGACGATGGCGTCGTTGACGATGCGGGTTTCGTCCGAAATCGCGGTGCCGGAAAACAGGTCGTCGTTGCTCATGATCTGTCCTTAGAAAGCTGCATCAGCCCTTCTCTGTCTCGCACCGACACGCAGCCGTAACTGCGCTGGATCAGTCGGCCTTCCTCCATCCGCCGCAACAGCGGGTTCAGGGTCTGGCGGGTCACGCCGACTAGGGTCGCAAGTGCGTCCTGGCTCAACCGCACCGCCCCGTCCGATGTGGCGAGTTCGAGCAGCACGCCGGCCAGGCGTGCAAACGGAGATTGCGCCAGAAGCCGGCCGAGATGGGTCAAGGCCTGGCGGTGCCGCCGGGCCGTCAGTCGCGCCAGCGCGGGCCACAGATGACCGTCCTCGCCGGTCAAACGCATCCACCGCCCTTGCGACACGAACAACAGGCGACAGTCCGCTTCGGCGACCGCGTCATGGGGTCGGGGCTGACCGTCCAGCAGTGATAACTCACCGAACCAATCGCCTCGCCCCAGCACTAGATTGGTGATTTCCCGACCGATCTTCGGCTGAACGGCCAGACGCACCGTGCCTTCGAGAACGGCGTAAAGGCCGTCGCCGGCATCGCCGCAGCGATAGATCCGACGGCCGGCGCGGGCCGTCATCGGGGTCGCCTCGCGCAACACGGCGGCGCGTTGCACGGCGGTCAGATCGGCGAACCACGGATCGCCGTCGAGCAGGGTGTCTGACGTCTTCACGCCGCGATCAAGGCAAGCGCGCGGCGAAGTGTAAAGCGCGCGACAGTGTGGCTCCCTCGATTGGCGCAAGGTGGAACCAGACCGCCGGATGGACCGGCGCGAGCGGGAGATAAAGACATGGACGACATCGAACGCGCGCTCAGGATCGATCTGGCTGCGGCCTATCGTCTGGTCGCGCTGTACGGCTGGGACGACCTGATTTTCACCCATCTGTCGGTGCGTATCCCAGGGCCCGATCACGCCTTCCTGATCAATCCGCAGAACCTGATGTTCGAGGAGGTCACCGCCTCGTCCCTGGTGAAGATCGACGTGGGAGGCCGCTCGCTCGATCCCGGTTCGGCTCCGACCCATCCTGCAGGTTTCGTCATCCACTCGGCCATTCATATGGCGCGCGAGGACGCACAGGCGGTCATGCATCTGCATACTCCCCAAGGCCAAGCCGTATCGGCCATGGCGGCAGGTCTGGAACCCCTGACCCAGACGGCCATGCTGGTGCGCGACGACATCGCCTATCACGCCTATGAAGGGGTCGCGACGGATCTGGAAGAGCGAGCGCGGCTGGTTTCGGATCTCGGCGACCGCTCGACCATGATCCTGCGCAACCACGGCACATTGGCGATGGGGCGCACCGTCGCAGAGGCGTTTCTGAGGCTCTACTTCCTCGAACGGGCTTGCGAGGCGCAGGTCATGGCGGGAACCGGCGGGTCGGCGGGTCTGATGCTGCCGTCGCAGGCGGTAATCGACAAGGCGGCCGAACAAGGCTCGAAGGGACTGGATATGGCCGCCAATCACCTGGCCTGGCCCGCCTTGCTGCGAAGGCTGGATCGTATAGATCCTGGCTTCAGGGCATGAGGGATCGCACGGCCTCCGCCAGGCGACCGACGCCGGCGTCGATCCTCGACGCGTCGATGGTCGACAGCCCCATCCTCATGTGAAGGCGTTCAGGCTGGCCCGAGAAGAAGGGCCGCCCGCTTTCCAGCAGAACACCCCGCGCCGCAGCCTTTCGCACCAGAAGCTCTTCCTCAAGGCCAGGCGGAAAGGTCAGCCAGAGCGACGATCCCTTGCCGCCCGTCATCTCAACTTCGGGCAGGTCGCGGGTCAGGGCGGCGCGTGCCGTCGTCCAGCGCCGATCGGTCTCGGTACGAAGTCGCCGGACCAGACCGTTGTAATGCCCCTCGACCATGAAGATGGCGGCCAGCCGCTGGTTGTTCAGCGGCGGGGTGCGATGCACCAGCCGGCGCAGGGCGCGTGCTTCCGCGATCAGTTCTGACGGCCCAACCATATAGCCAAGCCGCACGCCGGGCGCGAGCACCTTGGAGAAGGTGCCCAGATAGATGACGCGACCGCTTTCATCGCCGCTTTTCAGCGGCGGGGCGGCGGCGTCGACCGCCAGTTCGCCCTCATAGTCGTCTTCGATCACCAGCGCATCCTGACGCGTCGCCCAGTCGAGAAGCGCACGGCGACGATCCAGGCCCATGGATACGCCTGTGGGACATTGCCGACCGGGTGTGACCACGGCGACATTCACGCCGTCCAGCGTCTCATCGACCACCACCCCCTGATCGTCCAGCGGCAGGTCGCGGATCTCGCACGGGCCCAGCGAAAAGATGTGGCGGGCGTCCGTATAGCCAGGGTTCTCGACGCCGACGACGTCGCCGGGACGCACCAGGAGCCGCGACAGCAGATAGAGTCCCTCCTGTGCGCCCAGGGTGATCAAAATCTCGTCCGGGCGCGCCAGCACGCCGCGCCGGGGCAGGATGATGCGACGGATTTGATCGATCAGAAGGGGATCGTCCTCGATCACATTGTCGGCCGACCACCAATCCACAGCCGCGCGCCCAAGGGCGATTCTGGACGCCAGCCTCCACGCCGGCAAAGGAAACAGCATCTGGTCCACCTGACCGTACAGGAAGGGATAGGGATATCTGCGCCAGTCCTTGGGCTTTGAGATATGCCGCCAATCAGCGATCCGGCTGGTCATCCGGGTGCGCCAGTCCACGCCTTCGGCATCCCCCGACGCACCTGCGGCCTTTGTCGAGCCGCCAGTCGCGGATTGAGGAAGAGCAGGCGTGTCAGCGACGAAACAGCCGCGCCGGGCCGTCGCGTTCAGGATCCCACGCGTACTCAGCTCTTCGTAAACGGCGATGACGGTATTGCGCGCGATCCCGAGCTCGACCGCGAGCGCCCTCGACGAGGGCATTCGCTGTCCAGGCGCCAGACCGCCCCGCGCGATGGCGTCGATGATCGCCTGCCGGAGGCCGGACTGAAGCGATCCGGCCTCTTGTAGAAACGTCTGCCGTGTCCAGGACACCGGCGGCGTCAGGTTCGAAGTCGCCACGCCTGCATGTCACTCCATCTGTGACGCTTGGCGTAGCATGTCGGGCGTGAACTGATAACCATGGTTCAGAAACGCAGGCGGACCGTCGCTCCATACGTTCGCGGTGCGTCGTAAAGGACGGCGTTCACCCCGATGACGGCTGTCCGGTTCGCGAACTTGACGTGTTCGTTGTCGGCCAGGTTCTGCCCCCATATAGAAACCTCCCACCGTCCGTCTTGCGCCTCCAGCCCGATGCGCGCGTCGAACAGCTCGTAACCGGGGATGTAATAGGCGGGGCCGAAGGTCGGATGGATGACCTTGGGATCGAAGTTCTGGCTGGACTGAACGGCATAACCGGCATGGGCGAACAAGTTGGCCCAGGACGTCAACGGCCCACGCCAATCGGCGGCCAGATAGGCTTTGTTGCGCGGCGCATAGGGCGTCTGCACTCCATCCGCGTCCAGAGGCACGCCGGCGACCAAGCCCCCGCCGCCGGGGAAGCGTGTGTATTCGCTGTCGTTGTAGATGTAGTTGCCGCTGAGGGTCAGGCCCCGGATCGGCACGGCCGTCAGATCAAGCTCCAGACCACGTGATTCCACCTCGCCCGCATTGCTCAGGCTGGAAACCAGAACCGTCGTGTTGTTGATGGTGCGCGAGGCGAAGCTGAAGACCTGGAAATCCTTGAATTGCTGCAGGAAGACTGTGGCGTTGACCCGTACGCGACGATCTAGGAAGTCGCTCTTCAGACCGGCCTCATAGCTGGTGACGGTCTCCGATCCGATGCGGATGCCGGCGTTGAACTGCGCCTGGCTCATGGCCTCCACATTCCAGCCGCCGCTCTTGAAGCCACGCGCGAACGAGGCGAACAGCATTGTCCGGTCGGTCAGATGATAGTTGATGTTGGCCTTGGGTGTCAGGAAACCGTCGGAGAACGAGTCGTCATAGTCGGGAATCTGGCCGTTGATGATCCCCAGCGGATCGGAGACGAAATAGTCGCTCAGCCTCTTGCGCTCGCGCGTGTAACGCAGGCCCAGACCGATCTCCAACGCCTCGGTCGGACGGTAGTTGGCATTGGCGAACGCGCCCAACGACTGGGTGTGAACCTTGCCGCCATAGGGCACCTGACGATTGGCATAGGCCGGGAACGGCGCGGGCAGAGCGGCGAACGCCGGGCCGGCCAACTGAACGCCGCGATCCTCGTTGTTCTGATCGAAGTAATAGAGGCCCGCGACCCAATCGAAGGCCCCGATCTTCGACGAGGCTAGGCGCAGTTCTTGCGAAAACTGACGCGACTTCTGCGACAGATCGACGGTCAGAAAGTTGGCGGCCCCCGTTTCATTGTTGAAATAAAGAACCTGCTCGCCCGACCGATAGGCTGTGATCGACGTCAGCATAAGGTCGCCCAGTTTCTGATCCACCGTCAGAGAGGCGCCACCCGTATCTCGATCCGCACGATCGTCGGCGTAGGAGCGGAACTGATAGGGATCGGCTCCGGCGGCGGGGCGGCCGGTGTAGTGAAGGGTCGAGTTGCGATCCCGGATCCCGTCGATGCTCAGGTTAACGTCGGTGTCGTCATTGGGATGGAACCGCAGTTGCAGCCGACCCGCCAGCGAATCCACGCCCATGTTTCGGTGGCCTAGCAGCGTATTCTCATAATAGCCGTCGCTCTTGACCTTGGCGACCGAGGCCTGAAGCGACCAAGCGTCGTTCAGCGGCATATTGGCCCGTCCGGCCAGCCGGTAGTGACCGAAGTTTCCCGCCTCGGCCACCAGTTCGGCGTCGGGCGTCGCGGAGGGGCGCTTGGTGGTGATCGCGATCACCCCCGCATTGGTGTTCTTGCCGAACAGGGTGCCTTGCGGACCGCGCAGGACATCGACCTGCTGGGCGCCAAGCAGCGTCTGGTTGTTCATCCAGGATCGCCCTAGGAACACACCGTCCACATAGACGCCGACGCGGGCGTCATAACCCGCGTTGCGCGAGTAATCGACGATGCCGCGAATGCCGTAACGTCCCTGCTCGCTGCCGTCACCGAAGCTGACGGACGGAACAGCGCGTTCGATGTCCTGAAGGCGTACGGCGCCGATCTGCTCCAGGCTCTGGGCGGACAGGGTCTGGATCGACACCGGCACGTCCTGAAGGTTCTCGGCCCGCTTCTGCGCGGTGACGACGATCTCTTCCAGATTGGTCGCGGGCTGAGGCGCGGCTGCGGTGTCCTGCGTCTTCTCCTGCGCCTGCGCGACGCCGGCTGAGAGTACCAGTGCGGCGACCGACGCGGACAGAGCGAGGCTGTGGCGATAGTTCAAGATGTTTCCTCCCCAGGAAAGGCGGCTGGCTGTCGAGCGCCAACTCTGCCGATGACGATGTTCGCCGCACGACTTGCTTTGCGTATTGGTCCAGCCCTGCGCGGATGGTGGCGCCAGCCTCAGTGAGCGGCCCGGCTCCACGTCGGATAGGGACCCAGCACGACCAGAAGGCCTGCCGCGACCCCATTGACGACCATCAGTCCGATGATCGGGATCAGTGCTCCGCCTGCCCCGGCCAGCGCAAGGGCGAACACCGGCGGGCCCAAGGCTGCGCCCAGCAGGAATGCCACGTTATGCCAGCTGTAGATTTGCGACAGGGCGCGCGGACCAAAATAGCGGCCCACCAGAAAGGTCAGAAGGTCCGTCTCCGCCCCTGCCGCTGCACCCAGAAGCACAGCTGCGAGAACCGCGACCAGTCCCATTCCAGGCAAAGCCAGCAGCAGCCAAGACCCCGCAACCGCCATCAGAACGCCTGCTGCTCCGACGTAAGGGGCGTGATAGCGGTCCATCAGCATGCCGAAGATAACGCGCGCCGCCAGCAGCGACAGTCCCGAGATCGACTGGATCATCGCGGCCTGCGCAAGGGTCAGCGACGAGGCCTTGGTCAGCAGATGGATCATGTTGCCCAGCACCGCATAGTTGGTGAAACCCACCAGGGCGAAGATCGCCAGTATCAGCCAGAAGGCGCGGTTCCGAAGCGCCTCGTCCATGGTCAGCCCCAGCGTCGAGCGATGCGCCGTCCCCGCCGTATCCGGTGCAGGATCGCCGTCCGCGAACTGACCGACCTGGGCCGGATCGTCGCGCACCAGCAGAATGACGGTTGGCAGGATGACGACCACAAGCACGCCGGCCAGCACCAGCAGCGTCAGTCGCCAGTCCAGTGTCTGGATGAGACGCTGCGTCAACCAGGGCAGGACGGCGGCGCCGATCCCCTGCCCCGACACGGCGATGCCCAGGGCCAGCCCCCTGCGGCGATCAAACCACAACGACAGCGTCCGCAGATAGATGATCGGATTGGTGAAGGCCCCGACCAGCCCCATGGCGCCGTAGAACACATAGACCTGGGCGACGGAGTTCTGGATCAAGGCGCCGGATGCGATCAGGGCGGCGAAGGCAACGATACCGACTGCCGCCACGCGCCGCGATCCGAAACAGTCCACTGCACGCCCTGCGAAGGGCACGGCTAGCAGCGCGCAAACCAGAAACGCCGAAAGCGCGCCCGACAGGTCTGCCTGGCGCCAGCCGAACGCCGCCGACCAACGCGCAGTCAGCACCCCAAACGTCGATGCCGCCAGACTGGTGCCGCACAACGTCAAGGCGACCAGAACGCCGGCGACGACGGACCAGCCCGAAAATCCTGTTTTACCGGCGGACATCTCGCCCCCTCCCGCTGTTTCCATGCGGTCGTGTCGCCGCGTGATGACGAGCTTAGGCAAAGCTTGCGGACTGGCAACGTGCGCCGGTTCTGGCGCCCCGGTTTGCATCGGGCTGGACCAAGCGCCGATCCTGGCCAAGATGGTTGGCTGTCGCTTGACTGGAGGCCGAATGGCGCCGCTGACGATCTTTCGCGCACGCCGCATACGGACGATGGACCCGGCGCACCCCGCCGCCACGCACATCGCCGTCAGAGACGGTCATGTCGTCGCTGTGGGCGATGCCGACCACGCACGGACCTGGGATGGCGTGCACGATGATCGCTACGCCGACCACGTGCTCATGCCCGGCTTTGTCGAGGCGCACGCCCATGTCATGGCCGGTCCGATCTGGCGCTATCCCTATGTAGGGCCCGCCGAGCGGATGGACGACCAGGGCCGCCTGTGGCCCGCGACACGCAGTATGGATGCGGTTCTGGCGCGGCTAAGAGACGCCGCGGCCTCGCTTGCTCCCGGCGCGCCGCTGATCGGTTGGGGCTTTGATCCGCTCTTTGTCCAGGGACCGACCGCGGATCGCTGGATGCTTGATGCCGTCTCGACGACCCGGCCAGTCGTGCTGCATCACTCCAACGGCCATCTGATCACCGTAAATTCGGCCGCCCTCGCGCTGGCCGGTTATGACGCGACCACGCGCGTTACAGGCGTGGTTCTGGACGCCCGAGGTGAGCCGACGGGCGAACTGCGGGAGTTCGCGGCCATGATGCCCGTCCTGCGCCGCCTGGGCGTCGATCTCGCTGACATCGGACGCGGAGAGGATGCGCTTCGCCGTTTCGCCAACCTGGCACGCCGGGCCGGCGTCACCACCATCGCCGACATGGGGCGAATGATCGACCAGGACGACGCGCGCGAAACAGCCGCGACGACATCGGCCGCGGACTATCCCATACGCCTCGCCGTCGTGACGATGGGTATGTTCAGCCCGGCCGCCGACATCATAGACAAGGTCGAGCGCCTGTCGTCGTTCGCCCACGACAAGCTGCGCTTCTGCGGCGTCAAGCTGATGATCGACGGCTCGATCCAAGGCTATACCGCCAAGCTTCGTTCTCCGGGATATCACCGGGGCGAAGATCACGGCATCTGGAACATCGCGCCCCAGCAGTTAACCGAGACCGTTGGCGCGCTTCACGCCGCCGGTCTTCAGATTCACGTCCATGCCAATGGCGATCTGGCCATCGACGTCGCACTGGACGCCTTCGAAAATGCCGTTGCGGGACATCTCCAACGGGACCACCGCCATGTCGTCCAGCACGCGCAAATGGCCGACCGCGCGCAGTTCGAACGCATGGCCAGATTAGGCGTTTCGGCCAATCTCTTCGCCAACCACCTCTATTATTTCGGCGATCAACATCATGACCTGACGATCGGCCCGGAGCGCGCCGCCCGACTGAACGACGGCCGCGCCGCCCTCGACGCCGGCGTGCCGCTGTCGCTGCATTCCGATGCGCCGGTCACGTCGCTTGCGCCCCTGGTTACGGCGTGGTGCGCCGTGAACCGGCGAACCGAGACCGGGCGGGTTCTGGGCGGCGAGCAGGCTTTGACGATCGCGGAAGCGCTTCACGCCGTGACCGTCGGCGCCGCGCGCAGTTTGAAGCTGGATCATGAAATCGGCTCGCTGACACCCGGCAAGCGCGCCGACATGGTCGCGCTGAATGATGACCCGTTCGAAGTCCCGGGCGAAAATATCCGGGAAATCGTTGCGATCGACACTTTGCTGGGCGGCCTATCGACCGCTCGAGGCGCCCAGTGACCGCTCCGTTGCCGACGACCGTGATCGGCGGCTTTCTGGGCGCGGGGAAGACGACCTTGGTCAATCACCTGTTGCGCCAGGCTGGAGGACGGCGGTTGACGGTTTTAATCAATGATTTCGGGGCTATTCCTATCGATGCGGACCTAATCGTGGGCGAGGCGGACGGGGTTCTGACCCTGGCCAACGGCTGCGCCTGCTGCTCCATCGGGGGCGACTTGGCGGGCGCGTTCGATGCGATCTTGCGCCGTCGGTCTCAGGTGGATCACCTTATCATTGAAGCGTCCGGGGTAGCAGATCCGAATCGTCTCGCCGACTTCGCCAGGGCGGAACGCGAGTTGGCGACGACGGGAATCGTGGTGGTGCTCGATGCGGTTCAGGCGTTGAGGCAAGCGGCCGACCCCTACGTTGGCCGCGACATGCTCAACCAGATCGCCGTCGCCGATCGGCTAGTGATCAACAAAGCTGAATTGTCGCCGGCCCTCAACCTCCTCACGGCCTGGGCGTCAGGCCTGGCCCCGTCGGCAGAGATTGTATCCGCAAATCATGCCGACGTGGCGACTGACTGGGTGCTGACGTCCAAGAGGCGCCCCACCAGGCAGCAGGCGACCAACACCGCCCAACCGCACGCCCGTTACGCAGGCTGGAGCCGCGATAGCGATGCCGCCTACTCCATCTCCGACCTTGTCGAAGCCCTCCGCTCGATTGATGCCGGCGCGCTGCGCATCAAGGGAATGGTGCAGGGAACGGACGGCGCAACTTGGCTGATCCAGGTGGTCGGCAGACGTATCGACCTAGACTTGGCGCCGCCCACGGTGGGGCGGCGCACGCGCATCGTCGCCTTGGGTCCAGAAGACAGCTTTCAAAGCCAAAGGTTGGACGCGCTTTTCGACCGCCTCGCTATCCACGTCTGCGCCCAGTGAAGGAGCCGATAATGCATGACGAACTCCGCGCCACCTTTAACGCGATGGAAAACGCCAAGTTGGAAGACTGGCAAATCATCGCCGCTGCGCATGGCCCTTATCAAGACGATCTGGCCAACCGCGTCCTCTCCCACCTCCGCCTGCTCGAAGGCGACCACGGCGGTTTTCCGATTGATCGGTTCCAGCACAGTCTGCAGACCGCAACGCGGGCTTACGGCGACGGGCGTGACGAAGATTACGTGGTGTGCGCATTGCTGCACGATATCGGCGATACCTTAGCCTCGGCCAACCACCCGGATCTCGCTGCCGCGATCCTGAAGCCTTACGTAAGCGAGGACTTGCACTGGATGGTGACGAACCACGGCATCTTTCAAGGATACTATTTCTTTGAGCACCTTGGATTGGACCGCAACATGCGCGAGGCTTTCCGCGGACATCCCAACTTTGAAATGACGGCTGAATTCTGCGCGCTCTATGATCAGGCCGCTTTCGACCCTCACTATGACACCCTGCCTTTGACCGTTTTCGAGCCCATGGTCCAGCGCGTCTTTTCCAACGTCAAACGCTCGATCTACCTAGACCCCAGCTCCGTCGGAGCTGGTTGAGCGGCGTCAGGCTGATTTGAACGATTTCCATTAATCCTGGCCGATGATCTAATCCGCGATCTGCCGATAGTATCGGGTTAATAATCCCCGAAAAGGCCAATCGACTGCCTGCTTATCGGCGGTCGATTGATTAACCTATCAAGCACCACGCAACTATTTCTAAATCGGCGAGGCGCACACATTATTCGCCTCTTCCAATCAGTCCTCTTGCCCTAGTAACGCTCAGATCAGCAGACCGCCACCTGCAATCAGAGTGTGGCCCATCAACTAGCTCCGATGTGAGCAATAATGCACAACAAAACTCATCACCTTAAACGAAAAATAACTCTGTACGCGATTGGTCGATTAAACACGCAATATTTAATTGTTGGCACTAATTACGACCTAGATATAGATCATCAATATTTTGCAAACGTAGAGCAATTAGTTCTTTCTCTCGATGTAAACGCCGCATGCTGTTCGGTTTATTCGTGCGAATATTTCGGCGAGCTTGAAAAAGCCGCTATTGATTTCTACCTTACACATGCGCATCCGTGGCACGGCCTTATTGTCCAAGTCGATTGGATCTCGATAAGCGACGCAGTGAACCTTATGAAATCGGGCGTCATTGACATCATCACGCCTGCCGACCCAAACAGTAATATCGTCGATCGTTTAACCGTAGCATTAAAGCGCATGCATGCCGAGCAAGAGACAAACCAACAAGCAAATATATTACCGCTTCTGGAAAAGCTCACGCCTTGCGAACAACAAATTCTGGCGCTTATCGGTAAGGGTTTCTCATCTCAGGACATTTCACATCAATACCTCATAAGTCGCAAAACCGTTGATCTGCACCGCGCCAGCCTCCGTCGAAAGCTTAATCAAAGAAGCTCTCGCGCGCTCATCACGCTAGCGGCGCAAATTAGCTCACACGAATGAACTTTATCTTCAATTCAAAGCACTTGCTTATTTCTATAAAATCAGTCTACATCAATTCCAAGACTACCTTCAAAATCCATGAAAATGTCCATGAGTTCCTCAACGCTAACGCGTGGCTGTCCTCTCCCAAAGCGATATTTCCAGAAACTTACGACATGTTGTACTGAGCCCAACTGCTCTCCCAAGCGGCTAAACATATCCGGGGCCGCCAGTAAGAACTCCCGAAATTGCCCAGGGTCACCGCCCTTCAGGCTAGCATAGGCGCCATCATAGATTGAAATTGTTCGCTGGACCTCGTCACAGGTTTTCATAATTCGAGACGTTAGAACGCCCCGACCACGCTTTAAGAACTCTTTCGCGCTGCCCTCGGCGCGGCCGATAGGCTTCGTGATTTGAACGGCGGTCGCGACATCACCGACATCCTTCAGCAAGGACGTCAGCAACCACTTATAGTACAAGAAGCCCTTCCAGCAGAATATCCCCTCTTGATACTCGTGCGGCTGAAGTCTTAGCGCTTCTCGTAAAGATTGTAGCTCCGACCCTGGCTTTCCACCAAGTATTTTTTCGGTCAGCTGTCGGACAGCGTCATGCGAGATGGCCACAACGCTCGATCCGAGACTAAGCGTAATAAGCGGTGCGATTTCACGCTGAACGAACTCGGCCATGCGGGCCATGTCACCCTCAGCGATCGAGAAATAGCAAGCGGCTGGCTCCAGGCCATGTCGCTTGAGTTGTTCTCGCAACAGAAACGGATCAAGCGATGGAAGGCTGTCAATCACTTGCAGCGTGTGCAGATCTGGATGGTCTTGCGGCAAGCCAAAAGCATCCATCATCGCTTGCTTGTATCCAATCTGATCAACGAACAGAAAATGCCCCCCCGTTCGAAGGTCGTCTACAGAGATCGGGACTACGATTTTTGTTGCGACGTGGCGGCGCGTCGAAAAATATTCATCTTCATTGCGACGCAGGCGATGCTTTATGATCAACGCTCGATTGAGAATAGGCGTGCGGAACATAGGCTTTCTGGACCACTCCGGGTCATTCTGGCCGTGATTCTCCTTGCCGCCCCACGTCTCCCACACGCTAAGCAAATTGAGGACACGTGCTGTTGACCCTGAGGTTCTGAGATTCTCGAGATTGCGAACGGCGAATGACATTAAGGCGCCGATCGAAATGCTGGCAGTTTTCGCTCGACGCCCGTTGACGGCGCAGATATGGCGCTGAGGAACAACAGTCTCTTAAGTTGTTTTTCGACAGCTCCGGCGTTTCCGATATCTATTTTAAACGACACACCACGCGCCCCTTTTTCCGGTCCAGAGCCGACGTTCGACATGGCGCAAGACCACACGACTAATTTTCCGTGCAACCTGCTGTACGCGTTTCGCCAATGAATTTGTTATGTCTGCGGACCTCTTCACGGGGCCCCGTTTTAAACGCCTTGATTATCTATAAACTTGCGATCTCCTTACTGCGGTAAGCAAAAACTTGATCAAAGACTCGCTCCGAACTCGTTAGCGCGCTAAGTTTGCTATGGTAAATATCGACAGGCCGCGACGGCCGAAATAGGGTCTGCAAAACAACGTTGTGATGGATCGATGTGGAGTCCTTGCTCAAGAGACGCCTTGCCTAGCGGTGACCGTCAGGATACCGCACGGTCAAGCGTGGCCGTCCTCATCATAGAAGTCGCTCACCTCATGCGGCTCCGCGCCGCGAGGCTATTTGCACCCTCAGGTTATCCAGCCACAGTTCGAGCCCCTCTGTTCCATCTGCTCGACGCCCCGTCCGGACTTACGCAAGCCGAACTCGCGAACCGCTTGGGGTTTTCCCAAGCACAGGTCTCGCGGAGAATATCAACGCTCGAACGGCAAGGGTTTGTCCGTCGTGAGTTTTTGGTCGGGGACAAGCGCGCGAAGCTGATCCGCCTAGAGCCGGCAGGGTTGGCAGCGCTGTCGCAGTCAGACGATGCTGCGACGATAGAGCGAGATGCGCTGTTCGCTGGAGTTTCCGTCGATGACCTTCAAGCGACGCTGAGAGTACTACGACACCTGGCTGATCATCAACAACTACGACGCCAGGCAAATACACGGAAATATGTAAACAAGAATCCGTAGTGTTTCATTTATGTAAATCTGATCTGCCTCATCGGCATATCAATTCGGCATCTGACCTTACGGTCATTCCGTTTTTTCGTCGCTCTAATAATCGTGCGCAGCCGATAATATTAATCTGATGGATTGTCAGACCTGTTATAATAAGGTATTAGCGATTTTTATTTGCGCAGTTGCCGGGTTCAGCGATTCGGTAGGCTTTCTTTCTACGGACGGATTGTTCGTTTCCTTTATGAGCGGAAATACGACGACGCTTGGATCTGGCATCATAACAGGAAATTCAAAGACGATCACAGCCGGCGCCCTCATAGTATGTTTCACCGGGGGCGTCGTTGGTGGTGCAAGTTTGGGCCGTCTGTTGCGTGCTTACAAAACAGCGGCAATCTTGAGCCTTGCGACAGCTTTTCTAACAGGTGCGTGGGCTGCATATAGACTTGGGTTCTGCGGGTTCGCTGTATTCCCCATAGCCGTGGCCATGGGAGTACAGAACACTGTCTTTGTAGGTCCCGGCGACGTGAAGGTTGGCCTGACATACGTCACTGGAGCCTTGGTCGCGCTAGGCAAGGGGATCTCTGGCATGGTGTGGGATGGCAAAACCCTCGGCCTCGCGCCGTTATATCTTTGGCTGTCGCTACTCACGGGCGCCGCCTTTGGGTCGCGGGCATTTAAACACTGGGGCTTGAATGCTTTGATGCCGGCCATCGTCGTGATGTGCATTCTTGTTCTGACATCTGCGGTTTCAGCAGCTCTCCGAGTTCGAAGTTGAGACAATTTCGGCATTCATCGCTCGGGTGATGCTGCCGCGTTGCTCGCGGACTGGCGGCCCAGCTACGACCTGGACCTGTACGCCGAGGAAGCCATGACGGCGGCGGAGCATCCCAGACTCTTCGACTCTGGACGCCCGCCCGTTTTGTCGGCCACTCCTTCGGAGCCTATCCTCTCGTACGGGCAGCGTCGCGATGGGGAGACAGGCTCCGCAGGATTGTTGTTGTTGATAGCGGGCTGGCGAGCTTCCGTCCCCTGGGGGAAGCCTGCCCCGAGCGCTTCTACGCAACCGTCGGCGACGCTCTGGCGAGGTTTCGACTTGAGCCTCAGCAGCCCTGTCGGCCGTTCCTCGCCGACTGGATGGGGCGCCACGGCCTGAGGCCCACCCGCGACGACGAAAGACTGGAGCGATGGACATGGCGGTTCGATCCGGCCCTCCTCGCCAAGCTTGCACCGGTGGATGTTTGGACCGACCTCAACAAAATCCGTTGCCCCGTAGTCTTCATCCGTGGTCGGCTCCGCGATTTGCGCCAAGGCGGGCTCGGCGGCGATCAGGACGGCGAGAGAGGCGGCGACAAGAAGGGTCAGACGACGGGCGGCACGCATGGGGAGCTCCAGAAAGGGCACGCCCCACCTTTGCCGGATCGTGTATCCGCAGAGTGTCCGATCCCGTCGCCCTGGCCGGATGGCTGACACACGACGGATACACAGGCCGTAGAGGATTGATTGATGGACAGTCAGGGCCCGGCGCGTGCCGCCGACATTCTCATCGTCGATGATGATCCGAGCGTGCGTGGGGCGCTTCTCGATTATCTGGCCGGTCCGGAGTTTTCCGTCCGCGGCGTTGAAGGCGCCGTCGAAATGGACGGTGCCATCGCGGCCCGAACGCCCGACCTCATCATTCTGGACGTCATGATGCCAGGCGAGACGGGCCTGTCGATCTGCCGGCGTTTGGGAGATGTCGCTCCTGTGCTCATGCTGAGCGCCGCGGGCGAAACGACCGACCGTATCGTCGGTCTCGAACTCGGCGCGGCGGATTATCTCTCCAAACCGTTCGAACCCAGGGAGCTGCTGGCCCGCATTCGCGCCATCCTGCGTCGTCCTTCGTCGAAGTCCGAGGCCGTCCTGCCCGGCCAACTCTGGCTGTTCGCGGGGTGGCGTTTCGACAGCGACGCGCGGAGTCTGCTCGATCCGTCCGGCCGCCCCGTAATCCTGACCACCGGCGAGCTTTCCTTGTTGCTCGCCTTTGTCGAACATCCTGGAAGGCTCCTTAGCCGCGACCGGCTTCTGACGCTCACTCATGGCCCGCTCACGGACAATTTCGATCGTGCGGTGGATCTGGCCGTCAGCCGTCTGCGGCGAAAGCTCGAAAGATCCGGACAGCCGCCGCTGATCGAAACCCAACGCGGCCTGGGCTATCGATTCGCGGCAGAGGTCAGACGCCGATGATGCGCCGCTCGCTTCGACTGCAGGTCGCCCTATTCGCGGCGCTCGGCATCGCTGTGTGTTTCAGCGTCAGCTTTGTCGTCGCCGTACTGTTCCCGACCCCCGAGCCGCCCCGGCTCAGCATCGAGGAAACGACACAGGCTTTGCGCGCCGACCAGGTCCCACCAGGTTGGCGTCGCGCCGTCGCGACACGCAAGCCGTTCGTGACGGAGCCCGGGCGAGACAGCCTTATACGATCCGCCTTGGCGGCCGATCTGGCCGCGCCGCGCGACACTGTGGAGGTCCGGTCTCTGGCCTCGACAGGCCGCCCCGCCGCGCCTGTCGCAATCACCGTTCAAACAGAGGGTTCAGCGTCAAAACGCCCGATGCTCACCCTGTCCCGTCCGGGCGTCCAGCCCGGCGCGCGGTTCAGCTTGTTCGCCGCCGCTTGGCGGAGCCCCAACGGAAGCTGGCGCATCGTCGAGCCGGCGACGCCCTTCTTCACGCCCGCCCGCCTTCGCATGCTCGCGGCTCTGGCCCTTGCCGCCGCCGTCATCCTGCCCGCGGCGCTTTGGGGCGCCGCGCGACTTACGGCTCCGTTTCGGCGACTTGAGGCGGCGGCGGCGGACGACGAACGTCTGGACAGCGCCGCCTGGGTCGGAGGCCCCTCTGAAGCGAGGAGCGCGGCGTCGGCGATGGACGCCATGCGCCAGCGCTTGCTGGACCATCTGCGGACGCGGACAGCCATGATGGCCGCGATCGCGCACGACCTTCGTACGCCGTTGACCGGATTGCGCCTCCGGGTGGAAGGACTGACCGGCGCAGCCAAGGCGGAGGCCGTCGCCGACATCGCGCGGATGGAACGGATGATTGCGCAGCTTCTCACCTATGTCCGTGGGGAGGAGGCGCCCTGGGTGACAGAACCGGTCGATCTGGTTGACGTGATCGAGGACGCGCTGCGCCGACATCGGCTGGCCGGGTCGCCGGTCTCGCTTGAGGCGGAAGGGGAGCATCTCGTTCTCGCGGACCGCGAACATCTCGACCGGGCGCTGTCCAACCTCATCGACAACGCCGTCCTCTACGGCGGTGGAGCCAGGATCGCTGTCCATGCGCGCGACGGGATCACGATCTGTACGATCGCTGACGACGGACCCGGCATCGCCCCTGACGAACTCAATCGCGTCTTCGAGCCTTTTCATCGACTGGAGACGTCGCGAAACCGGCACACTGGCGGAGCCGGGCTCGGCCTTGCGATTGTCGCGTCGATCCTTCGACGGGCGGGGGGTGAGATCAACCTTCGAAATCGCCCCGAAGGCGGCCTATGCGCCGAGGTGAGATTGCCTGCGCTTGCCGCTGTGTGACAAGCTCACTTCGACCAAGCCATCCGCGTGTTTGGTCGCCGCAGCGGTTTTGATGTCCGCCCGAAGATGAAAGCAGTCGGTCGAGATTTTGCCTTGGTGATCAAATGCCGTCGTCACAGCGATCTAGAACCGACCTCTCCGATTTTGGCTATGGCCCAGCAACTGCCTCCGAACGCGAATGTGTGAGATGCGCCACAAGCGAACGTCAAAAACTGGCCACTAACGCGACATTCGTTGCATGACCTGCAGTCCGTCTGCGAACGGCGGAGCCACGGCCTAGGCTCAGGACTCATAGCCAGAACAGGACGGTAGCGGCGAGGGCTATGGCGGAGAGGAAGACGGTCGGACAGCGATCGTAGCGGGTGGCGACGCGGCGCCAGTCTTTCAGGCGTCCAAACATGATTTCGATCCGGTTTCGCCGCTTATAGCGTCGCTTGTCGTAGCGGATGGGTTCGGTACGGGTTTTGCGGCCTGGGATGCACGGCGTGATCCCCTTGGCCTGCAAGGCGTCCCGGAACCAGTCGGCGTCGTAGCCTCGATCGCCCAGCAGCCACTGTGCGCGGGGCAGGCTGTCCAGGAGAGCGGCAGCGCCGATGTAGTCGCTGACCTGACCCGCTGTCATGAAGAGGCTGATGGGCCTTCCGTTCGCATCGGTCACGGCGTGCAGCTTGGTGTTCATGCCGCCTTTCGTGCGTCCGATCAGTCGCCCGAGACCCCCTTTTTTACCGCGAGGCTCGAAGCCGTGCGGTGCGCCTTCAGATAGGTCGCGTCGATCATGACGGTGCGGCGTTCGGCCTGAGCGCCGGACAGACCCTCCATCATCCGAACGAAGACGCCGGCCTCACTCCATCGCTTCCAGCGATTGTAGAGGGTCTTGTGCGGCCCGTAGGCCGCCGGCGCAACTCGCCAGCGCAGGCCGTTGCGGTTGACGAAGATGATCCCGCTCAACACCCGGCGGTCGTCGACGCGCGGCTTGCCGTGGCTCTTGGGGAAAAAGGTCTCCAGCCGAGCCATCTGCTCGTCCGTCAGCCAATACAGGTCACTCATGGTCCAGACTCCTCAGGAGCCTGAATCAGATCGCTCGCCTCACATCAATGGGTCCTGAGCCTAGCTCCGAGCAACTCGCTAAAGCCGCTGGTTACGAAGGTTGCTCTTTAACTCCGCTATACTACCTGGCTGCAGCCCCCCTTGGTCTAACCCAGGTCGAGTTGTCGCGTCGAATGCGTCTTTCA
>NZ_JAELUF010000273.1 GCF_016429195.1 Brevundimonas sp. ASV9
CTGTGAATCTCGTCGTAGCTGAGCGCCTTTCCATCGAGCTGTTGGGCGTCAAACGAGTCGACATAGCGGCGGTGGTTTTGGTAAAAGTTGGTCATGTAGTAGTAGAAGAGAACGGGCGGGCCCATGCTTTCAGGGATGTTAAACTGCAGGTAGCAGCGGGTGCCGTTAGTCGTCACGGATGTGTCGCCGGTGACGACGGGAATGTCTTCACTGTATTCCTTGGCCCACTGGGCGTTGATGGAGCCGTTGTTGCTCTTGAAAGCAAACTCGACGTTTTCAGGAGGCATATCTTCGAACCCGGAGCCATCCTGGATTGTCGGTGCGCTTATGTCGCAGTCTGTATAGTCGAGGCGGATCTCTTGGACCTAATTGAAAGGGGTAAGCGGCGTCCGCTTAAATGCGCCGGATAATGGTTGACGTACTTGCGAGCTAGCGTAGATAAGGAGGCCACCGATGGGCGCAAATATTATTCCAATTGCAAAGAATAGCGGCAGGACCGACTTTGGTGTGAGGA
>NZ_JAELUF010000274.1 GCF_016429195.1 Brevundimonas sp. ASV9
CTCTGAAGTTCCTCAAAGTGTAGGTAGTATGTCATGGTCTCAACGAGAACTCCATCAAACGTCGCACTCTGGAAAGGGCGAAATGGTTGCGTAGCAGATTCTGGCTGGGGCATCCCGTACGTCTGCCAGTATTCACCTGCATCTGCCGGCTCGTCGCCGTTCAAGTATAACAATACTCTTTTATGAGCTCGCTGACAAGCCGTTATGTTTCGCTCCAGCTCGGCGCATTGTGAAGACTGGCAAATGGGCCCGTCACCTGTCTGGGGCGTCACCACAACCATACTCAGACTGATGTCTTCGCAGACACTTTCTAGCGTGCTGTCAGCCTGTGGATAGGAATACGGCACCACGATCAGCGGTGCAGGCCTAGCCGGTGCCGCCCAATGCCCAGACCAGACAGTAGCTGTCGCGGAGGTAGCGAGATCCGTCAAGGTAGACATTTCGGAGCAAAGAATTCTCCAGACGGATGATTCAATAGCACGGCGGTGAAGTAGGGCTGTCTCTTATACACA
>NZ_JAELUF010000275.1 GCF_016429195.1 Brevundimonas sp. ASV9
GCATAATCCTGCCCGCCAACGTCATAGACGGCCGTTACTGGCTTAGTTCTTCCGGTGACTTTGGAAGCTACTTCCTGCAATGGCGATTGGAGCCCAGCCGAGTACGCTCTAAATCCGCTCTTGTCAGCGCTCGCATCGTTACCGAGGAGCAGAGGCGCGTCGTTGGGCTGATGGTAGACGGCAGACCAGTCAGAGTCAACTTCAGAAGTAAAGGAGGTGACATTGATGCTGGATTCCGGTGCTGCTTGTGTACGCCAAGCCTGGAGCAGGACGGCAGCAGCCGCAATAAACGCCGCGATAGCCATGGCAATCTTTGTCGACAAGCTGATTGAAGCTATCGTGTTTGTTCCGCGATGCAAACCACGCTCGCCAGAGTCGACCGAAGATGCGGTTCGCCATATAGCCATACTCTGCACGTGAAATACCCATATATCTGACGCTTATAGTCTTTCGCCCGATCTTCGGTAACGCGATAGGCAGGTCATTGGAGCTTGGGGTCGGAACATCCAGG
>NZ_JAELUF010000276.1 GCF_016429195.1 Brevundimonas sp. ASV9
GGGACAAAGTGATCAGTGGACAGCCGTGGCCTTGATCTCGCCGGTGTTGACAAATCAGCAGACATTTGTGCGAGCTGCCTTTCACCAGTGCGCTTGCCCCAAGAGCTCTTTTCGCCATAACGCTGCTGAAGTGTTGATTTGCGAAGTGATGAAGCACGCTTTGAGACGTTGGCAGAAGATGAGGGAGAGGCTGGAACATCGCGGTTAAACGAGCCCGGGGTGCCGGATAGCTCATACTCGGAGGCAGGGTCCTCATGAATATCGAAGCTCTGTGATGACGTGGTGTTGCTGCCAAAAATGCTCATGGCGTCGGTATTTCCGAGAGTCGCGATGCCATGCATGCTGCGGCGCTTGGCAACTGGGCTGCCTTGGTTCGGATGATCAAGGTTCATGGTCGCATCGCTGCGCTTGAGGGCGCCAGTTGTTGAGACCATGTAGGGTTCCTGGTGCTCGTCGAGAGCCTTGAAAAAGGCCGTTTGCGAGGAGCCCGAGACGTCGAGGTGCAGGCTG
>NZ_JAELUF010000277.1 GCF_016429195.1 Brevundimonas sp. ASV9
CGTCAGATGTGTATAAGAGACAGGGATATACTTGGTAAAACGTCGCAGCCTTCCACCAAGCTTGCTTCCCGATCCAGCCATTCTGCGAGTCCCAAATGGCGGCGCCCATGGTTACAGCGTTCTTTGCACGGGAAAGAGCGGAAAGGAGTTGATGCAGAAGCAAAGCCTCCTTCAGCAAGTGCCCGCGAATTATTTTAATCTCACGCGTGTCATCTTGGATGCGGAGATGTCCTCTTGGCCCACAGCGGAGAGTCCGTCGCAAAGCATCAGGCTCTGGCTTTGCAGTCCGATGGATTAGCGCGGCAATGCGCGGAGGGCCAAAGGCATTTTACTGAGCGTAGTGCGGAGAGTCCGCATTCCCCGTGACCACGTTCACGGGAGGGCAAGTATAATAACAGCGGAGGCTCCTGTCTCGCAATCCCCGCACTCCACATTCAGCTCTTCTGCGTGGCGCAACTGCGCCGATTCAACAGGCAATTTTCCGTTCATCACGAGGAGGAGCAAAACGC
>NZ_JAELUF010000278.1 GCF_016429195.1 Brevundimonas sp. ASV9
GTATTAGACTATTTCCTACATTTCCAAACCAACTTCAAAATGACTCAGCACAAACATAAAAGACCACTGTGATAGCAAATCAACTGTACGCTTGAAACTGATGCCCAATCAAGCTAAAAGCGTCAGTGATTCATTGATTTTGTATGACGGTCAAGAATGAGGCGCTTATACTGTAGCCTCATGACGCCTCATTCGTTTCTTTGTGCGACCTCACTTGGCAGTGATACCCTGCCCTGATTCCACCTGTCACAGCAAGCTTGCCGGTGTGGGTGGGTCTACCGTGGCACGAACATATAAAGACCGTCACAATTCGTCGAGAGTACTGGATCTAAAAGCCGGAAATTTTCTATTTAAGGGGTATTTTCAAAAGACTGTGCCTGGAAACCGAAAGCGAGCGATATTTCGCCTGTAAAAGGCAATCGGTGATTAAATCTGGATGCTAACGTTTCTGCGCGAGTCGACTTCTTCCAGTGGAAATTGGAAGACAAACTTGAACAACTCTCTGAGAT
>NZ_JAELUF010000279.1 GCF_016429195.1 Brevundimonas sp. ASV9
GTTCACCACCTAGCAAACACATTTTTTTTTTTGTGTTTTGCCCAAAAGTATGGAGATGTTTTTATATCCCTACCCCCCATTATTACTTTGTCGAGTAGTTTACTCAATATATCCAATCGTCGCGGGGTAGCTCAACGTCTTTCCCCGGACTGATTTTACTAGAACTCATGATTTCACTTATTCATTTACTGTGGCTTTTGCGTCTTGATCATGTGTGATTTTTCTGCCTAGTTTTGCCCCAAGTATTCCTTTAAGAATCCTGGCCTGTCTGTCTGTCTGTCTGTTCCTTTGCAAAGGCGGTATAGAACAATATAAAGCAGCCGACTCAAAACGAACTATGTCGTGGCGATTTCCCATACAAAGTAAAAACATGTAATGTGATTTTTTTATCCATTTCCAAGTATCGAAGGAAAAAGAAAAAGATATATAGGGCAATCAAAGCAACAGGGGGAGAAAAACCAACACGTAAATAAATAGGAAAAAAAAAGAACCAATAAAACCAAAGACAC
>NZ_JAELUF010000280.1 GCF_016429195.1 Brevundimonas sp. ASV9
CCCTTACGATGCCCGCAGATACGAGTACAGTAATTCCGTACCGGAGTAGATGTCTCAGACTTGCTCGCAACCAAACTGGTGAGCAAACCCTACTGGTCAGCATTGCTTCTATCTTCGCTGTTGAAACCGTCACTATATGATATATCCTCGCATTTGATACCGATGCTCTTGCCCGATTGACGATAGTTTCGCTTAAGGCTGCTATAGTTAGAGCCTTTACGTTTTTAATGCCACCACTTAGTTTATAAAATAAACATGATAGAAGACTTTCTAAAAGAGTCATGGTGTACATTATTTCTGTTGTGGTTGTAGCTACCTGGCCCATGGTCCAAGAGTTGCGGTGTACTTGCTCCAGAATGACCTCTCCTTCCCACGTCCCTTGGTTGCTTCGTCCATTTCAGCTTTTTAACACGGGATTTATACCTTTGCGGCGCATTTCTTTTTGTTTTTCTAATGCAATCGCGTGAACCGGATGAGTTGGAGGCATTTTGGATGGATCTGAGC
>NZ_JAELUF010000281.1 GCF_016429195.1 Brevundimonas sp. ASV9
GATCTAGAGACAAGGACGGCCAAAAAAGCCGACGCCACCAGCCACGGTCTATAAAGCCATGCTAACGCAAAGACATGACATCAGCAAGACTGAGTTTGCATACGACTTTGGCAGTAATCGCGTGTTTACCATGGGTATTGTCTCCAAGGAACGAGATGAAGCAGATTTGAAAATGCGAATACGAGGCCCAACATCTGGTCAGCGCACGTTCTGATTGGACAGTGTCGCTGACAGCCGTGGGGTCGCCACTGTTCCACACACCGCCGCAGTGGGTCTCTCGCTCGGCGCCCCCTAGTTCCTGGATGGCGCGAAGATTTACTGATAAAATTACCAGACAGCCGCCCGCAACCCTGTTTTTTGCTCATAACAGTTGCAATTGGGTTGGGTTGCTTTTTCTTTCCAAGTTTCCCCTATGTCTCTTATACACATCTCCGAGCCCACGAGACCAGCAATCGTC
>NZ_JAELUF010000282.1 GCF_016429195.1 Brevundimonas sp. ASV9
CATCCTAGCAAAGACGGCAGAAAATACCTACAGAGCCGGAACGTGCCCCATCAAAAAGTGTCTGGAGTTCCTGGGTTTTTACGCCAACTATTGGAAGACCTTGACGACGAGTCGCATGCAATGAAACGTCTTGCGAGCAATGGTTCTGCCATTTTGCGACAACATTCTCTGCGATTCACTAGCACAACGACTTCTTGTTTCGTGCCAACCCGCCACTCCAGCTTGTCGGCGATCCATCGTGGACTGCGGCAATCTGAACGAGTACAATATGGAGCGACGCGCCCAAGGAGGGACTCTTCTGAAAACTACGGAAGCCGCAATCGCAATGACAACAGAACGAATAAGGCATTAGACGGTATCTCATCATATCGCCAAGAGTCTAAGCTGCGCAAAAAACTGGATCGAAAGCAGCAAGAAGATGAACTCGACGATGGTGGACGGCAAACCCGGAGGAAGCGGTTTCTCGACCCCACAACGTCTTTTGGAAAATCGAGCCTTGTCT
>NZ_JAELUF010000028.1 GCF_016429195.1 Brevundimonas sp. ASV9
GGTCCTAGAGGTCTCGCCCCTAGAATCGCCGGTTCGCGTCAACCGATGGTTAACTTCGTTTCGAGGGCCTCATGTCCGTCTCGCATCCCCTGCTGGTTTCCGCCCAAGCCGGCGACGGCACCATCCCGATCCGCTTCGTTCAGGCGGGCGGCGTGCTGGAGGGCGCGACCCGCCGCTGGGGCGCCCTGCACGGGTTTGAAGGCAAGCCGGGCCAGCTGTTGGTCGTACCGGACGCGGACGGCGAGATCGGCCAGGTGGTCGTGGGCGCGGGCGCGACCTTCGATCCGATGAGCGTGCGGGGACTGTCGGCGCGGCTCCCGGGTGGCCTGTATCGGCTTGAGGTCGCCGCGCAGGACGCGGAACTGGCGACCCTGGCCTTCCTGCTGGGGGCCTATGTCTTCGACCGCTATAAGGCCCGGCCGGACCGGACGCCCGTGCGGCTGGTCGCGCCGGACGGTGTGGACGTCGCCGAAATCTCGCGCATCACCGCCGCCTGCGCCCTGGCGCGCGAAATGGTCGATACGCCCGCCGCCGACATGGGGCCGTTGCAGATCGAAACCATCGCCCGCGAGATCGCAGAGAGCGCCGGCGCCGAGATCACCGTCACGACCGGCGACGCCCTGCTGGAAGACAACTATCCGGCCGTCCACGCGGTGGGGCGCGCCGCCGCCCCGCACCGGGCGCCGCGCCTGATCGAGATCGGCTGGAAGCTGGACCGGACCGACCTGCCGCTGGTCGCCCTGGTCGGCAAGGGGGTGGTGTTCGACACCGGCGGTCTGGACCTGAAGCCCGCCGCCGGCATGCGCAACATGAAGAAGGATATGGGCGGCTCGGCCCATGCGCTGGCCTTGGGACGTCTGGTGATGCAGGCCGACCTGCCGGTGCGGTTGGTGGTCATCGTCGCGGCCGTCGAGAACGCCGTGTCGGCCGACGCCTTCCGGCCCGGCGACATCCTGAACAGTCGCAAGGGTCTGACCATCGAGATCGGCAATACCGACGCCGAAGGCCGGCTGATCCTGGCCGACGCTCTGACACGGGCGGGCGAGCACCAACCCGACCTGACGCTGGACTTCGCCACCCTGACCGGCGCCGCGCGGATCGCGCTGGGGCCGGAGCTGCCGCCACTTTATACTGATGACGAAGCCCTGGCGGCCGGGCTGCTGGCCTCAGCGGGTCAGGTGCGCGATCCCCTGTGGCGAATGCCGCTGTGGCCCGGCTATCGCGGCGCGCTGGACGCCGAGATCGCAGACCTGCGAAACGACCCGGCCGGGTGGGCCCAGGCCGGATCGGTGACGGCCGCCCTGTTCCTGCAGAAGTTCGCTCCGACCACGGGGGCTTGGGCGCACATGGACATCTTCGCCTGGAACCCCCGCGCCCGCCCCGGCTATCCGGAAGGCGGCGAGGCCCAGGCGCTGAGAGCCTGCTACGCCATGCTGAAGGCGCGCTACGCGACGTAGTTAAGCGAAGGCGTAGGCGGGCTCGGGTTCAGGATCGCCCGACGGAGATCGCGGCAGTCGAGGCCTACTGACGCGTCGGCCCCGCGACCGCGCGCCTTTGATCCGGGCGATCAGTCTCCGAGCGAGGCCCTGCATCAGGTCGCGGCGCCGGATCAGGCCTCGCCAGCCGGCGACCGCGCGTAAGCTGACCGCCAGAACGACGATGTCGAAGAGGACGGTCACGTCGAACATTAGAACCCAGGCCACCATGTCCGGGGCGGCCATCGAGAACAGGCGGACGCCTTCCGTCTCGAACAGCATGACGGCCGTGACGCCCATTAGAGCGACGAGGCCCAATCCCAATGTTCGGCCGCGTGACAGGCCCGCCAGGAATCGCGCAGGCGTCTCGACCAGCCATTTTCTGAGGGCCGTGCCGACGACGCCTTCGTCAGCGAGCGTCAGGCCAAGAATGATCAGAACGCTCAGCAGCAGCATAGGGACCTCCCGGCGCGACGCCGCCTCAAGCCGAAATGGGTGCCCAAGGTGACGCTTCAAGACAGCGTCGCGCCATCAAGAACGCGGTTCTGTTGATTTTCTTTCGCAAAAGCGTCTCGCGTTAACGGCCCCTAAGCCATCGGGGGATAAGGCTGTGGGTTCAGCAATGCGAGTTCACGTTGACCGACGTCCTCGACCTTCTTCCGCCCGGCGATCGACTCGTTCGCCCTGAACTCGCCGAACAGGCGTTGGAAGGGCTGGTGCGCGCAGACGCCTATCGGGCGACCGAGGCCATGCATTGTCGTGTCGCCGTGGCCGACATCCTGTCGGACGACGACGGTCGGATCGACCAGCTGCTGCATGGCGAGATCTTCGACGTCCTTGATCGTTCGAACGGACGAGCCTGGGGCCGGGCGCGCCGCGACGGCGTCGTCGGCTGGGTCGTATTGGACAGTCTGTCGGCCGGCGCGCCGTTGGCGACGCACTGGATCGCCGCCGTGGATGCGGCCCTGCCGCTGAACGCTCTGGTGGTCGAGACGACGGATGTGGCCGAGGCTGATCTGAAGCCGATCGGCGCGTTCGAGACGGATCTGGTCGCGGTGGCCGAGCGGCTGCTCGGCCGTCCGCATGAGTTGGGCGCGCGGTCTTCGATCTCCACCGACTGTTCCGGCCTGGTGCAGCAGGCCCTTCTGGCATGCGGCCTGCCCGGTCCCCGCCGGTCGGACGCGCAGGCCCACATGGGTCGAGCGGTGTTTTCGTCGGACCTTAAGCGCGGCGATATCGTCGTCTGGCTGGCGCCGAACGACGACCAGGACTGGACCGGCCATTCGGCGCTGATGCTGGATGGCGAACGCATCATTCACGCGACAGGCGGCAAGGGCGTGGTGATCGAGCCTTTGGCTGAGGTCGAGGCGCGTCTGGTCGCCGAGGGTTTCGCAACCGCCGTCTTCCGCCGACTTTAGTCCCGCAAAGTCCGCATCGCGCCCAACCGGGCGAAGGCCAGCGTCAGCGCCTTGCGGCGGGCGGGCGCCAAGCCGATCACCGGCGCGTCTCGCACGACCGCCCCGCCGAAACCGTCTGCGACGATCAGGCCCGGTTCGTCGGGCAGGATGTCCTGCGGAAACTCGGGCGCGACGGCGAAGAAGAAGGCGTCGCAGAACGGTCCGTATTCGTGCCATTTGCGATCGACGCGATAGTCCTCGACGCCCGATTTCACCTCGCAGATGACGATGTCGCCCTGGCGCCCGATCGCCATGACATCGGCGCGGCGACCGTTGGGCAGGCAGACTTCCAGAAGCGGCGCATACCCCATGTCCATCATCAGCCGCGCCGCACCGCGCGTGACCGAAAGGGTGGTCTCGGGACGGCTGAAGACGAGTTCGAGATGGGCGACGGCGGACATGCCGACAGTTTATGTTCCGCCTACGTTCCTATCGCAAGCGGCGCCTTAGAGGCCGGTGTGGACCAGGCGGCCGGTGCTGAAGCCCAGGGCGCGGACGCGGCTCAGAATGCGGTCGCGTTCGGCCTGCGGCGCATTCTGGTTCCGGTGCCAGATCCACCAGTTCGACTTGTCCGGCAGCCCCATGATGGCCCAGCTGTAGTCCGGGGCATGGTCGTAGACCCAGTAGTTCTGGCCCGCGAGCCCGCCGAAGCTGAGCAGGCCGGTCAGGCTGAACCGGAACTTGGCATTGGTCGTGGTGTCGGTGACGCGGGCGTTGGCGCGCAGCGTCTCGACCTTGCCGTCGGCGCGCCGGACGCAGGTGACGGTGATGGCGTAGCGGTCGGCGGAGCCCTGCGGCGTGAAGTCGATCTGCGCCCGGCTGCAGTCCTTCTGGACGTTATTGTGATTGCGCTCGATCTCGAACCACCGGCCGTCGAAGCGGTTCAGATCGACGTTCGACGCCTGGGCGAAGGCCAATGACGGCAGGGCGACGACGGCGGCGACGGCGACGATCAGGCTGGCGCGAAACATGGGCGTATCCTCGTTCGGTTTGGAAGGGATACGACGCGACGACGCGTTCGGTTGTGATCAGCGCTTCAGGCGCGTCCGATTGATCGCCCATTCGTCGCGCGTCTGGCCCCACAGATCGATGGCGATGTCCTGGAGCGGTTGGGGCAGGACACCCGGCCCGCGATTGCGCGAACCCAACCATGTCGCGACCGCCGCGGAGGGCAGGTTCTCGGGCGCGATGCAGTGGATCACGTCGTCCCACCCCAGCACGTCGAAGGCGTAGTCCATCGTGGCTGCGGCCGCTTCGACCGCATAACCCTTGCCGGTGGCGTCGCGATGCAGGCTCCAGCCCACCTCGCGGCCGGGCCAGCCGTAGGGGTGCAGCGGCCCGATGCGGCCGATCCACTGGCCCGTCTTCTTTTCCAGGATGGAGAACATGCCTTCGCCTGTCAGGGCCCACATGCCCGCGACGGTGCAGATCAGGCGCCAGACCTGGGGTGCGGGCTGGACCCCGCCGATGAAGCGGGCGGTTTCGGGATCGGCCATGAACTCAGTCCAGCGAGGAAAGTCCTCAACCGCCGGCGGACGCAGGATCAGTCGTTCCGTCTCCAGCGTCGGCCCCAAGGTCACATGGGGCGGAACGGCGTATGCGGCAGCGGTCACAGTAGATACTCCCGCCCCAGTTCGTAATGGCTGCCGCTGTCGGTCAGGACGCTGGAATACAGGCCGAAGCGGTCGATGCGGATCGGCGGCGAATGCAGCAGATTGTGCCCCGACACCCAGGCGCCGAGCCGGTCGGGATTGGTCTGGGTCTTCAGATAGGCCAGGGTCACATGAGGTTTGTAGGCGCGCGCCTCCATGCCGATCCCGGCGCGTTCTCCCGCGGCCTTGCAGCGCCCGGCGAGAACCGACAGGCGCTCATTGGGCGTCTCGACCCCGGCCCACAGCGTATGGCTGCGGTGGTCGTCGCCAAAACAGCCCACACCCTTCAGCGCGATCTCGAACGGACCGCCCGTCACGCGCGTCAGTTCCGACGCCAGGTCGTCGGCGCGGCGTTCGTCGATCTCGCCATAGAAGGCGAGCGTGACGTGCAGGGCATCAAGCGGCCGCCACCGCGCGCCGGGCAGGCCCGATTGCCGGCGTTTCAGCGTCTCTGCGACGTCGGGCGGCAGGGTCAGGGCGGTGAACAGACGAAGCATGCGACCGAAAGTAGCGGCCGGAACACAAGCCTCCAAGTCCGGTTTTCCTTGCAGCGCGGGCCTCGGCTCACGATATTCAAAGCCTGTGACCGGAGAAGCCTCTCCGGCCAATCGGAGAAAGTTCGTCGCCATGAGCGATTTCAACAACGGTTACGCCCGTCCTCTGCCGCAGACGGCCGACATGTCGGTCGACGCCGGCCTGCGCAGCTTCATGCTGGGCGTCTACAACAAGCTGGCCCTGGGCCTCGTGGTCGCCGGCGCCCTGGCCTATGTCACCGGCAATGTGCCGGCGGTGCAGCAACTGCTGTTCGTCCAGACGGCGGACGGCCGGATCGGCCTGACCATCCTGGGCATGATCGTGCAGTTTTCGCCGCTGGTGATGCTGTTCGGCTCGATGTTCTTCATGAAGAACCCGACGGCCAAGGGCGTGAACATGCTCTACTGGGCCGTGGTCGCCACGATCGGCGCGGGCCTCGGCATCCTGTTCCTGCGCTACACGGGCGGTTCGCTGGCCACCACCTTCCTGGTCACGGCGGCGGCGTTCGGCGGTCTGAGCCTGGTGGGCTATACGACCAAGAAGGACCTGACCGGCATGGGCACCTTTTTGATCATGGGCGTGATCGGCCTGATCATCGCCTCGATCGTGAACATGTTCCTGCAGTCCGGGACCTTCTACCTGATCATCTCGGGCCTGGGCGTGCTGATCTTCTCGGGTCTGATCGCCTACGACACCCAGCGTTTGAAGATGACTTACTACGCGTTGGGCGGCGACCAGAACGCGATGGGCGTGGCGACCGGCTTCGGCGCTCTGAGCCTGTTCATCAACTTCGTGAACCTGTTCCAATTCCTGCTGGCCTTCATGGGCGGCAACCGGAACTAAGGCCTGTCGAAAGACGGATACGGAAAGGGCCCCTTCGCGGGGCCCTTTCTTTTTCAGTGATGGTATGGATACGTCAGGGTTGTGCGGATTAATCGCCCTGAACTGAAGCGCTTTATGAACCGTCGAATTTTATCGCTCTTTCTTGCCCTGTGTGCGGTGGGCGGCCCGGTCATGGCGCAGGAGCGCCCCGCACTCGTCCAGACATTTTCAATTGCCGAAACAGGGCGGTTGGGTCAGGCGATCTGGCGTCAGGACGGCGCGGTCGCACGCGCCACTGATGCGCTGCTGGCGCAATCTGGCGGTAAGGCGCCCGAAGGGTTGATCGGCTGGATCGTGACGCCGGAGGGTGACGCCCAGCGGGTTCGTTTCCTGGCTGGCGAACCCGATACGCCGCGTGCGTTCAAGGACGTCGTCGTGGATGCGCAGTTCAAGGCCGGTGTGGTCATCGACGCTGAAAATCCCGAACTGACGCCCGAGGAGTTGGCCCAGTTCGCGGCGCGCAACTCTGCGGCCCAAGCCATCGGTCCGCTACGATGCGCCGCGCGGTATAATGCCGTGGTGCTGAAAGACACGGATGGCGAGGGCTGGCTGGTCTGGCTCCTTGCTTCTACGACACAGGCGAATATCGTGCCGATGGGCGGCCACTATCGCTTCCATGTGAGCGCGGACGGCAAGACCGTGGAGAAGCGCGAGCAGCTATCCGGCGGTTGCCTGGATATGGATCGACGGCAAGCCCAACAAGGGGGCCAAACCGTGGGTCTGGTCACCAATATCGTCGTCGCGCCGCAACCGCTGGAGGTGCACGTTTTTCTGTCACTGCTCAATCGACTGCCGATCTACGCGATGGCGGGCGACAAGCTGTGGGCAGTCGAAGGCGCGCGCATCCGTGACGCAACGCCACCCGCCAGCCGATGATCTACTCGACCACCTGAAACTTGCGGCCGTCGAAGACGCGTAGCACCTGGGCCAGGTCGCGGCCGCGTTTCAGGATCTGGCCGCCCTCGCCGATGACGGCCCACTGGCCCTGGCGGGTCTGGAGGGCGGGGCGCTTTTCGATGCGGTAGAGCGGGGCGTCGCCGCTGCGGCGAAAGACGGCGAACTCGGCGAAGTCCTTGTGCCCGACCATGGCGTAGTCGCGCCATTCGCCCTGCGCGACCATGCGTCCATAGACCCTGAGGATCGGGTCCAGTTCGCGACGGTCGAAGAAGACGGGGCCGGGCGCCGGCGTCGTGTCGTGAGGGTTCAGGCTCATGGGTTCAACTTAGGCCGCTGGAGGCGCGACGCCAGAGGCGGCCAGGAAATCGACGCAGACACGAAATGGCCCCGTTTCGGTCCTTCGCCCGCCCGTATGCGCAACGAAGTATCGATCATCGGCTCGTCGGAGTTCGGAAGCGTCCCGGATCCTGAACAGCCCCCCCAGCCCCCCTGGATGTTTCCAGTTTACGGGCTCCGGCGGCCGATGCTTCCTCCAAGCGAGCGCCCGCCCTGCCTTTCCCCTCCCCCTCCCTGGCAAGGCGGGCGTTTCGCTGTCTGGAGCCCGCCAGACAGCGCCACGTCGGCGTCTGACCCCGCCTAAAGCGACAGGGTCAGGTTCAGGGTCTCTCCATTTCTGAGCACGGTCGCCTCGATCGATCCCGAGGCGCCCTGCAGGGCGGTCGCGGCCGCGCGAGCGTCGGCGACGGGCGCGCCGGCGATGGCGGTGATCACATCGCCGGCCGTCAGTTCGGCCTGGGCGGCGGGCGAGCCGGCCGAGACGGCCGTGACCTGGGCGCCGCCGTCCTGGTCTCGCAGGGTCGCCCCATAGGCCAGCACCGACTGGGCGCCGACGATCACGGGCTGATCAGCGGGTGTCTCGACCGCCAGCGACGTGGTCGCCTCGCGGCCGCCGCGCAGATAGGAGACGCTGAGATCCGAGCCCGGCGCGGCGATGCCGATGGTGGCGTTGACCGAGCCGGCGTTGGCGACGGGGCGGCCCTGGATCCGGGTAATGACGTCGTTGTGGCGCAGGCCCGCCCGTTCTGCCGGCGATCCCGGCGCGACATCGGCGACAACGGCTCCGCGCACGATGCCCAGGTGCAGATCGCGCGCGCGTTCGGCGTTCAGCGAGCCGAAGATGGCCCCGGTCGCGCCGCGCTTGACCTCGCCGTTCTTCTTCAGCTGGTCGGCGACGTAGAGCATGATCCGCGTCGGCACGGCGAAGGCGATGCCGTCGTTGCCGCCGCCGAGACCCCCCGACAGGATCGAGGTGTTGATGCCGATCAGCCTGCCCCGGCTATCCAGCAGCGGCCCGCCGGAGTTGCCCGAGTTCACGGCCGCGTCGGTCTGGATATAGTCCTCGACTGCATCGCCCAAACCTGAGCGGTTCAGGCCCGAGATGACGCCCATGGTCAGGGTCTGGTCCAGGCCCAGCGGATAGCCGACCGCGAAGGCTAGGTCGCCGGTGCGCAGGGTGTCGGAATCCACCGTCTGGACCTGTTTCAGGTTCAGCGGCCGACCGTCGGGCGTGATGCGCAGCACGGCGATGTCGGTCGCCTTGTCCGCCCCCACCAGCACGGCGTCGAACAGTCGGCCGTCCGTCAGATCGACGGTGAACTTTCGCCCGCCCTCGACCACGTGATTGTTGGTGATCACCAGCCCCTCGGCCGCATCGACGATGACGCCGGAGCCGGAGGCGTAGGGTTTGGGATCGGCCGCGTCCGAACTGGGACCGCGCGACTGGCCCAGGGTCGTGACCTGAACCACCGCCGGAAGCGAGCCCTCGAGCCCCGACGAGAAGCTGAAGACGCCGCGCCGGGCGTCATAGGGCAGGCCTGCCGCGCCCGATTGCGCCAGCACCTGCGTCGCTGAGGCCAGCAGGGCCAGGGCGACGGCCATGGAAGAGGCGGGCGATAGGCGGATCGGCATGGGCATTTCCTTGATCGAACGCCGACCCTAGACCGAGTTTTCGTTTCTGACGATGGGTCTGAAGCGAGCGGGTCGCGTGTCGGTCACGTCCAATGAACAGATTGCGATGGGGGTTGCGTCGCCGGCCGTCCGGCGTGACCATGAGGCGACGAAGCAGGGAAGGCCGCCGCCATGAGTCAGACGACGATCGACCGCCGCCGTTCGGGCTCGACCGCGTTCGACCGCCTCTTCCGCGACCATCCGCGCGAGGTCGACGAGACCTATTTGCAGCATATGGTCGCCTCGGCCGGTTTCGGCTTCAAGCTGCTGGGTCTGGCGGGCGCCGCCTTCGCCCACGCGATCGTGCCGGGCGTGCACAAGGCTACCGTCTCGACCGCGATCCGCAGCATGGCCAAGGACATGGGCGGCCGGGCCGAGGAGGCGCGCGAGACCCGAATGCGCGACGCCGGCGTCTGGGACGTGGGGCTCTAAGGGCGGTCAAATCCGCCCCGGCCATGCAATCGCCGGGATCCGTGCTATATAGGCCGGCTCAACCTCACGCAGGATCGCCGCCTTGAGCATCACGCTCGATCTTTCGCACGTCTCGAACGCGCCCGCCGTCAAGGCGCCCGTCAATCTCAGCGGTCTGACGCGCGCCGGCCTGCGCCAGGCCCTGATCGACGCGAACGTCTGTCCGCCCGAGAAGGCCAAGATGCGCGCCAGCCAGGTGTGGAGCTGGATCCACCACTATGGCGTGACCGAGTTTTCGGCCATGAGCAATGTCGCCAAGGATATGCAGGCCAAGCTGGCCGAGCATTTCACCCTGGCCCGCCCCGAGGTCGTCGAGCGCCAGGTGTCCAAGGACGGCACGCGCAAATGGCTGATCCGCACCGCGCCGGGCATCGAGATCGAGACGGTCTATATTCCCGACGTGGGCCGGGCCGGCGCCCTGTGCGTGTCCAGTCAGGTCGGCTGCACCCTGAACTGCACCTTCTGCCACACCGGCACGCAGAAGCTGGTGCGCAATCTGACCGCCGCCGAGATTGTGGCCCAGGTCCAGGTCGCGCGCGACGACCTGGAGGAATGGCCGTCGCCTAAGGAAGACCGGCGCCTGTCCAACATCGTCTTCATGGGCATGGGCGAGCCGCTCTACAATCTGGACCACGTCGCCGACGCCATCGACATCATCTCGGACAATGAGGGCATCGCCCTGTCGCGCCGTCGGATCACGGTGTCGACCTCCGGCGTGGTGCCGCAGCTTCAGGCCTTGGGCGACCGGACGGCGGCCATGCTGGCCATCAGCTTGCACGCCACCAACGATGCGCTTCGCGACGTGCTGGTGCCGCTGAACAAGAAGTACCCGCTGGACCAGCTGATGGCGGCGATCCGGGCCTATCCGGGCCTGTCGAACGCGCGGCGGGTGACGTTCGAATACGTCATGCTGAAGGGCGTCAACGACAGCCCGGAAGAGGCGCGGGCGCTGCTGAAGCTGATCGAGGGCATTCCAGCCAAGATCAATCTGATCCCGTTCAATCCCTGGCCCGGCGTCGAATACGAATGCTCGGACTGGAAGACGATCGAACGCTTCGCCGCCATCCTGAACAAGGCCGGCTACGCCAGCCCCATCCGCACCCCTCGCGGGCGCGACATCCTGGCCGCGTGCGGTCAGCTGAAGTCGGAGAGCGAGAAAATCAGGGCTTCTGCTCTGCGGAAGGCGGAGCAAGAGGCGGCCTGATCCTGATGCCCTCTCTTGATGAGAGGGCACAACCTTCGGACACATAATGTCACGCAGTGTGTCCCCGGCGCGCTTGCGGATTGGGGCGACAATCGGGCAAGGCGTCTGGGCATGGACCCCTCCTTGTCGAACGTCCTTTCCAGCGCCGAGGTGCAGGCTTTCGCCTCGGGCTTCCCGGTCATGGTGATGCACCTGATCGTGACCCTGCTGCTGCTCGCGGCGGGGGCGACGGTCTATGCCCTGCTGACGCCGTGGAAGGAGGTCGCCCTGATCCGTCAGGGCAATGTCGCCGCCGCCATCGCCTTCGCCGGCATTCTGGTGGGGCTGGCCGTGCCGCTGGCGGTGTCGTTGGCGGTGTCGACCTCGGTGCGCGACATCGCCATCTGGGGCGTGGCGACCGTGGTGCTGCAGCTTCTGGCCTTCCGGGTCGTGGACCTGCTGCTGACGGGCCTGCCCGAGCGGATCCGCCACGGCGAGATTTCGGCGGCGGTGGTGCTGCTGGGCGCCAAGCTGGCGACGGCCGTGATCCTGTCCGCCGCGCTGACCGGCTGATCGGCCGGAGCGATGCAGTTTCCCCGCCTGCCGGACTGGGCCATCTACTCAGCGGTGGCGGCCGTGTTTTTGGCGGTGTCCCTGGGGCGACGCGAGAACGCCGATGCGCCGCCGGTCGCGGAGGCCGACGCCGATGTGGCCGAGGGCGCGCTGTTGGGCCCCATCACCCCCTTTGACGCCGCCGTAACCGTCGATGCGGGCGAGGCGCCGTTCAAGCCGTCGTCGGGCACGGCCTTCTCCATCGCAGGACGGGGGCGCTGGGTGACGGCGCGCCATGTCGTCGAAGGGTGTCGCAAGCCGGCGCTGGTGGTCGGCGAGGGGCGGGCGGTCGCAGCCGACGTCCGTCTGGCGCCGCGCGCCGACGTCGCCTTGCTGATCACCGACGGCGGTCCCGCAGCGCTGCCGGTGGCGGTCGAGGCGCCGCTGCGCAAGGGTCAGCGCGCCTTCCATCCGGGCTTTCCTCAGGGGCGTCCCGGCGAGGTGACGTCACGCCTGCTGGGGCGCGAGACCTTGAAGGTCTTCGGGCGCGGCGCGCGCGACGAGCCGGTGCTGTCCTGGGCCGAGGTCGGACGCACCAACGGGCTTGAGGGCACGTTGTCGGGTCTGTCCGGCGCGCCGGCCCTGGATGCGCAGGGCCGCGTCGTGGGCGTCACCATCGCCGAGGCGCCGAGGCGGGGCCGGATCTATACGACAGCGCCCGAAACCTTCGGGCCGGCCATTCGCGGCGAACAGACGCCAGCCGACGATGCGCGCGGCCAGACCATCACGACCGAGGATTACGGCCAGGTAGCCAACCGGCTGAGGCGCGACCTGCGCGTGGCCCAGGTGGTGTGTCTGTCGGTCTAGCGGACGGAAATTGCACCCGACGAAAAGGGTGCAATGGCGTGCAATTTGGCGCCAGGAGACGGAAATCGAAGGGATAAATCTCCGCTCGAATTGCACGCGTGCAATTCTCGAGGCAGGTCGGCCCGGCCTTGAGACCCAGGGTCGCGGCTTGGGCAGATCGCAATGTCAAAGATCGGGGATGGATCATATCCCCAATCGAAGCCCGTATGGATGATTGTCGAGGGCGGCCCGAAAGTCCCTGAAAAGAGACGACTTCGGTCCTGAAAATAGGACGGCTGGCGGCCGACCCCCTCCTTCGCCGCCAGGCGAAGGAGGGGGCTTGCCGATCCGGCCTTACTTCAGCGAGCCGGTGTTCAGGTTCAGGGCGCCCGCCTCGATGACTTCGAGGTTCGGGTGTTTGGCGCGCAGATCGTCCAGGAACTTCGAGCCGTCGCCGACGATGACCAGGCTGGCGCGGTTGACCGGCAGGTGTTCAGCGAAGGCGGCCTCGACCTGTTCGGGCGTGACGGCGCGGACCCGGCCGGCGTAGTCGGCCAGATCGCTCATCGGCAGATCATAGAGCGCCAGGTTGGCGACCAGGGCGCCCAGGCCGTCCACCGTCTCCAGCGAGCGGCCGAAGCCGCCGATCAGGGTGGCGCGGCGCGGGGCCAGATCGGCCTGGGTCGGGGTCTCGGTTCCCAGCTTGGCGATCTCGGCCAGGATCAGATCGGCGACCTCGTCGGCGGTCTCGTTCTTGGTCTGGGTCGAGGCCGTGAACAGGCCCGCATCCGCCCGCGCGCCCAGCGACGACGAGGCGCCGTAGGACAGACCGCGCTTGATGCGGATTTCCTGGTTCAGGCGCGACGAGAAGCCGCCGCCCAGCAGGGTGTTGCCGACCGTCAGCGGGAAGAAGTCCGCATCGGTGCGCGACACGCCGCGAACGGCGGCGACGACCGCGGCCTGACCGGCGCCGGGCTGGTTCACCACGACGATGCGCGGCGCCAGGGGCTGGCCGGCCGGATTGGTCGCAGCGGCCGGGGCCGCGCCGGCCGGGCGCCAGTCGCCGAACGCCTGTTGCGCCAGGGCGCGGGCGGCGGCCGGCGTGATGTCGCCCGAGAAGACCAGGGTCGCGTCCGACGGCCGGTAGCGGGCGGCGTGGAAGGCGGCGACGTCGGCCGCCGTGATGGCGGGGACCGTCTGCTGGGTGATCGTCGCGCCATAGGGAGCGTCGCCGTAAATGACGCGGCCGACCGTCATGCCGGCGATGGACGCCGGCTGGCTGAGGGCGACGCGCAGGCCGTCCAGGGTCTGGGCCTGCTGACGTTCAAGCTCTTCGCCGGCGAAGGTCGGGTTCTTCACCAGATCCGCCATCAGGGAAACGGTCGCCGGGAAGGCGTTCGAGGGCGCGTTGGCATAGACGTTCGAGAAATCGACCCCGGCCGATGCGCCCACGCTGGCGCCCAGCTGTTCGATCTGGGTGGCGATTTCGGGCGCGGTCCTGGTCTTGGTGCCCTGGGTCAGAAGCGCGGCGGTCATGGCGGCGACGCCGGCCTTGCCCGTCGGATCATCGGACGAACCGGCGTCGAAGCTGAGGCGGGCCGAAACCAGCGGCACGCCGTCGGTCGGGGCGACCAGGACGCGCAGGCCGTTATCGAGCCGGAAATCGGCGACGGTCGGCGTCACGGGCGCGACCTCGGCGCCCGGCTGGGGCAGGGGCTTACGCTCCGCCTCGGGCAGCAGGACGGCGGGCGGACCGGCGGGGGCTAGGTCGGCGACCTTCACGGGGGCGTCCACGTTCATCTTCTGAACCGAGGCGGGGTTCTGGTCGTCGGCGGCCAGGAAGGTGATCGTCGACTGGCGCTCCGGCGTCAGATATTTGCGGGCGACGCGCTGAATGTCGGCGACGGTGACGGCCTGGATCTGGGCGACCTCTTCGTCCGCGGCGGCGGCCGAGCCGGTGTTGATCAGCGCGAAGCCCAGGGCGGTCGCGCGGTCGTCGACCGTTTCGCGGCTGCGCAGCGTATTGGCGACGATCTCGTTCTTGGCCTCGGCCAGTTCAGCGTCGCTGACAGGCGTGTCGCGCAGCTTGCCGATCTCTTCGTTCAGGGCGGCGATGCCTTCCTCGGCCGTATGGCCCTGAGCCATGATGGCCAGGGCGGACAGATTGCCGGCCTGCTGCGAGAAGTCGGGGGTCGAGCCGATCTGGGCCGCGATCTGCTTGTCATAGACCAGCGAGCGATACAGGCGGCTGGACTCGCCGGTGGACAAGATGCCGTCCAGAACGGTCAGGGCGGCGCGGTCGGCGTCGGCGTACTTCACCGTCGGCCAGGCGACGACGGCGGCCGGCAGCGGCACGTTCGGCGCATAGTAGGTGACGTTGCGCGGACCAGTCGGCTCGGGCTCGACGACATTATTGGTCGGGATCGGCGTGGTCGGATTCTTCAGCGGGCCGAAATACTGATCCACCCAGCGGTCCAGTTGAGCCTGATCGAAGTTGCCGGCCACGATCAGATAGGCGGCGTCGGGACGGTAGTAGGTGGCGTGGAAGCGGCGCACGTCCTCCAGAGACGAGGCCTCCAGCTCCTCGATCGAGCCGATGCCCGGACGGCGATAGGGGCTGTCCTGATAGATGGTCTCGGGCACGAACAGGCCGAACAGGCGGCCGTAGGGGTTTGCGAGAATCCGCTGGCGGTATTCCTCCTTCACCACGTCGCGCTCGGCGACGAACGTCGGTTCGTCCACGACCAGCGAGCCCATGCGGTCGGCCTCGGCGAACAGCATCCGCTCCAGATGGTTGGCGGGCACAGTCTCGAAATAGGCGGTGGTGTCGTCGGCGGTGAAGGCGTTGTTGGAACCGCCCACGTCCTCGGTCAGCCGGTCGAAGGTCTCGGGCGGCAGGTTGGTGGTCGATTTGAACATCAGGTGTTCGAACAGGTGGGCGAAGCCCGAACGGCCGGCCGGATCATCCTTGGAGCCCACCTTGTACCAGACCTGGACCGTGACGTTCGAGGTGTCGGCGTCACGCGCCGAATAGACTTCCAGGCCGTTCGCCAGAACGCGCTTGGTGAAGCCCAGCGGCGGCACGGTCACGCCCTGCGGCGCCTGCCCGGTCGATTGAACGGCGGCTGCGGCGGGCGCGGCGCCCTCTGCTAAGGCGGGGGCGGCGAGGCCGAGAAGGAGGGCCGAGGCGGCAGCTGTGGCGATCAGGCGGGATTTCATGAGAGGCTCCGAAGCCCGGAACGCCGGGCGCCGAGACCGTATCAGCGATTGGGCGTCTTGCACCTTACCGAGCTGTAATGAACCGGATAAGGCGCGGGTCGTTCATGGACAAACCCCCGACGGCGCTCTATTCGCCAATAGGTCGCATCTCAGCGACCACCCAAGCCGAGGACGCGTGCCGAGACGAGCGAAAGCGACTTCTGTCTCCGACGAAAAGATCGCGGTCTGGGCCTTTGTCCTGCAAAATATGGTTACTCCGCCCGCCGTACTTTACGGGAGTTGGGCGGCCGCCGGGCTGATCCTGGCGGCCCTCGGGCAGCCGTGGGTGGGGCTGGGGTTCGCCTTGGTCGGCATGGCGTTCGACGTCTGGGCGCAAGGGCGGGTCAGGCGATACCAGAAGGCTGAGGCGCCCGTCGCGGGCTGGCCCCCGCTGCTGATGGCCATCGTGGCGATCCGGTTCGCCCTGGGGGTGTCCGCGCCGCTGATCGCTTGGCTGATAAACCCGCGCGCCGATGTGATGCTGGTGGTGGTGCTGATCCAGGTGTGGTCGATCGGTGTGGCCTTTGTTCAGTTCAGCGCGGCGCCTCGGCTATTGGCGCTGGCGGCGGCGCCGATCTGCGCGACCGTGCTGGTCGTGATCTATCCCTCGCTGATGGGGCCGCACGGTCTGGCGGTGGCGGCGGCCTTCGTCATGCTGGCGACGATCCTGTTCATCATCTCGCGCGCGACCCACGCCCTGTGGTGCGATCTGTTCGCGGCGGACCAGCGCAACAAGGCGTTGCTGATGGACGTGCAGGCGGCGCATGAGGCGGCCGTGCTGGACCGCGACGCCGCCCGATGCGCGCGTCAGGAGGCGGACGAGGCCAATGCCGCCAAATCCCGTTTCCTGGCCAATATGAGCCATGAAATCCGCACCCCTCTGAACGGCGTCATTGGCATGGCGCAGATCATGGCGGGCGACGCGCTGGAGGATCGACAGAAGGCGCGACTGGAGATTCTGGATCGGTCGGCCCACACGCTGCTGGACCTGATCAACCAGATTTTGGACCTGTCGCGGATCGAAGAGGGGCAACTGGAGATCGTGCCCCAGCCCATCGATGCGGACGCCCTGGTGCACGAGGTGACTGAGACGCTGCGGCCATTGGCCGAAAGCAAGGGCCTGACCTTCCACGTCGTGTCGACGGGCCTGAGATGGGTCAGCGCCGATCCGGTCCGGCTGCGTCAAATCCTGTTCAACCTGCTATCCAACGCCATCAAGTTCACGGCGGAGGGGCAGGTGGCGTTGGATGTCGCGCGCACGGACGCCGGGGCGGTGTTCCGGGTGTCGGACACCGGGCGGGGCATACCGGCGGACCAGATCGGGCAACTCTTCACGCGCTTCGCCCAGATCGAGGCGGCGGCCGTCGACCGGCGTGACGGGGCCGGGTTGGGCCTGTCGATCGTGGCGACCCTGGTGGAGCTGATGGGCGGCCGGATCGAGGTGGAGAGCGAGGCGGGCGAAGGGGCGATCTTCGTCGTCACGCTGCCGCTGGCGCCGGCGCAACCTGTGAAGGCCGGCGAGGATGCGCTGGACGCCGAGCCGGAAAGGGCGCTGCGGGTGCTGGTCGCCGAGGATCACCCGGTCAATCAGCAGGTGATCCGCGGCCTTCTGGGCCAGGTCGGGATCGAGGTCGAGATCGTCGATGACGGTCTTCAGGCGGTCGAAGCGACGCAAACGCGCGACTGGGACTTGATCCTGATGGATGTGCAGATGCCGAACATGGACGGTCCGACGGCGACACGGACGATCCGGCAACGCGAGGCCGACCAGGGGCTGGTCCGCACGCCGATCATCGCCCTGACGGCCAATGCGATGGTGGAGCAGGTCGAGAGCTATCTGGCGGCGGGCATGGATGCGGTGGTCAGCAAGCCTGTCGATCTAAAGGTTCTGCTGACCGCCATTTCCGACGTGATGTCCGCAAAGACCTAGTCGCGGAAGACCTGGACGCCGATCTCGCCGGCGGGCGTCAGCCAGGCGTGCTTCATGCCCTGGCTGTTGAAGGGGGCGGCGATGTTTCCGGCGGCGTCCAGGGCGATCATGCCGCCGTCGCCGCCCATCTGACCGATCTCATCGATGACTGCCTGGGTCGCCTCGGCCAGCGACTGGCCGGCGGCGACGCGCCAAGCGACCTGGGCGGAGGCGGCGACGCGGATGAAATATTCGCCCTGGCCGGTGCAGGAGGTCGCGGCGTAGGCGTCCGCCCAGGTTCCGGCGGCGGGGATCGGAGTGTCGCCGACGCGGCCCGGCATCTTGCCGAAGACGCCGGCGGTCGAGGTGGCAGCGGCGAGACGGCCCTGGCTGTCCAGCACGCAGGCGCCGACAGTGCCGTGGCTGAGCGTGCCGGGTGGATGGTTGTCCTCACCCTTGCCCGCGCCGGTGAACCAGGCGGCCTCGTCGGCGATGAGCTCCAGCCCCTGGTCGTGGGCGAACAGGGCCGCGCCGTCGCCCGCCAGCATGATATGCGGCGTCTTCTCCATCACCGCGCGCGCGGCGACGACGGGGTTGCGGAAGCCTTGCAGGGCGGCGATGGCGCCTGCGCGTTTGGTCGATCCGTCCATGATGCTGGCGTCCAGCTCATAGGCGCCAGCGAGATTGGGCGAGGCGCCCTTGCCCGCGACGTAAAGACCGGAATCCTCCAGCATGACGACGGCGGCGGTGGCGACGTCCAAGGCGCTGTCGCCCGACTCCAGCCGAACCTTCATGGCCTCGACCACCTCGTGCATATGCACGACCTCGGCGTCGTAGTTGCGTTCGCGCCGGGCGCCGGCGCCGCCGTGGAGGATGAGGGCGGTCATGTCGTCTTCCTGAGCCTTGTCTTTATCGCCTCTTTCAAACGGGCGTGGCGCTCTTTAGCGTCGCGATGAAGGCCGCGCCATGTCGGCCAAGGAGGAAAGATGCGCGCTGTTCTGTCCAAGACGCCTGGTGGCCCCGAAACCCTGGTCGTGGAGGACGTGCTCGACCCGACGCCCAAGACCGGCGAGGTGATCATCGAGGTCAAGGCGGTGGGGATCAACTATCCCGACACCCTGATCATCGAGGACAAATACCAGTTCCGGCCCGAGCGGCCCTTCTCGCCGGGCGCCGAAGTCGCCGGCGTGGTCGAGGCGGTGGGCGATGGCGTCAAGGGCGTGCGCAAGGGCGACCGGGTCATCGCCGTGCCGGGCTGGGGCGGGCTGGTCGAGCGGCTGGCGGTGCGGGCCGAGACGGTCATCCCCATCCCCGACGCCATGAGCTTCGAAGAAGCGGCGGCCCTGATCATGACCTATGGCACCAGCTACTATGCCCTGAAGGACCGGGCGCAGCTGAAGGCGGGCGAAACCCTCTTGGTGCTGGGTGCGGCCGGGGGCGTCGGCGCCGCCGCCGTCGAACTGGGCAAGGCTATGGGGGCCAAGGTGGTCGCCGCCGCCTCGACCAACGACAAGGTCGAGTTCGCGCTCGAATTGGGCGCCGACAACGGCCTGATCTATCCGTCGGGACCGATGGACAAGGCGGCGCAGAAAGAACTGTCCGGCGAGTTCAAGCTGGCGACCGGCCGCGACGGGGCGGATGTGGTCTATGACGCGGTCGGCGGCGACTACGCCGATCCGGCGCTGAGGGCCATGGACTGGAACGGGCGCTATCTGGTGGTCGGCTTCCCGGCGGGCATTCCGTCCCTGCCGCTGAACCTAACGCTGCTGAAGTCTGTGTCGGTGATCGGCGTCTTCTGGGGCGCGGCGGTGATGCGCGATCCCAAGGCCCACGCCGCCAACATGACCGAACTGATGCAGATGTACGCGGACGGTAAAATTCGGCCGCGCGTGTCGCAGACCTTCCCCTTGGAAAAGGCCGGAGAGGCGATCAAGGCCCTGGGCGACCGTCAGGCGCTGGGCAAGATCGTGGTGACGGTCGAGAGCTGAGACATCAGGACGCCGGACACCGGAAATCTTCGCGCGGGACGCCCGATACGGACGACAGCCGCTCGGCGGGCAGCTTGATGGTCAGGCCTGAGTGCTCGAGCCGGAAGTTATAGATGGCGCCCAAAAGGCCGGCCATCGGGCAACCTGTGACCTGTGCGCCTTGGGCATCTAGACCCAGGGCGAGGCCCTCGCCCATGCTTCCGGTCCAGCGCCCGACCTTGACCCGAACCGCGCCGGCGTGATGGCGGCCGGGGCGGGGCAGCACTTCTTCGATCCACTGGCGCGGCACGCCGGTCTCGCGCTCTTCCGACATCAGGCGGTGCACCTGATAAGGGCGGGCTTCGCTCACGAACCAACCCATGACCGCGCGTGCGACGACCGTGTTGCCGCCGCTGGGGGTGTCGGTCAAATCCAGGATGATCGTCTCGTTGCGGCGGGCTTGGGTCATGGCGGCGTCGAAGGCGGCGATGGTGCGGTCGTCGCCCAAGGAATCGTTGAAGGTTATGGTCAGGCCGTCACGTCCGCGCGTGGTCGTGATCGGCCCGGTGTCGGGGCGCGGCGCCGCATAAAGGTTGGGCAGCGCCAGCTCCCTTTGCGGACCGTCGCCGCGCTGGACCGTCAGGCGGCGCGGGCGGTCGCGGCGTCCCGCCGCCAGGACGCGCACGGCGTAGCCGGCGTCGGCGACCGACTCCAGGCCCAGATCACGCCAATAGGCGGCGACGGCCTCGGCGACCGGGACGCCGTCGATCCGAACCAGCCGGTCGCCCGGCGCCACGTCGGCGGCCCGGGCCGGCGATCCCTCCCGCACGGCGGTCACGCGATAGGCGTCGCCCTCCGGCTCGACCCAGAGGTCGGCGTAGGTGGGCACGATGGCCCAGCTATCGGAAAACGAACTGCCGGTGATGACATGGGCGTCCGCCAGCAACGCCAGTCGCCGTTCGGCATAGCGCAGCAGGGTGGTGCTGTCGTGAACCACATCAGCTTCGCCGCGCAGACGTTCAGTCATGGGCGCCTGGCCAAGCGGAAAACGATCCAGATAGGCGTAGTTGGCCGCGACCAACGCCTCGATGGACCGGGCATCGCTCCTGAAGTCTTCGGCTGTCGGCGCGCTTGTTTGGGCCAGGGCGGCAAGCGGCAGGCCGAATGCGGTGAGGGCGACGAACGGCGCCAGGCGCTTCAACAAGGACATGGCCCAAGATTGAGTCTCGCCTGGTCACCAGACAACTGAATAATCGGTAAGCTGAGCTATTTCGCCTTCAGCCGCTGCACCGCATCCTCGGCCTGGTCGCGGTGGCGGCGTTTGATGTTGGCGCCGACCAAGGCCAGCAGGGCGGTGATGACGGCCGCGTCATCGGTATAGCCGATGCCCGCGAAGATATCGGGAATGGCGTCCACCGGCATGACGAAATAGGCCAGGCCCGCGAAGATCATGCCCTTGGCCGCCATCGGCGTCTGCGGATCGCGCGCGGCGTACCAGGCGGCAAGGGCCTGGTCCGCAAAGGGGATGCGGGCCGCCGTGCGCTGAATCTTGGGCCAGAAGCCCTTGGTCACGCGCGCCTCGTTGATCTTCACTACCGACGGCACGAGCGCCTTTTTCGGGTCAAGGACATCCGACGGATCGGCAGGTTTGGCTTTGGCGGTCATGGCCGCTAAATCCTCAAACGAAACTCAGGTTCACGACAATATAGGAACGATCAGGATGAAACTCGACAACACCATCGCCGCAGTGGTCACCGGCGGCGCCTCGGGCCTGGGCGAAGGCACCGCGCGCGCCATCGCGGCGACGGGGGCCAAGGTCGCCCTGTTCGACCTGAACGCCGAAAAGGGCGAGGCTATTGCAGCCGAGATCGGGGGCGTCTTCTGCCAGGTGGACGTGACCGACGACGCCTCGGTCGCCGCCGCCTTTGAAAAGGCCCGCGCCGCCCATGGCCAGGAACGTTTGACCGTCAACTGCGCCGGCATCGCCACGGGCCAGAAGACCGTCTCGCGCAAGAAGGACACCGGCGAGATCAAGGCCCACGACATGGCCCAATTCGAGCGCACCGTGCGGGTCAATCTGTTCGGCACCTTCCGCGTTTTGTCGCAGTCGGCGGCGGGCATGGTGACGCTTGAGCCGATGGCGGACGGCGAGCGCGGCCTGATCGTCAACACCGCCTCCGTCGCGGCGCAGGACGGCCAGATCGGCCAGGCGGCCTATTCGGCGTCCAAGGGTGGCGTCTATGCGATGACCCTGCCGATCGCGCGCGATCTGGCTCAGGAAGGGGTGCGCTGCAACACCATCCTGCCCGGGATCATGTGGACGCCGATGATGGCCGGCATGGACCAGAAGATCCAGGACGCCCTGGCCGCCGCCATCCCCTTCCCCAGCCGCTTGGGCACGCCGGCCGACTATGCGTCGCTGGTGCTGGAGCTGGCGCGAAACATCTACATCAACGGCGAATGCATCCGTCTGGACGGCGCCATTCGTCTGGCGCCGCGCTGAGGCGCGGGGGGCGTGAGCGGGACTTGATCGCTTTTTGCAAATTCTCTCTTGCAGGACCGATCAACCCTCCGCTATACGCCCCCTCCTCGACGGGGAGCGCACCTAGCTCCTACGGAGTGCGGGCGTAGCTCAGTGGTAGAGCACAACCTTGCCAAGGTTGGGGTCGAGAGTTCGAATCTCTTCGCCCGCTCCAAGTCGAGACGAATAAAATCAGGGGCCTGTCGGTTGCGGCAGGCCCCGATTTTTTTGACCGCTGCCTGAGATGTTTTCAGATCAGTCCGGCGACGAGCGTCAGCGCGCCCAGGCCGATCGACAGCGGCGCGCGCAGCGCGAGCCAGCCCTCGGGCGTCAGACCGGCCGCCTTCAGCTTCAGATCGATCAGGACGCTGGCGGCGATGAAGACGCCCAGCATGACCAGCGACACGGCCGGATCGGAACCCGCCGCCCAGACGACGCTGGTCGCCAGCGCGAGAAGCGAGGGCGCCACAGAGGCGATCCAGACCCATTTGGGCGCCTTCAGGCCCGTCGCAGCCGCCAGTCCCCACCAGACGCCGCCTAGGAAGCTGAAGATTAGGGCGGCGTAGGCGTAGGCCAGGCCGAGGGCGGCGGTCTGCTGGTCAGCATCGCCTGCAAGAAGGACGGCGACCGCCGCCGCCTGGGGCAGCAGGCCGGCGAAACCCAGAACGCGGGCAAGCGGCGGCAAGCGATGTCGGCCGGTGGATTCAATCGTCATCGGACACCTGTCGAGGCGGGTTGCGATCCAGACTGTAGAGGACGGCCGTATAGGATGGCGAGCCCGTTCGCCGTCGCCGAGAGCCTTCGCCCGTCATGACTCCCTTGCTCGTCTGGTATGATGGCGGCTGTCCCCTGTGTCGACGCGAGATCGCCCTGATGCGCCGGCTGGATCGACGCGGCGCGATCCGCTTCGTCGATGTGTCGGATGGTCAGACAAGCTGCCCGCTGGATCGCGAGACGCTGCTGGCGCGATTCCACGCGACGGAGAACGGAAGACTGCTGTCGGGCGCGGCGGCGTTCGCGGCGATGTGGCGGGCGATCCCGCTGTTGCGGCCGCTGGGCCTGGCCGCACGCATCCCCTCAGTCCTTGCGGCGTTGGAGCAGGCGTACCGGGTGTTCCTTCGCCTGCGTCCTCGACTTCAGTCTCTCGCTCGCAAATGGGCCCGGTGATGGGAATAACGCATGTCCGTGCTTAGGCTGGTGCTGGGCGATCAGCTGTCGGACGACCTGTCGGCGCTGAAGGATCTGAACCCGGACGTCGACACGGTTCTGATGGCCGAGGTTCGCGACGAGGCGACCTATGTCCGGCATCACAAGCAGAAGCTGGCCCTGGTCTTCGCCGCCATGCGCAATCACGCCGAGCGGCTGAAGGGGCGGGGCGTCAATGTGCGCTATGTGCGCATCGACGATGCGGACAACAGCGGTTCGATCACCGGCGAACTGGCCCGGGCGCTGGACAACGGCGCCCATGAGGCGGTGGTGATGACCGAATGCGGCGAATGGCGGCTGGCCGAGCATCTGGCCGCCTTTGCGGAAGGGGTGGAGCTGCCGGTCGAGATTCGCGAGGATCGCCGCTTCATCAGCAGCCACGACCGCTTTCGCCGGTGGGCCTCGGGCAAGTCGCAGCTGCGCATGGAGTTCTTCTATCGCGAGATGCGCCGCGCGACGGGCATACTGATGGACGGCGATCAGCCGGAGGGCGGGCGCTGGAACTATGACGCCGAGAACCGCAAGAAGCTGGCCAAGGGCGTGACGCCGCCCGATCGCCTGCGCATTCCGGCCAACCCCGTGGCGCGCGAGGCGATGGCGGATGTCGAGCGGCTGTTCGGCGACCATTTTGGATCGCTGGATGGGTTCGGCTGGGCCACGACGGCGCAGGAGGCGGAAGCCTCGCTGAAGCACTTCCTGAAGGATGTCCTGCCGTCGTTCGGGGACTGGCAGGACGCGATGGCGGAGAATCTGCCGTGGATGTGGCATGGGCTGATCTCGACCTCGATAAACCTGGGCCTGCTGGACCCGCTGGATGTCTGCAAGCGCGCCGAGGCGGTCTATCGAGCGGGCAAGGCGCCGCTGAATGCGGTCGAAGGCTTCATCCGGCAAATCCTGGGATGGCGCGAGTTCGTGCGCGGCATCTACTGGCTGAAGGCGCCGGAGTATCGGGCGCGCAACTTCCTGGATGCGGACCGCAAGCTGCCCTGGTTCTACTGGTCCGGCGAGACCGACATGGCCTGTGTCGCCGACGTGGTGAAGACCACGCGCGACAACGCCTACGCCCACCATATCCAGCGGCTGATGGTGACGGGCAATCTGGCCTTGCTGCTGGGCGTGCATCCCGATCAGGTCGATGACTGGTACATGTGCGTCTATGCCGACGCCTATGAATGGGTCGAAATGCCCAATACGCGCGGCATGGCCCTGTTCGCCGATGGCGGCATCGTGGGGTCCAAGCCCTATGCGGCCTCGGGGGCCTATATCGACCGTATGAGCGACTACTGCGGGGCGTGTCGCTATGACGTGAAGAGCAAGAGCGGCGACGCGGCCTGCCCGTTCAATCGGCTGTACTGGGGCTTTCTGGAGCGCAATCGCGGTCGGCTGCGGGACAATGTGCGGCTGGCCATGCCCTACCGCACGCTGGAGAAGTTTGGTGAGGCCAAGCGCAAGGCCCTGGCGGCCGAGGCGGAGGCGTGCCGGACCCTGCTGGGCGCCACGCCGATCGATTGACGGTGGAACCTCAGGCGCAGCGCGACCATTTGCCTTGCTGTTTCGTCCTGCTCGAGAGGCCGCCCCGTGATCCTGCCCCGCCGTTCCGCCCTTGTCCTGGCCGCCGCCGTCGCGGCCTCGGCCCTGTCCGCCTGCGCCTATAACGAAGCCCTGGGCCGCAATCAGTTGCTGTTGGTGGACAACGCCGCCCTGTCGCAGCAATCGACCGCCGCCTGGCGCGAGGCCATCGCCAAGCCAGGCGTGATGACGACCGGCGCGCAGGTCGACCGGATCCGGCGCGTTGGCGACCGTCTGGTCCAGGCGGCGGGTCTGGGCAATCGGACATGGGACTATGCGGTGTTCACGGAGGCCAGCCCCAACGCCTTCGTCCTGCCGTCCGGCCAGATTGGCGTGACGACCAGCCTGTTGGCCCTGGTCCAGAACGACGATCAGCTGGCCAGCGTGATCGGTCACGAAATCGGGCACGTGGTCGCCAACCATGCGGCCGAGCGCGCCTCGAACCAGACGGTGACCAGCGTCGGTCTGGCGGCCGTCGGCGGGGCGGCGGGTCGATACGGAGATGCGGTGAACGCCTATGGCGGTCTGGCCGCCCAGTACGGGCTGTTGCTGCCCTATTCGCGGCGCGACGAGCTGGAGGCCGACCGTCTGGGCGTGGACTATATGGCCGGAGCCGGGTTCAAGCCGTCGCAGGCGGTGGCGCTATGGCGACTGATGGCGGCGCAGCGTCAGACCCAGACGCCGCAGTTCGCTTCGACCCACCCTTCGGATGCGACCCGGATCGAGGCGTTGCAGCAATATATCGCCAGCCGCGGCTGGAACTGATCAGACCCGGATGTCGAGGTAGGAGCCGGGACGCATGATCCGCGGCTCCTCGCGCTGGGCCGGGGCGGGGGGCGCTTCCACCGGTCGCGCCGGGTTGGCGGTGCGAATCGTGGACATGACGGCCGCGGCCGGGACTGGCGGCCTGGGCGTCGCAGTCTGCTCCACCGCATTCTGATTCAGGGCGGCGCGGAAGAAGGCCGCCTGGGCGCTGCGGGCGCTCGGCAGATCAAGGCCCTGGGCGGGCGTGTTCAGCGGCAGGCCGGGACGAATCGCGCTCATGCCGACATGGTTAACGCAAACCCTCGAAAAAGGGTTAACGCCGCCTCACCGCCTGGTCGGCGCGGGACGCGGCGGGGCCTGCATGGAGGCGACCAGTCGGTCGATGTCGGCGTCGTCTAGCAGGGGGCCGGACTGTTTGGCGGTGATGCGCCCCATGGCGTCGACGGCGAACGTCTCGGGCACGCCGGAGATGCCGAGGTCGAGGCCCGCACGACCTTCGCGGTCCACCAGCACCATCGAATAGGGATCGCCCAGTTCGTCGAGGAAGGCGCGAGTGGCGACCGGCTCATCCTTGTAGGCGATGCCGACCACGGCGACGCCGCGCGCCTTCAGCGCCAGCAGCTTGGGGTGTTCGATGCGGCACGGCGCGCACCAGGAAGCGAACACATTGACCAGCATGGGCCGACCGACGCCGGCGGTCTTCAGGTCCAGATTGCCCGGTCCCGCCTGGTCGCCCGACAGCAGGGGCAGGACCGTCTCGGGGATCGTCTGGCCGACCAGGGCGTCGGGCTTGAAGGCTGGATCGCGCTTCAGCGACCAGCCGACGAACAGGGCCGCCAGCGCCGCGAGGACGGCCAGCGGGATCAGGGCCAGCCAGCGGTTCATTTCTCTTGTCCTAACGCGCTTCGCGCTGCTTGAGGACGGTTGGAATCCGGCCCTTCTGACGAGGGCGTTTGCGCTGGCTCCAGTCGCGCCAGTTCGCGCTTCCATTTGCGGGAGGCGACGACGGCGCGGACGGTCAGGACGATCAGCACCAGGGCGCTGACGCCCCAGGCGGGCCAGACGAAGGCGGCGTAGGGGGTCATTTCGAGGTCGAGCATGGCGTCAGGCCTCCTGAGCCAGACGGGCGCGCAGCGTCATGACGCGGCGACGGCGGATCTCGGTGCGGATGGCCGTCAGCCACAGGGCCGCGAACAGCATCCCGTAGGCCGCCAGCATGGTCAGGAAGGGCGGCAGATAGACCGGGTCGAGGCCCGAGGAGCCAGGTGTCAAGAAGCTGGCGGGCTGATGCAGTGTGTTCCACCAATCGACCGAGAATTTCACGATCGGCAGATTGATCAGGCCGACCAGACCCAGGACGGCGGCGGCGCGGCCGGCCTTCTGCTCGTCGTCGATCGAGGCTCTCAGCGCCATATAGCCGAGGTAGAAGAGAAACAGCACCAGCACGCTGGTCAGGCGCGCGTCCCACACCCACCAGGTCCCCCACATCGGCTGGCCCCACAGCGAGCCGGTGAACAGGGCGAGAGCCGTGAAGGCCGCGCCCGGCAGGGCTGCGGCGCGGGCGGCGGCGTCGGCCAGAGCGTGGCGGAAGACCAGAGCGAAGAAGCTGGACACGCCCAGCGCCGCATAGGCGCCCAGGCCCAGGGTTGCGGCGGGGACGTGGACGAACATGATCCGCACCGTGTCGCCCTGCTGATAATCGGCCGGGACCGAGAAGCTGAGCCAGCTTCCGACAGCCAGCAGCACGGCGGCGAGCCCCCACAGAACGGGCGTCAACGGGCCGGTGAAGGCCATGAAGCGCTGCGGATTGGACAGGCCGAACATCGGTTCAGCGCTTACGCAACGAATGGACGGCGGGCAAGCTTACCCTTGCGCGTTGCGAACGGCGGCGGCCCCGGCGAAGGGCGCGACGACGGCGGCGAACAGGACGTAGGCGCAGAGCAAGGCCAGCGCCGGGCCGACCGGCTGGCCCGATCCGGCGCGCTCCAAGGCGCCGGCGCCGAAGACGACAGGCGGAATGAACAGGGGCAGGACGACGACGGCGATCAGCAGCCCGCCGCGCTTGGCGCCCAGCGCAAGGGCGGCGCCCAGCGCCCCGGTGAAGGCGAAGCCTGCGCCGCCGATCAGGGCGGTCAGGGCGACGAGCGGCGTCAGCGAGGCGGGCAGGCCCAGCGCCAGGGCGGCGACGGGGGCGGTCAGGGCGAGCGGCAGACCGACGGCGATCCACTGCGCCAGGGCCTTGATCAGAACGACCTGCTCCAGCGCCAGATGGCCGAGGGCGAGCAGATCCAGCGCCCCGTCCTCCATGTCGCGCTCGAACAGCCGCTCCAGCGACAGCAGGGACGCCAGGGCGAGGGCCAACCACGCGACGCCGCCGGCGACGGGGCCGAGCGTGCGCGGATCGCCGCCGGCCGCCAGCGGCAGTATCGCGGTCAGACAGGCGAAGAAGCCGCAGGCCAGCAAGGGGCCGCCGCCCCCGCCCCAGGCCAGATCCAGTTCGCGCTCCAGCAAAACGCGCGTCGCGCCGCGCAGGCCGGGCGGACGGGGTTCCTGATCGACATCGCGGCGGCTCACTTCAGCGCCCCCAGATCGAGAGTGCGGGTCGGCAGCGGCAGGGGGTCGTGGACGGCGGCGACGATCAGGCCGTCGGCGTCCAGATGACGCTGCATCTGCTCGGCGAAGGCTTCGCGCCAACGCGTGTCCAGCGGCGCCATCGGCTCGTCCAGCAGCCACAGGGCGCGCGGCGATCCGACCAGCCGGCCCATGGCCAGGCGACGGCGCTGACCGGCGGACAGACGCCGGACCTCCAGGTCCAGAAGTGGCTTCAGGCCGAAGGCCTCGACGGCGTGATCGACGCCGTACTGGGTGTGGCCCAACCAGTCGCACTGAAACCCCAGCTCCTCGCGCGCGGTGCGGCCGCCCTTCAGCCCGTCCAGATGGCCGAGAAAATGAGTTTCGCGTCCACGCGCCTGTCGTTCGTCCAGCCGATTGCCGTCGCCGTCCTGGAAGGCGACCGTCCCGGCGTCGGGGCGCAGCAGGCCCGCGATCGCGCGCAGCAGGCTGGTCTTGCCCGCCCCGTTTGCGCCCGTCAGGGCCAGCACCTCGCCGGCGCGCAAGGTCAGGCCCAGGCCTTCGAACAGTCGGCGCTCGCCGCGCGAGACGGTCAGGCCGGAGAGGGCGAGGGTGTGGATCATCGCGTTTCACCCGCCGCGCCAAATCTGCGAACCCTTCTCAATGTCCACGTCAGGGGTGTGGACACATGGACGGTGCGGCGTGGCGGGGCTATAGGCACGGTCGCCGCAGCAGGCTTTCGCCGCGCGCGCAGGGGCCCTGTGAGCCGCTGCGTCTGCCGCGCGAAGGCGCAACCGGATTGTCGGGCGGCGCTGACCAGAGGAACTCTCCATGCCGTCGATCGACAGCTTCAAGACCCGCCAGGACCTTTCCGTCGGGCGTAAGAAATACGCCTATTACAGCCTTCCCGCCGCCGAGGAAGCCGGTCTGACCGGGATTTCCCGCCTGCCGCGCTCGATGAAGGTGCTGCTCGAGAACCTGCTGCGCAATGAGGACGGCGTTTCCGTCACCGAAGACGACCTGAAGGCCGTCGCCGCCTGGGTTGAGAACAAGGGCTCGGTCGAGCACGAGATCGCCTTCCGTCCGGCCCGCGTTCTGATGCAGGACTTCACCGGCGTGCCCGCCGTAGTCGATCTGGCCGCCATGCGCGACGCCATGAGCGCCCTGGGCGCCGACGCCGCTAAGATCAATCCGCTGGTGCCGGTCGATCTGGTCATCGACCACTCGGTCATGGTCGACAACTTCGGCACGTCCAAAGCCTTCGGCCAGAACGTCGAGCGCGAATATGAGCGCAACATCGAACGCTACAACTTCCTGCGTTGGGGTTCGTCGGCCTTCAACAACTTCCGCGTCGTGCCGCCCGGCACCGGCATCTGCCACCAGGTGAACCTCGAAAACCTGGCCCAGACCGTCTGGACCCTGGACGAAGGCAAGAAGACCGTCGCCTATCCCGACACCGTCGTCGGCACCGATAGCCACACCACCATGATCAACGGCCTGGCCGTCCTGGGCTGGGGTGTCGGCGGCATCGAAGCCGAGGCCGCCATGCTGGGCCAGCCGATCCCCATGCTGATCCCCGAGGTCATCGGCTTCAAGCTGACGGGTTCGATGCCCGAAGGCACGACGGCGACCGACCTGGTGCTGACCGTCACCCAGATGCTGCGCAAGAAGGGCGTGGTCGGCAAGTTCGTCGAGTTCTTCGGCGACGCCCTGCCGAACATGACCATCGAGGACCAGGCGACCATCGCCAACATGGCTCCGGAATACGGCGCCACCTGCGGCTTCTTCCCGGTCTCGGCCGCCACCATCGGCTATCTGACCGCCACGGGCCGCGACAAGGCGCGCGTCGCCCTGGTCGAAGCCTATGCCAAGGCGCAAGGCCTGTGGATCGACGAGAATTCGGAAGACCCGGTCTTCACCGACGTGCTGGAACTGGACATCTCGACCGTCGTGCCGTCGCTGGCGGGTCCGAAGCGTCCGCAGGACCGCGTCGAACTGACCACCGCCGCCCCGGCCTTCGAAACCGCCCTGACCGATGTCTTCGCCCGTCCGTCCGACGCCGAGCGCGTCTCGGTCGATGGCCAGAAGTTCACCGTCGGCGACGGCGATGTGGTCATCGCGGCCATCACCTCCTGCACCAACACCTCCAACCCGTCGGTGCTGATCGCCGCCGGTCTGGTGGCGCGCAAGGCCAATGCGCTGGGCCTGAAGGCCAAGCCCTGGGTCAAGACCTCGCTGGCCCCCGGCTCGCAGGTCGTGACCGACTATCTGACCGACGCCGGCCTGCAGAAGGATCTGGACGCCCTGGGCTTCAACCTGGTCGGCTACGGCTGCACCACCTGCATCGGCAACTCGGGTCCGCTGGATCCGGCCATCTCCAAGGCGATCAACGACAACGCCCTGGTCGCGACCTCGGTCCTGTCGGGCAACCGCAACTTCGAAGGTCGCGTGAACCCCGACGTCCAGGCCAACTATCTGGCCTCGCCGCCGCTGGTCGTGGCCTACGCCATCGCCGGCTCGATGCGGATCGACATCACTAAGGATCCGATCGGTCAGGACAAGAAGGGCAACGACGTCTTCCTGAAGGACGTCTGGCCGACCACGCAGGAAATCGCCGACATCCAGCGCAAGTCCGTCACCCCGGCCATGTTCGCCAAACGCTACAAGGACGTGTTCAAGGGCGACAAGCACTGGCAGGCGATCAAGGTCACCGGCGGTCAGACCTATGAGTGGGACGACAGCTCGACCTACGTCGCCAACCCGCCCTACTTCGAAGACCTGTCGATGGACCTGACCCCGGTCCAGGACATCGTCGAGGCGCGCGTCCTGGCCATCTTCGGCGACTCGATCACCACCGACCACATCTCTCCGGCCGGTTCGATCAAGAAGACCTCGCCCGCCGGCGTCTATCTGACCAACCACGGCGTCGAGGCGGCCGAGTTCAACAGCTACGGCGCCCGTCGCGGCAACCACGAAGTCATGATGCGCGGCACCTTCGCCAACATCCGCATCAAGAACCGCATCACGCCCGAGATCGAAGGCGGCGTGACCAAGCACTTCCCGTCGGGCGACACCATGTCGATCTATGACGCGGCCATGCGGTATCAGTCGGAAGGCCGCCCGCTGGTCGTCTTCGCCGGCAAGGAATACGGCACCGGCTCGTCGCGCGACTGGGCGGCGAAGGGCACGCGTCTGCTGGGCGTTCGCGCGGTCATCGCCGAGAGCTTCGAGCGCATCCACCGTTCGAACCTGGTCGGGATGGGCGTCGTGCCGCTGCAGTTCAAGCAGGACGGCTGGCTGAAGCTGGGTCTGACGGGCGAGGAAATCGTCACGATCCGCGGCCTGTCGGACGCCAACATCGGCAAGCTGAAGCCGCGTCAGGATCTGTGGGTCGAGCTGTTCCGCCCGTCGGACGGCAAGATGGCCCGCTTCCCGGTCCGTTGCCGCATCGATAACCAGACCGAGCTGGATTACCTGCTGGCCGGCGGCGTCATGCCCTACGTGCTGCGCAACCTGGCGCGCGGCCCGGAAACCGAAGCGCCGATCGCCGCCGAATAGGTCGCGGTTCGCCCAGACAAGAAAAGAGGGCCGGCGGAGCGATCCGCCGGCCCTTTTCCGTTTGCCGAAAGGCGGTGGTCAGTCGGCGCTGACGACCACCAGCTTGCGGTTCACGAACTCCTTGATGCCGACATCGCCCAGCTCGCGGCCGAAGCCCGAGCGTTTGACGCCGCCGAACGGCAGTTCGGGCATGGAGGTCGTGGTGGTGTTGATGAAGACCATGCCGGTCTCGATGCGCGAGGCCAGTTTGCGGGCGCGGTCGGTGTCGCCCGAGAAGATCGAGCCGCCCAGGCCGAAGTGGGAGTCGTTGGCCAGGGCCACGACCGCATCGTCGTCCTCGACCACGAAGACCTGGGCCACTGGGCCGAAGAACTCCTGATAGAAGGCCGGGTTGTCGCGCGCGACGTCAGTCAGGACGGTCGGCTCGTAAAAGAAGCCGGTGCGGTCGGCGGGCTTTCCGCCGGTCACCGCCTTGGCGCCGTGCTGGATCGCCTCTTCCACCTGTTTGGTCAATGTCTTCAGCGCATCCTCGGACGACAGCGGACCCAGGTCGGTGGCCTCGTCCAGCGGATCGCCCATGACGGCCTTCTTCATGCCTTCGACGAAGCCGGTGATGAAGGCGTCGGAGACGGACTTTTGGACGATGAAGCGTTTGGAGCCGGTGCAGACCTGTCCTGCGTTGGACAGGCGGCCTTCGACGCCTGCCGCGACCGCCTTTTCGATGTCAGCGTCGTCCAACACCACGAAGACGTCGCTGCCGCCAAGTTCCAGCGTGGACTTCTTCAGCATTTCCGAGGCGCGGGCCGAGACCTTGGCGCCGGCGCCCTCCGATCCGGTCAGGGCCACGCCCTGGATGCGGTCGTCGCCGATCAGTTCGGCGACCTTGTCCGAGGAAATGTAGAGGTTGGCGACGAAGCCTTCGGGCGCGCCGGCCTCGCGCACCAGTTCGGCGAACCGGGCGGCGCAGCGCGGCACGATGCCCGCGTGCTTGTAAAGTACGGGATTGCCGACCGCGATGGCGGGAGCCACCACGCGGATCAGCTGATAGATCGGGAAGTTCCACGGCTCTACCGCCAGCAGCACGCCGATCGGGTGGAACTCGACCCAGGCCTCGCCCAGTTCGCTGTCGATCTTTTCAGGCTTGAGGAAATCGGCAGCCTTCTCGGCATAGTAGGCGGCGATGCCGGCGCACAGATCGATCTCGCCCTGCCCCTGAGCCAGGGGCTTGCCCATCTCCTCGGCCATGGTGCGGGCCAGGTCGTCTCGGTTTTCGGTCAGCAGGCCTGACAAGGATTTCAGCACGGCGAGACGCGGCTGGATGTCGCCCTTCGACCAATCCGAATGAAACAGGCCGTCGGCCCTGGCCAGGGCGGCCTCGACGGCGTCGTCGGTGTGTTCCGGATAGTCCTCGACCAGCTGTTCGGTGAAGGGATTGAGGGTGCGATAGGCCATGGGGCGTCCTGAAGTTTCGGTCGGACGCCCGGGGCGGCGCCGATCCGTTGTCAGGAAAGCAAACGCGACCTGTCGGGGCGGGTTGCCTGGTCGTCAGTCCGGATCGCTGAACGGCGGCGGCAGTTGGCCGGACTTGAAGAGGATGGTCGGCTCTTCGTCGTAATCCCCCATTTCGGTGTCGGCCGAGACGGCGAAGGCGACGACGCCCAGACGCAACGGCGCCAGCCGTTCGGCCTTGCGACGCGCCTCTTCGGCGTCTTTGCAGCCGACCTGGGGTTCTGCGCGCAGGGCCTTGCCCCGGCCCTGGACGTAGGCCTGGACGATATAGACGGTTTCGGTTGCCATCCGTTTCCAAGCGGCCTGTTCGGCGCTCAGGTCAATCGATCAATCGAGCCTCAGTCCGTTTTCGCTCCAGCTTCACTCTAGCTTCAGGGCCTCGGCCAGCAGCCGGGCCTCGGCGGCGCGGCTGGAGCCGGCGCGCCAGGCGACGACGATCTCGCGATGGGGCGGGACGCCGTCGGCCTGGTTCTCGAAGGCGCGAATGGCGACGGAGGGGTTGTCGGCCAGACCGGCCTGCACCGCCATCTTCGGCAGGAAGGAAACGCCGAGGCCCGAGCCGACCATCTGAACCAGGGTGTGCAGGCTGGTGGCCGCAAAGACGTCGTCGCCGCGCGGGGCCTCGATGTCCAAGGCCGCCAGGGCGTGGTCGCGCAGGCAATGTCCGTCTTCCAGCAGGATCAGATCCTCGGCCCGCAGCGAGCCGGGACGGATGGGGCCGGGCGCGGCCAGGGCATGGTCGGCGGGGGCGGCGGCCATGATCTCGTCATCGCCGATGCGAGCGTGGGCGATGCCCGGCGCGTCATAGGGCAGGGCGATGACCGCCGCGTCGATCTGACCTGCCTTCAGCGCCGCGATCAGACGAGGCGTTAGATCCTCGCGGATGAACAGCTTCAGGCTGGGATAGGCGGCCTTCACCGACGGGAGCTTGGCCGGCAGCAGGAAGGGGGCGACGGTGGGGATGACGCCCAGGCGGAAACGGCCGGACAGCAGACGCCCGGCGTTCTTGGCCGCCTCGACCAGATCCTCGGTGCGGGCCAGGACGTCCTCGGCGCGGCGAACGGCCTCCGCGCCGACGGCGGTCATGATCACGGCGCCGCGCGCGCGTTCGACCACCGGCGCGCCCAGGATGCGCTCAAGCTCCTGCACCCCGGCGCTGAGGGCGGGCTGGCTGACATGGGCGGCCTCGGCGGCGCGCGAGAAGCTGCCGTGTTCGGCCAGGAGCTTGAGATACTGAAGCTGACGCAGTGTGGGGAGCATGGAAGCGGAATAGGCCTGTCCTATGCTGACGCCAAGGATAATCGATTGGCTTTATCCGTTTGACCCGTGTCGTATGACCCCATCATCTACAGGGC
>NZ_JAELUF010000283.1 GCF_016429195.1 Brevundimonas sp. ASV9
ATCAAGAACTCCCTCTCATCGATAAATTGCTCATCATCCGTCCTGTCTTCCAAAAAATGCGATAAGAATGTCAACAGCTTCTCCCTGTTCATAAGAAGTATCTTCTGCACTGGGATGGATTTATGTGGATTTGCAACAAACACCTTGAAAACGTGGAAGCCTTCATACTGAACCATTTTTCTATCGTCACGGAGTAGATTCATGCATATCTTCAGGTGTTCGCCACTGTCCACGTAGGCAGTCATAACAGTGTAGTTGGATCGGTCTAAGAGGATTTCTCCGAGGAGCTTGATTGATTGTCGCTTCGTCACATAGCTATTCGATCGAACGAGAGTGTTGTTGTATTTGACGAAGAAGAGGTCAAAAGTCGCCGATAGATACCGAGGGACAAGGTCTTTGTGACGCGTGAGCAGTTCCTGTGTTTTGAATATTAGATAGAATGTACAAAATTTGCACGGAAGCGAGGTACGCTGGCTGCGCTTACCCGGAAGGTTGTAAAGG
>NZ_JAELUF010000284.1 GCF_016429195.1 Brevundimonas sp. ASV9
CAAGGCTGGTAAGCGGAAACCTCCTTGACCTGTACCTAATTATAGACGGACCTAGTCCACATACTACACTAGTAGCATAATATTTGCATTAGAATAGAAAAGTTTGCGTTGCGTCTGTAATACATTGGATATTATATTCTGTAATTTTTGTTTCCTTATACCATGTGATGTTTGTCAAACATTTAGTAGCCTTTGGGTTCCTCTTGCCTCACATTAAACCCTGCCTTGTAGATCGTATCCGCCTAAAAGGGATTGTAAGAATAGTTTGCTTACTTGCCCCTTGGAAATGCGTATATGACATACGACATAGACTGCAAAGACTGACGGTCGCTATATTTTGTTAGTACTGATCTTTGGTGTGGTGCTATGCCTGAAGCCAAGGCTAATGCGAGGACTCATAACGATTAGCCCCTGCTCTGTTTCAATCGAGTCTGCTTGATTATATTAATTTGCACTAGTCTTTCTACTAATCATTTCTTTACACTTTGAACATTACTGCAG
>NZ_JAELUF010000285.1 GCF_016429195.1 Brevundimonas sp. ASV9
CAGCGTCAGATGTGTATAAGAGACAGGTATGATTGTGTAATAGACGGGGACGTGTACGTACGTTGGCGGGCTACATTTCCGTCATAGACCAGATTTTGTCGGTTGATTGATTGGCAGGCAGTATTCTTCGTTGTCCCCCCCTTCTTGGCGACTGACCCATGATATGTTACCCATATGCGCGCTTCCTAGTTGGAGCTTACTGCAGGTCTTATTGCCGTGGGTAAACGAGCAAAAGGCTGCATGGTATTACTGGCAATATCGCCCATTTTGGTATTTCCGACTCAACGCTAGGAGTAGGTATGTAGTCTGTACTCGTATTTGTTGCCCAGACCTGTACCTACATTGGCAGTTTGCCGGTGACTGCCGCTGCAAAACTTGAAACTAACCTACGTGGCCTTGCATTTTTCGATGTGTGGTCCGGTGCTTTCTTCTTTGGCACATGCCACTGATAAGTAAAAGTCCTGTCTCTTATACACATCTCCGAGCCCACGAGACCAGC
>NZ_JAELUF010000286.1 GCF_016429195.1 Brevundimonas sp. ASV9
GATGTGTATAAGAGACAGCTCCAAGCCGCCAAACCCGCCCTCTTTGACATCTCTTTCGACGCAATGCACATTCACGCTGGGGGCTTCAACCACATCGTCCCCTTCCATCCGCCACTGAGAAGCTGGTCAGACGCCCGTCCTCGCCTCGTGGACATGGACACTGCCGCCCGCGAAGCGCTCGGCATCAGCGACGTCATTGTCACCTCGTACAAAGCTCCGAACGCCATTGAATTGGTCGTGATGTGCAGCGTGGCCTTTTACTTTTTCTGCGCTGGCACCCTGCCTTGGTTCCTGCCGGGGACCAAAGCCTGGAGGGTGGTCGATAGTTTCTTCCCTTACGGGGCGTCGGGCTAGCGCTGGCTTGTGCGCGCCATCTTCTTCCCGGTGTTGGGCATTCATTTGACTGAGGCTTTTCAGTTTGATCGTTGGCGTTTGAGGCGGTATAGCGTTGAGAGGTGGACTCCTCTTTGGTGGATTTGGGAGTTGAGCTGCTTTGTTG
>NZ_JAELUF010000287.1 GCF_016429195.1 Brevundimonas sp. ASV9
TCCTGAAACTGGGGGTTAGCGGGGATAATTAACAAGAACGATCTATATAGTGGTGTCTCGTCATTGCTGGCATCTCGGACTTTGCTCGTCCCGCTGAAAAGCTGTCTCTTACGCAAAACTTTGCTCTTACTTGCACTGGTCTCATCTGGACTCGCTGGTGCATGATTATCAAGCCCAAGAACTACCTGTACGTTTTTTTTTCTTTGCAAAATTCAGTGATTTCCTGTTTTTTCATGCAATGTCCCGCTAACGAGGAGTTAATTTAAATAGCCTCGCCGCTGTCAACTTCTTCCTCGGATGTGTCGGTATCGTCCAAGTCACTCGAATCCTGTCGCATGAATACGCCAAAAAGGAAAGCGTTACGGAAATGGTTGAAGACGTGAAGAAGGATGTCAAGGACACGGTCAAGTCTTAAGAGCAGACAGATATGGGATAGAAGGGTACTAGAGAGAACGGGGGGAAAGCTACACACAGGGAAATGGACAGTCTAAAAGAC
>NZ_JAELUF010000288.1 GCF_016429195.1 Brevundimonas sp. ASV9
ACGAGATACGATTGCTGGTCTCGTGGGCTCGGAGATGTGTATAAGAGACAGGTACGGAATGACATGCTTGTTTTGTCTTTGCGCCGATGCAGACTGATACCTCGGATCCGATTCCTGCCATCCCGTCATGTCATTGAATGCGAGTCTTTGCGCAGCTCATAGCGATCGCAACCAATGATGCACTGCCGGCGAAAGATCCTGTAAGCCACGTTGACGCCGTAAGGCTCGGTTACATTGCGTCCGATTAAAACAAGCTCGCCAACTGCCGTTAATGTACCACGACAAGTCAAAGACGATATGTAGCCTATTGTAACAATAGTTTGCGACTGTGTATGCCCCCAATACTGAGATTCGTCAGAACCTGACATGCTTCTGTGTGTAGCTCCTGTCACTTGACAATGCCTCTTTGGCCACAAACAGCAATCGTTTCTCACGATTCACGGGTTTATTGGAACAAGAAACATCGAAATATTCACTGAGCACCTTGTCAGAGC
>NZ_JAELUF010000289.1 GCF_016429195.1 Brevundimonas sp. ASV9
GCAACGTACTGCGTATCGGGGGAAATGGCCACGGTCGTGACACCATCCTCAATCGTCAGCGTCAGCGAGTTGGCACCATTCTCAATGTCCCAAAGTCGGACGGTTCGGTCGCCAGAGCCGGAAGCGATCGTGCGTCCGTCGCGAGCAAAGTCGAGCGAGTAAATGTCTTGCTCGTGACCGTGGAAGTGGTTGCGAATGGTTCTCGAGTGGATATCCCACACCTAACGAGGTTAGCATTGGCAGATTTAAAGATTCGACAGAGAAACTTACTCGGATAACCTTGTCTTCAGCGCCGGTGGCCAGGTAGCGGCCGTCGGGACTGAAGCAGACGCTGCGAATGTACAGGTCGGCAGTCATGTCCTGGGCATTGTGATCCTCCAGGACGCAGACCTTTTCACCAGTCTGGACGTCAAAGATCTGGGCGGAGCGGTTGCAGCCAGTTGCAACATATTTGCCGTCGTGGCTGAACCTCACGCAGCAGACCACACTCTCG
>NZ_JAELUF010000290.1 GCF_016429195.1 Brevundimonas sp. ASV9
ATTCATACACAGAAAAACACTTACTAACATTGTGTATATCCTACAGGTCCAAACACCCACCACATCAACAATAACATCTACAATAACCAGCGACCCTAACTCCACAAGCACCGCCTCTGACACTTCATCAAAAGGCCTTTCGTCCGGTGCTGCAGCAGGAATAGGCATCGGTGTCGGGTTAGTAGTGACTGCCCTCGGTATAGCAGCTTTCTTCCTGTGGCGCCGCCGGCGTCGAAACCAGATTTCCTCGGAACCAGTCACGACTGAGTTTCCTGCGACTAATACCTTTGTCGAGGATCCAAAACCACATGATGGGTATTATCAGGTCAAGGCCTATGCGGCTCCGCAAGAGGTCCATACCGAGGCGCCACGCCATGAACTTGATGCTACGCCGGTATCGCTTTGAAGGGCAGTATCATTTCCGAAGCGTATTTCCTTTTATTTATTTCTTTCTTTCCTGTCTCTTATACACATCTGACGCTGCCGACGAATA
>NZ_JAELUF010000291.1 GCF_016429195.1 Brevundimonas sp. ASV9
CCCTACAGGAACTCGCCTTGTTTGATAGATCCGACTCGGATAGCAATCCGCTGTCTCAATTGCTGTTTTGCCTTGCTGACACGCCCTCGACAGCTCATCGGCGCTGGAACTGCCATCGCTGCAGCGGCTAGTGGCTTTGTCTTTGGCCAGCCACGAACAACGGACGGCTCCTCTTCTCCCACGAACCGACGCGTGCTGCACAAGCGAAACAGCTCGATAGAACGCACTCCTACCCGCAACGCCCGAAATGACCGTTTGAACCCTTCGTCGTCCTTTTCTCGACCCGGCACAAGCCCTGCTGAGCCGTCAATGGGCCCTGACTTGGCTCCTCCCAAGACTTCCCCTCGTTCTGATTCCCACTCTCGCTCTCGGCCGCCCTTGTCGCGCTATCAACGGCCACAATCGTCCCACGCCGCAAATAATTCTGCAAAAAATTCCCGTTACTCTACTAATTTTAATACTGCTACTGCTACGACCCTGTCTCTTATACAC
>NZ_JAELUF010000292.1 GCF_016429195.1 Brevundimonas sp. ASV9
GAAGCGGGTTAGGCGCTCAAAGTCGAAAGCGGGAGGAACGATGCGAGAGTCGCCGTCTTCGCCGAGAACCTTTTCATCGTCGTCGTAGTAGGGGTTCTTGCCGTTGCGGTCGAGGTCGGTGATTTCAATGGAAAAGGTGTCTTTGCCGTTGCCGGTGGACTTGAGGTGCGTGCGGTGGCGGAAGGCGGTGATGGTCTGGGCGACGGTGTCGGCGATGCCTCCGAGGAGGGCGTTGGTGACCATCATGGTCATGACTATTGTTTTCTGTAAGTATGGGAGAGTCGGGGGACTGGTAAGAGTTGGAAATGATGATGATGCGTACTTGGTCGCTCTTCGTACGAGGCATTGAACCTCGCCGTCAATCTGGCAGCCAGCGCCATTTCGATGAGGAAGATGATGGTGTGCAGCAGCGGCTGGCGAGAGAGGAAAGGAAAAAGCAGTTAGTAACGTATCATGTTAGAAGCAGGCGATGATTTCGGCGACAATGGGGT
>NZ_JAELUF010000029.1 GCF_016429195.1 Brevundimonas sp. ASV9
GTGCCGCGAGATCGAGATCAAGGTCGCGCAAGGCGCCAAGCCCGGCGAGGGCGGGCAGTTGCCCGGCTTCAAGGTCACCGAGTTCATCGCCCGGATGCGCCACGCCGTGCCCGGCACGACCCTGATCTCGCCGCCGCCGCACCACGACATCTATTCGATCGAGGACCTGGCCCAGCTCATCTACGACCTGAAGGCCATCAACCCCGATGCGCGGGTGACGGTGAAGCTGGTGTCCGCCTCGGGCATCGGCGCCATCGCCTCGGGCGTGGCCAAGGCCAACGCTGACGCCATCCTGATCGCCGGCCACAACGGCGGCACCGGCGCCTCGCCGCAGACCTCGATCAAGCACGCAGGCCTGCCGTGGGAGATCGGCCTGGCCGAGGCCCACCAGGTGCTGACGCTGAACAATCTGCGCGGCTCGGTCACGCTGAGGACCGATGGGGGCGTCCGCACCGGCCGCGACGTGGTCATCGCCGCCATGTTGGGCGCCGAGGAATACGGCGTCGGCACCGCCGCCCTAATCGCCATGGGCTGTCTGATGGTGCGGCAGTGCCATTCCAACACCTGCCCCGTCGGCGTCTGCTCCCAGGACGAGCGGCTGCGCGAGAAGTTCACCGGCACGCCTGACAAGGTGGTGAACCTGTTCACCTTCATCGCCGAGGAGACGCGAGAAATCCTGGCCTCCATCGGCGCGCGCACGATGGACGAGATCATCGGCCGCACTGATCTGCTGCGTCAGGTCCGTCGCGGCGGCTCGCACCTGGACGACCTGGACCTGAACCCCCTGCTGGTTCAGGTGGACGAGGGCGCGGCCGGCAAATGGGCCGACAAGACGATCCGCAAGCCCATCGCCGACAGCCTGGACGCCGCCGTGCTGAAGGACGCCGTGCGTTTCCTGGATCGTGGCCAGACGCTGGAGCTGTCCTATCCGCTGAACAACACCCAGCGCACGGTCGGCGCGGCCCTATCCTCAGCCATCGTGCGCCGCTTCGGCGCGCAAGGCCCGGCGGGCCGTCTGAAGCTTCGGCTGGAAGGCATTGCTGGCCAGAGCTTCGGCGCCTTTGCGGCCAGGGGACTGGAACTGCACCTGACGGGCGAGGCCAACGACTATGTCGGCAAGGGGCTGTCGGGCGCCGAAATCTCGATCCGCACGCCGGAATGGCGCGAGGATCAGCTGATCTGCGGCAACACCACCCTGTATGGCGCGACCTCCGGCCGGCTGTTCGTCGCCGGCGCGGCGGGCGAGCGGTTTGCGGTCAGGAACTCGGGCGCTGAGGCGGTGGTCGAGGGCCTGGGCGCGCACGGCTGCGAATATATGACCGGCGGGCGCGTGGTCGTCCTGGGTTCGGTCGGCTGGAACCTGGCGGCGGGCATGAGCGGCGGCGAGCTGTTCGTGCTGGACCAACCCGGCTATGCCGAGCGCGCTTTGAACGGCGACCTGGCGGGCGTGACCGACATGGACGCACAGGCGGCCGATCGACTGAAGGGCCTGATCGAGGCCCATCTGGCGGCGACGGCCTCGCCCCTGGCGCGGCGTCTGCTGGCGGATTGGGACAACAGCTTGAAACGCTTCGTCCGCATCGTGCCCCTGACCGACATCGTCGCCCGCACGGAACGCCTGAAGACCTCCGCCTGACACCGAACCGCCTGCCTTAGAAAGCCGCCATGACCCGATCCGCCGCCCTCGCCGTCACGCTCGTCGCCGGGGCGGCGGCCTTCGCCTCACCGGCCCTGGCGGCCCCGGCCCTGCTGGCGCATCAGGCGCCGCTGGTCATCGATACGGCGGCGACCGCCTGGATTCTGACCTCGACGGCGCTGGTGCTGCTGATGACCCTGCCGGGTCTGGCCCTGTTCTACGGCGGCATGGTCAGGAAGAAGAACATCATCAGCGTGGTCGCCCAGTCGGCGGCCGCCTTCGCCATCGTCTCGGTGTTGTGGTTCCTGGTCGGCTACAGCCTGTCGTTCGGCAAGGGACCGGACGCGATCAACGGCTTCATCGGCGGGGTGCAAGCGGCCTTCCTGAACGGCGTCACCGCCCAGACGGCCCACAGCCTGCTGCCCGGCCTGCCCGAACTGCTGTTTGTCGCCTTCCAGATGACCTTCGCCATCATCACCCCGGCCCTGATCGCCGGCGCCTTCGCCGAGCGGATGAAGTTCTCGGCCAGCCTGCTGTTCTTTGGCCTGTGGCACCTGATCGTCTATGCGCCGATCTGTCATCAGGTCTGGGGCGGCGGCTATCTGGGCGGACTGGGCGTGCTCGACTTTGCGGGCGGCGCGGTCGTCCACGTCAACGCCGGGATCGCCGGCCTGGTCTGCGCCTTGGTGCTGGGGCCGCGTCACGGCTTCGGGCGCGACAACATGGCCCCCGCCAACCTGGTCTATAGCGCCATCGGCACCGGCCTGCTGCTGGTCGGCTGGCTGGGGTTCAACGCCGGGTCAGCGGGCGCGGCGGACGCGCTGGCCGCCACCGCCGCGTTCAATACGATCCTGGCCGCCGGCAGCGCCGCCCTGGGCTGGATGACCATCGAATGGTTCGACCGCAAGCGCCCGACCCTGCTGGGCCTGCTGTCGGGCGTCGTCGGCGGTCTGGTCGCCATCACCCCCGCCGCCGGCTTCGTCGATCCCAAGGGCGCTTTTTTCATCGGCCTGATCGGCGGCCCGGCCTGCTATGCGGGCGCGGTCTGGCTGAAGCACGCGCTGAAATACGATGACAGTCTGGACGCGTTTGGCGTGCACGGCGTCGGCGGCATCGTTGGCGCCCTGCTGACCGGCGTCTTCGCCACCACGACCGTCAACGCCCTGTCGGATGGGGCGACCGTGTGGAAACAGGCGGTCGGCCTGGTCGGCGTCATCGCCTGGAGCGCCGTCGGCACCTTCGTCGTCCTGATGATCTGCAAGTTCACCACGGGCCTGCGCGTCACCAAGGACGAAGAGGTCGAGGGGCTGGACTATACCCAGCACGGCGAGGCCATCCACTAACCCCACAGGCGCTGCTGGTTGATCCCGCCCTCGCCAGCCCCCATCTTCATCTGTGACGGACGGTCTTGCCGATTGCGGGAGACCGACCGCTCGGTCGCTGACGCAAGGACCCCAGATGACGACGACGCGCACCCTCTTGTTCGACAGCCCCTTTCTGCTGGGCTTCGACCATACCCGCGCCCTGATCGACCGCGCCGCCAAGGCCGCGGCCGAAAGCTATCCGCCTTACAATGTCGAACAGATCGGCGGTGCGGGCGTCCGCATCAGCCTGGCCGTCGCCGGGTTTGCGCCGGACGAACTGGCCATAACTCTGGACGGCCGCCAGCTGACCATCGCCGGCAAGCGCGACGACGCCGGCAGGGGTGAACAGGCCTTTCTGCATCGCGGCATCGCGGCGCGCGGCTTCGTTCGCAACTTCGTCCTGGCCGACGGGCTGGAGGTTGAGGGCGCCCGACTGGAGCACGGCCTGCTCCACGTCGACCTGATCCGGCCCGAGGCCGAGCGCCAGGTGCGGCGGATTCCGATTACGTCCGGGCCGATCACGGCCGGGTGAAAACCACAGCCATTCGAACCGCCCGGCGATCCGGGCGTTGTCAAATATGAAGGAGGCGGTCCTAATGACGCCGATGACGATGACCAAGGAAGACTTTGCCGGACTGGGCGCCCCCGACCTCGTGTATGTGCGCGAGATCAAGGCCTCGGACCTGCTTGAAGAGGCGGTCGAGATCAAGGACGTGGATCTGAACCCCGGCCAGATGCTCTATGCCGTTCATAGCGCCGACGGCGAGCGTCTGGCGGTCATGATCGACCGCGACACCGCCTTCGCCGCCGCCGTGGCGCATGAGCTGGAGCCGGTTTCCGTTCACTGATCTGATGGATGGCGGCGCGCAGGCGCCGCCGTTCAGGCCGCCGTAGCGGCCGTGGCGTCCTTGACGAACAGGGCGCGGATCGCATCGGTCGTGCGCGCCTGTCTCAGCTGCTCACGCAGTTCGGGCGACCGTAGCGCGCGCGACACCGCCGCCAATGCGCGCAGATGCTCGGCGCCCGCCTTGGGCGGGGCAAACAGGCCGACGATCAGATCGACCGGCCGGTCGTCCACCGCATCATAGGCCACAGGCGTATCCAGCCGCACGAACACCGCCGTCACCTTCTCAACCTCGGTGAGACGTGCGTGCGGCACCGCGACCCCGGACCCCAGCCCGGTCGATCCCAGCGTCTCGCGCTCCATCAAGGCGTCAAAGATGCGGGCTTCGTCGAGGCCCAGCGCATGCGACGCCGCCTCCGCCAGCGCGTGAAGCGCCTGTCGCTTGGACGACGCGCCGCTGCGCAGCACCACGCCCTTGGGCGCGAGCAGATCACCGATGTCCATTACACAACCTCGATACACGCAGCAGACAACGGCGCGGCCGCCCGTTTAGAGACAACCGCGCCGAAGTCAAACTGAGGCTTAGTTCACCGAACCGTTGGACTTGGCCGTCCGTTCGGGATCGATCCATCCCACATTGCCGTCAGGGCGACGATAGACGACCGCCAGACCGCCGTGGGCCGCGTTGCGGAACAGCACGACCGGATAGCCCGTCATGTCCAGTTCCAGCACAGCCCGTCCGACCGTGATGGTGCGGATTTCGTGCTCGGTCTCGGCGATGACCATGCCCACCGGCGGCGGGCCGTCGTTCTCGCCGGTGTCGCCGAAGACATCGTCTTCCACACTGTCGGGATCACGCAGCACGATGCTGCGTGCGACTTCGCGGGCGGCGTTTTCGGTCTTCTCGGGCGATAGACCTTTGGGTCCGATGTGGTGATCCTTGAGCCGGCGCTTGTAGCGGCGAACTCGCTTTTCGAGCCGATCCAGCGCCTCGGTGAAGGCCGAGTGGGCGTCGCCGCCCATTCCGGTCGTCACCAGGGTCTGGCCCGACGCGAGGCGGACCCAACAATCCACCTTGAAGTTGTGGCCGTCCTTGGACACCACGACCTCGGCGTCTTCACCGCCTCGGGCGAAGTATTTTCCGACCCCTTCTTCGAGTTCCTGGGAGATGCGCGAGCCTAACGCTTCGCCGACATCCACTTGCTTGCCGCTGACTTGGACTTGCATGCCGATAGAACGCGCCCGACCCGATTTGGTGTCAATCCAGATCACCGATTTGTGGTCACGCTTGGCCGCGTATGTCAGCCCGTCTTCATCATCCGGCGGCGCTCGACCGAGGACGGAATCCTCAAGGCTTCCCGATATTTGGCCACGGTGCGCCGCGCGATGTCGATGCCCGTTTCCTTAAGGATTTCGACGATCCGGTCGTCGGACAAAACGTCGCCCTCCAGCCCCTCGCCGTCGATCATGGATTTGATCTTGTGACGGACGGCTTCGGCCGAATGGGTCGATGCGCCGTCCACCGACTGGATGGCGGCGGTGAAGAAGAATTTCAGCTCGAACACGCCCCGCGGCGTGGCGATATATTTGTTCGAGGTGACGCGGCTGACGGTGGATTCGTGCATGCCGATGGCGTCGGCGACGGTCTTCAGATTGAGCGGCCTCAGGAACTCGACGCCGAAGGCCAGGAAGGCGTCCTGCTGGCGTACGATCTCGGACGACACCTTCAGAATGGTCTTGGCCCGCTGATCCAGCGACTTGACCAGCCAGTTGGCCTGTGCGGCGCAGTCGGCGACGAAGGTCTTTTCGGTGTCCGAGCGCGCGCCGGCCTGGACCAGGCCGTGATAGCGCTTGTCGACCAGCAGGCGCGGCAGGGTGTCGGCGTTCAGCTCGACCCGCCAGCCGCCGGCGGGATCGGGCCGCACATGCACGTCCGGCACGACCGTCTGCGCCGGCTCGCCGCCGAAGCCTGCGCCCGGACGCGGCGTCAGCGCCCGCAGTTCGGCGATCATGTCGGTCAGGTCCTCGCCATCGACTTCGCAGACGCGGCGCAGGCCCGCCAGATCGCGCTTGGCCAGCAGGTCCAGATTGTCCAGCAGCGCCGCCATCGCCGGATCGAACCGATTGCGCTCGATCAGTTGCAGCTTCAGGCATTCCGGCACCGACCGCGCCATGATGCCGGTCGGCTCGAAGCCGTGACAGACGCTCAGCACCGCCTCGATCCGCGCCAGCGGCACGCCCAGCCGGTCGGCGAACTCGGTCAGTTCTCCGCGCAGATAGCCGCCCTCGTCGGTCGCATCGATCAGGGTCAGGGCGATGCCGTGGTCGGCCGGCGACAGGCCCGCGCTCGACGCCTGGGCTTGCAGGTGTTCCCACAGGGTTAGCTCGTGCGCGTCGGGCCGTTCGCCCTCGCCTTCGAACATCTGGCCGCCCTTACCGGCGCTGGACCAGTCCGACAGACCCGGCTGGGCCTCGTCGGTCATCCGGTCGCTGACGCGCTCGCCCGGCGCGGCGTCGCCGTAGACATCGTCGGAACCGGCGTCCATCGAGGACGCCGCTGCGTCCGCGACGCCGTCGCCGAAGGACATTTCGCTATCCGAAGCCGCCTCGACGCGCTCGATCGGCTCGGGCGTCTCGCTTTCCGGTTCCTCGCGTTGCAACAGCGGATTGCGCTCCAGCTCGGCCTCAACGAAGTCCTCCAGCTCGAGGTTCGACAGTTGCAGCAGCTTGATCGCCTGCTGCAGCTGGGGCGTGATGACCAGCCCCTGCCCCTGCCTGACCTCTAACCTTTGCCCGATCACGTCCGAAATCTTCCCGCCCGGCCGCCGAGTGGCCCGGAACTTGCTGGGACAGAATGTCGCCGAACCGGTTAACGCGAGACGAACGCGGCCTCAGACCCTTTCGTCATCCTCCGGCAAGCCGCGTCTTCGCGGCGCAGACCGGGAGACCCAGCGGCGCCGCAGGCGATGCTTCAGCCGCACGATGTTGGAAAATCCTAGTCTGCGACAGGTTCGCGCTGTCGCGCGCCGCTGGGTCCCCCGGTCTCGCTACGCTCGCCGGAGGATGACGGCACCCGCAGATCAGATGTAGTTTTCGCCCAGATACACCCGGCGCACTTCGGCGTCGTGGATCGCCTCGTCGGACGTGCCTTCGAACAGCACCGCGCCGTTCGAGATGATCGATACCCGGTCGGTGATGTCCAGGGTCTCGCGCACATTGTGGTCGGTGATCAGCACGCCGATGCCCTGGCTGGCCAGATAGCGGATCACAGTGCGGATGTCGGCGATGGCCAAGGGGTCGATGCCGGCGAAGGGTTCGTCCAGCAGCATGAAGGACGGCCGTCCGGCCAGCGCCCGCGCGATCTCCACCCGCCGACGCTCGCCGCCCGACAGGGCCGTCGCCCGCGCATGGCGCAGATGGTCGATGTGCAGTTCGTTCAGCAGGCGGTCGGTCTCGGCGCGGATCTGGTCGCGCGGATAGTTCAGCTCGACCACCGCCTTGACGTTCTGCTCGACCGTCATGCCGCGAAAGATCGAGGCTTCCTGCGCCAGATAGCCCAGGCCCATGCGGCTGCGCTGATACATCGGCTGGCCGGTGATGTTCTCGCCGTCCAGCCAGATTGCGCCCGAATCCGGCGGGATCAGGCCGGTGATCATGTAGAAGCAGGTGGTCTTGCCGGCGCCGTTGGGACCCAGCAGGCCCGCGACCTCGCCGCGCTGGACCGTCAGCGACACGTCGCGCACCACCTGACGCTGGCCGAACGACCGGGCCAGGTTCATCACCCGCAGGCCCTTTTCCGCAGCCGCGGGCGCCACGGCGGCCGGTTGCGGCCGCTCGTCCAGGTTCAGGGCTGACAGTTCCTTGCGCGCCAAATGCTCAGGTCCGTGACGGCCAGACGGCCTCAGTTCGAGTTGGGATAGAAGACGCCCTGCACGCGGCTTCCGGCGGCGCCGCGCGGCGCGCCTTCCATGCGGGCAGTCTCGGTGTTGATGTTGTAGACCAGGCGCGAGCCGGTCAGGACGTTCTTGCCCTGGGTCAGGATGACGTTGCCCGTCACCACGATCTCGCCGTTGCCCAGGTTGTAGACCGCGCGGTCGCCGCGCATCGATTGGTCCGGCGTCACGAAATAGACCGTGCCGCTGGCCTCGGCGCGTTGCAGATCGCCGCCCTCGCCGCTGACCAGGGTCAGGGTGTCGGCGCGAAAGCGGTTGCCGCCCTGCGTCGCCTCGGCCCGGCCGCGCAGGATGATGCGGTTGGGCGCGTATTCGACCGAGTCCGCGCCATAGGCGACGGGCTGATTGGTCGCCTGAGCCTGCGCGTCCACCAGGACCGGCATGCCCACGACGGCCGCCGCCGCGATGACGGCCAGCGTCTTCGAAATCTTCGTCACGATCATCCGCCTGACCCCTTGGGCGTCAGAACGCCCTTCACCTTGTTGTCGCCTGCGCCGTCGAACACGACGCGCTGTCCCTGATCGTAGATCGCATAGGACGATGCGTTGATGGTTCCAATAGGGCCGGAACCCTGAACGCCCTTTGAACCGGTGACGTTTCCGGTCGAGGTGTCCACCACCGCCTCAGGCGTGGTCAGGACAAAGCCCGTCCCGCCGTCCGAAATGCGCACGTTCGGACCGATCGTCACCGTCTTGGCCTGCTCGTCATAGATGCCGCCGTCGGCGGTCAGTTCGGTGACCTTGCGCCCGCCCAGGTTCAGCTTCAACGCCGGGCCGATCAGTTTGAACTTGCCGGTATTGGGGTCGCGCACGGCGCCTTGCGCGCCGACGGTGAAGGCGCGGCCTTGCGCGTCCTGACCGTGGAACAAGGGGGCGTCCAAGCGAACTTCCTGGCTCTGGCTGGCCTTGCGCTCCACCCCCGACATGACGGTGCGGAACACCGTCCAAGTCAGGGCGCCGCCCGCCAGCACCAGAATGATGATCGGCAGGACGCGGCGATACAGCTTGACCCGCCGCGAGCGCGCACGCCAACGGGCGCCGGCCAGGGCGACCCTGGCCTCGTCGGCCTCGATGCGGGACTGTTCGCCGTGTTCGGTCAAGCGCGCCTCAGCTGTGGGCGAAGATGTCGGTCTCGTCCCAGCCGGCCAGGTCGAGCGCCGACCGCGTCGGCAGGAAGTCGAAACATTCGGCAGCCAGTTCGGTTCGCCCTTCGCGCGCCAGCATCATATCCAGCTTGGCTTTCGCAGCGTGAAGATACAGGACATCCGACGCCGCATAGTCCAGCTGCGCCTGGCTCAGCGTCTCGGCGCCCCAGTCCGAGGACTGCTGCGCCTTGGACAGGTCCACACCCACCGTCTCGCGCACCACATCCTTCAGCCCGTGCCGGTCGGTATAGGTGCGCGCCAGCTTGGAGGCGATCTTGGTGCAATAGACCGGACGCGTCTCGACGCCGAGGTGCAGCAGGAACATGCCGATGTCGAACCGGCCGAAATGGAAGATCTTGGTCACCGCCGGATCGGTCAGCACGCGCTTCAGGTTCGGACAGTCGTAGGCGGGCCGGTTCAGCCGCACGACATGGGCGTTTCCGTCGCCCGACGATAGCTGCACCACGCACAGCGGATCGCGGCGGAAACGCAGGCCCATCGTCTCGGAATCGATGGCGACCTCGGACCCCAGGTCCAGATCGTCGGGCAGGTCGCCCTCATGCAGGTAAACGGTCATGCTCAGGCTCTTACACGGCGAACGCGGCGCGCGAAACGGCCTACAGCAATGCTGAGCGCCGCGCGCCGCATTCCCAAAACGGCCTCAAGCAGGAATGCGCTGCGCGCATTCCGAAAGGCCAAAACAAAGAAAGCGCCGCACCGTTCGGTGCGACGCTTTCTGAAAGATGGTGCCCAGAAGAGGACTCGAACCTCCACGGCCGTTAAGCCACTGGCACCTGAAGCCAGCGCGTCTACCAATTCCGCCATCTGGGCCCCGTCGGCAGCGCCTTGCGGCGTTTCCATCGGGAAGGCGCGGACCTCTAAGGGAGGCTCCGGGCGGGGTCAACAACGATTTTTCGCCTTTGCGAGATTTCTTGCTCAGGCGGCGCGACAAGCCTGGCCGCACGGACTTTTCGATCCACGTTCGGCGGCGACTTAATGGGCGCTAAGCCTGTTTTCTAACCCCGCCTTGAGGCCAGGTTGTCTAGAAGCGCCTGATGGCGGACCCGTCTTTCAGCCCCTCTGCGCCGGAGCGCTTTGCCACAGAGCGCCGCGCCCGGCCGCGTGCGCCGTTTCGCCAGAACCGCCGCGCCCACGAGCGAGTGACGATCCTGGGTCAATCGATGGATCTGGTGAAGCCGGAAGAGGTGCTGCACCACATTCAGCAGGCGGTGCGACAGGGCGCAAAGAGCCTGATCGCCAATCACAATCTGCACAGCCTGTATCTGATGCAGAAGCGGCCTGAACTCGGCGCCTTCTACGATAGGGCCGATCTGATCGAGGTCGATTCGACGCCGCTGCTGGCCTTCTCGCGCGCCCTGGGCCTGCACAGCCGGGGCTTTCACCGCTGCACCTATCTGGACTGGCGCGACCATTTCTGGAGCGTGGCGAACCGTCAGGGCTGGCGTGTCCTGTCCGTCGGCGGCGCGCCCGGCGTCGGCGACGAGGCGGCCCGCCGGCTGAAGCTCCGCTATGCCGACGCCGACATCGCCATCCACCACGGCTTCTTCGACGCCCGGCCCGGGTCGTCCGAGAACGCCGCCGTCCTGGATCGGATCACGGCCTTTAAGCCCCATATCCTGTTCGTCGGCATGGGAATGCCGCGCCAGGAGCTATGGATCGCCGAAAACTTCGAGCACCTGCCCGATTGCGTCATCCTGTCGGTCGGCGCCGCCTTCGACTATGAGGCGGGGGTCCAAAGCGCGGCCCCGCGCTGGATGGGACGGGCGGGCGTCGAATGGGCCTATCGCCTGCTGCATGATCCCAAACGGCTGTTCGTCCGCTACTGCGTCGAGCCCTGGACGCTCCTGCCGCTGGTCCTGCGCGACATCCTAAAGGCCAGGGGTCGCAACCGCTGATCACGTTATTCCTACTGGCCAGATAGATATTTATCGCCATGATCCCTCTGGCCCGGCGCGTGTTATCGACAGCGACGGAAACGGGAAACGGGGGTGCGCGTGCCGCAGCAGAATGGACCGCATGTCGCCATCGTCGGCGCGGGTTTCAGCGGCCTGCTGACCGCCGTCAATCTGCTCAAGGCCTCGCGCGACGTGCGCGTCACCCTGATCGAACGACGCGGCGTTTTCGGCCCCGGTACCGCCTATGACACCGGAAATCCCGGCCATCTGCTGAACGTCCGCCTGGACAATATGAGCGCCTTTCCCGACCAGCCCAGCCACCTCGCCGACTGGCTGGCCGAACAGCCGTCGTGGCGCGCCCAGGACGGCTTCATCACCCGCGGCGTCTACGGCGATTATCTTCAAGCCCTGCTGGACGAGGCGCTGGACGACGCCCCCGACCGCCTGAACCTGATCGGCGCCGAGGCTCAGTCCATCGATCGGCAGGACGACGGCTGGCGCATCCGGACCAGCGACGGAGAGGTCGCGGCCGATCAGGTCGTGCTGGCGCTGGGCAATCTGGAGCCCGCCTCGCCCCCTGGCGTCGAGGACGCGGTGCGCGCCTCCCCTGCCTATGTCGAAAACCCCTGGCGGTTCGATCCTCAGACGGCGCGAGACGCCCGCAACGTCCTGCTGATTGGTTCGGGCCTGACGATGGTGGATGCAGCCATCACCCTGCGCCGGCCCGGACGCCGCCTGACCGCCCTGTCACGTCACGGCCTTCTGCCCCGCGCCCACGCGACTGTCCCGCCCACGCCCTATGTCGGCGCGTTTTCGGGCAGCCCGGCCGAAATCCTGCGTCAGATCCGCACCGCGACCGCCGAGGCCGATTGGCGCGCCGTGTTCGACCGCCTGCGCCATTCCGCGCGCGACATTTGGCGAGGTTGGTCGCGGGTGGAGCGCAGCCGCTTTCTGCGCCATCTGCGCCCCCTGTGGGACGTGCATCGTCACCGCCTGTCGCCCGGCCCGGCGCGCGACATCCATTCCATGCTGGCCGGCGGGGAGCTGACGATCCTGGCCGGCAAGCTGACCGAGCTGAAAGCGACCGACGTCATCGAGGTCTCGTGGCGTCCGCGCGGAAAGAAACGCGCCATCAAGGAGCGGTTCGATCTGGTCGTGAACTGCACCGGGCCGCTGGGCGTGATCTCAAAGAGCACCGAACCGATGATCCGCGACATCCTGGACAAGGGTAACGGTCGCCCCGACCCCTTGGGCCTGGGCCTGCAAGTCGATGACGAGGGCGGTCTGCTGGACGGGGCGGGCGCCCCAGCGCGCGGTCTTCACGCCATCGGCCCCCTGACGCGCGGCGCCTTCTGGGAGATGACGGCCGTGCCCGACCTGCGCGGCCAGGCCCGCGATCTCGCCGCCCGTATCCTGTCGAACGGCCCCTAGACCGGAACAACCGACACGTTTAGCCTTCACACCCGAAACGATCGAGGGCGATGACAGTGGGGGCAAGAAGAGGCATCGGCCTGCTGATGGCGGTCCTGTCGCTGGGCCTGACGGCCTTTACGCCTCAGAGCGTGTCGGACTATCGCCTCGCCTCTTCCGACAAGGTGCGCATCGACGTGTTCGGCGAGGCGGCGCTGGGCGGCGAGTTCGTCATCGACGCCAACGGCCGGATCGCCCTGCCGCTGATCGGCGAGGTTCAGGCTGCCGGCTTGACGGGCGCCCAGCTTCAGGACGCCGTCGCTCAAGCCTTGAGCCAGGGCTATCTGAACCAGCCGCGCGTCACCGCCCAGGTCCTGACCTATCGACCGATCTACATCCTGGGCGAGGTCAATCGGCCGGGAGAATACCCCTATCTGCCGGACCTGACGGTGCTGAACGCCGTGGCGACGGCGCAAGGCTTCACCTATCGCGCCAACACGCGCCGCGTCTTCGTGCGTCGCGCCGGATCACCGGTCGAAGAAGCCCAGCCGCTGACCGCCGATGCGCGTGTTTCGCCCGGCGATACCCTGCGGATCGGCGAACGCTATTTCTGACCCGCCGTCAGATCGGCATGGCCATGATTTCCTTATAGGCGGAAATCACCTGGTCGCGGACCGAGATCACCGTTTCCAGGGACGCCTCGGCCGAGCTCAGCGCCGTGACCACATCGATCAGATTGCCCTGGCCCTGGACCGATCGTGTCATCTGGGTTTCGGCCGCGCGCGACTGCTGGGTCATGTCGGTCATGGCGTTCTTGACCAGGTCGGCGAAGCCGCCGTCCCCGACGCCGGGCGCTTGGGCTGCTGTCGGCATGGCGCCGCCCTGAACGGCGGCATAGGCCTTGGCGGCCATCATCGGATTCATGGCCTAGCCCTCAGCGTTTGATGATGTCGAGGGTGCGGCTGTCCATCGACCGCGCCGTCTCGATGACGTTCAGATTGGCCTCATAGGCGCGCTGCGCCTCGCGCATGTCCATCGCCTCGACCAGGGTGTCGACATTGGGCCGCATCACATAGCCCTGCGCGTTCGCGGCCGGGTGCGACGGGTCATAGTCCATCTTGAAGTCGCCCTGGTCGGGCCGGACCTCGGCCAGGGTGACGCCGGTCGCCCCATCGACCTCGCGCGCCTGGAAGACCGGGATCTGGCGGCGATAGGGCTCGCCGCCCGGCGTGCGCGCCGTCGACTGGGCGTTGGCGATGTTCTCGGCGATCACGCGCATTCGCGACTGCTGCGCCTTCAGGGCCGAGGCCGCCACCGCCATGGCGCTGTTCGAAGGGGGGATGGGATCAGGCATGGGTCAGTCCTTCTCGGCCATCGGCTCAGGCGCCCGGCCGCTTGGCGGCCATGCGGATCATGGACATGGATTTCTGGTAGAAGCCGATGGCGGCGTCATACGCCATGCGGCTCTCGGCCATCTTCAGCATCTGCTCTTCGACCACGACCGAATTGCCGTCCAGCGTGGTCTCCGAATCGGGCGCCCTGGTCGGGGCGAACCGCACCGGTGAACCGGCCGGCGCGATATGGGCCGCATTGGTGCGCACCATCTGCAGCCCCCCGCCCGAGCGCATGGCGGCGGCGAAGTCGGTCGGCTGTTTCAGGTCGCGCCCGACGAAGCCCGGCGTATCGGCGTTGGCGACGTTCTCGGCGATGACCCGCTGGCGTGCGTCCAGCCAGCCCAGCCGGCCCTTGATCTGCCCCAGCAGCGGAATGTCGGCGACGCCCATGGCGGTCTCCCGTGCGACGCGAATGCGCGCGATGGGCAGAAAATGCCGCCTGGATGGTTAATAGGGGGTTATCTCAACGGGTCGTTAACCGTGGTGGTTAACATTCGAGGCCTGAGCGCGGACTGCGCGGGGCCTTTGCAGCGTCATGAATTTCCTCGATCTCGCCCGGGCGGTCTTCGGCCTGGCCTTCACCCTCGGCCTGATCGGGATCGCGGCCTGGGCTGCGCGCCGCTATGCGCCGCAAATCCTGGCCCGGCTGAACGCTGAGCGCGGCGAGCGCCGGCTTCAGGTCGTCGAGACCCTGGTGCTGGACCCCGCCCGTCGCCTCGTTCTGGTCCGCGTCGATGATGAGGAACGGCTGATCCTGCTGGGCGAAGGCCGCGAGCTGATAGAGCCGCGTCAGCAGGGGCTAGGCCAATGAGCGGCGCCAACACGCCTCTCCCTCCCCGCGCCGGGGAGGGTGGCCGAGCGCAGCGAGGTCGGGTGGGGGCGGCCGGGCGATCCATCGCACGCCTGTTCCGCATCACATCGCACGCCTGTTCCGAGCCGCCCCCACCCGGTCGCTCCGCGACCACCCTCCCCCGCCGGGGGAGGGAGAAGGTTTTCGTAACCCCCACCGGCGCCGAGCTGAAACGCGCGGCCCTGCTGTCGCTGTTCACCACCCTGGTCTGTCTGGCCTGGCCCGTCGCGGCCCTGGCCCAGCAGGCGGCGCAAAGCGGCTCGGCGCTGAACATCGATCTGGGCACCGGCGCCGGCCTGACCCAGCGCGTGGTCCAGCTGGTCGGTCTGATGACCGTCCTGTCACTGGCGCCGTCGATCGTCATCATGACGACCAGCTTCGTGCGAATCATCGTGGTCCTGTCGCTGCTGCGCACGGCGCTGGGCCTGCAACAGTCGCCGCCGAACGCCGTCCTGGTGTCCTTGTCGCTCTTCCTCAGCGCCATCGTCATGGCCCCGACCTGGCAGGACGCCTATGATTCGGGCATCCGTCCGCTGATGGATCAGCAGATTGAACTGCCCCAGGCCTTCGATCAGGCGTCCGAACCCGTAAAAACCTTCATGCTGGCCCAGGTGGACCGCGGGGACCTCGCCCTGTTCACCCGGCTGTCGAAGATCGACCCGCCCCAGAACGTCCAGGACCTGCCCCTGCGCGTGGTCACTCCGGCCTTCATGATCAGCGAGCTGAAGAAGGCCTTCGAAATCGGATTTCTCCTTTTCGTTCCGTTCCTTGTGATCGATCTGGTGGTGGCCAGCGTGCTGATGTCCATGGGCATGATGATGCTCCCTCCGGTGGTGGTGTCCCTCCCCTTCAAGTTGATCTTTTTCGTGCTGGTGGACGGCTGGCGATTGGTCGCCGGAAGCCTGGTCGAGAGCTTCCAGCGGGCGTCCGGTACCGGATAATCCCCCGCCCCATATGGCTTTAAGCGTCATCGGCGCTTGCAAAGCGTATGGAAATCCGTGTTGATCCCCCGGTCCTCGCTCGGAATCGGGCGACTAACACTGGAAACGCTTCTTATGACCACTCAAGCCGAACTGATCGCCGCCGTCGCCAAGGACGCTGGTGTTTCGCAGGCCGACGCCGGCAAGGTGCTGACCGCGATCGTCGAAAACATCCACTCGACCCTGAAGTCGGGCGGCGACATCCGCATCTCGAACCTGGGCGTCTTCGACACCGCCGACCGCGCCGAGCGCGAAGGCCGCAACCCGGCCACCGGCGCGACCATCAAGATCGCCGCCTCCAAGGCCGTGCGCTTCCGCGTCTCCAAGCCGCTGAAGGACGCCATCAACGGCTAAGCCTTTTCGGTCCTGCGATGCAGGACCGGCAATGCTCGACGGGCGGGGGTCGCGACGCGATCTCCGCCCGTTTCAATTTCAGGCGGCGCTCTTCGCGTCCGCTTCTTTTCTGAACGCCTGTTTGGCGCTGTTGACCCAACCGACGAAGGTGTCGGCCTGGCTGGACAGATTGGCGAAGTCGCCCGTCCCCGCCACGCCCGACAGATTGTCGTCCAGCGCGACCCGCAGCGCCGCCGCCGACCGCGCGCCGGGAACCATCGGCCCAAAGCGCCCGCTCAGCCGCTGCAACGCGGCCCGATCGCCGGCCAGCGAATAGCCGACGCCCGCCCGGATCAGCCAGCTTTCCTCGGCCGGCGTCAGCGGCGTGGTCGCGGTCTTGTAGCGATCGCCCAGCCGCGCCTCATAGATCGGCGCCGCCTCGCCCCACTTCTGCTGCTTCCAGAAGATGTCGGCCCGCACCTCGCGCGCCTGGTTCGACTGATCCCGGTCCAGCACCTCCAGCGCATGGTCGAACCGGCCCAGATCCATGAGGGCGCGCGCCTCCAGCGCCCGGCGCTCGCTGTTCATCGCATTGGGCAGCAGGGTGGTGCGCGAGCCCCAGATGGCCTGCAACGCCTTCTCCGGCTGGCGGTCCATCAGATAGACGGTAGCCAGATTGGTCGCGACCTGGGCCTTGGCCACCCCATCCAGACGCTCATCGACCTGGTGCTTCAGCAGTTCGGCGGCCTGATCCAGCAGGTCCACGTCGATCAGCCGGCGCGACAGACGCCGCACCATCTCGTCGCCGTCCGCCCCGATGGGCGTCAGTTCGCGGAAGTCATAGAACAGCGCCAGCGCCTGCACCGGCTGCAAACCGTCCGCCGCCCCGTCCAGGAACAGGGCGCGGAAGGCGTTCGCCTGATCCGCCTGCACCTCGGCTGCGCCCGGCACGCCCGCCATCCGCTTGCCCGCGCCGCGCAGGGCGTCCAGCGCCTCGCGATATCGCCCCTGCTGCAGATAGATGCCCGACAGTTTGCGCACGACCGCCATCTCGGTCGCATCCCCGCGCCAGCGCCATTTCAGCTGTTCCAACTGGGCCGTCGCCTGATCCGGCGTGATCGCGCCCTTGTCTAGCTCCAGGCTGATGGCGCCCAGTTTCGCCGGCGTGGCGATCCCGTCCAGCGGCGCGCGCGCCACGGCCTTGTAGACCGCCAGCGCCCGGGTCTTGTCGCCGTTCAGCTCGAACATCCGCGCCTGCACCAGCCGCGCGGTCAGTTGATCGACCGCCGGCGCATCCTGGCTGAACACATAGGCCAACAGCTGCTGGGCGGCGGCGAGATCATTCAACTGGATCGCGGCCATGGCGTGGGCCGCGCCGAACCGCGCGCGCCATTCCTTGGGGAAGCTGTCGATGGCCGGGGCGCCGGCGGCGAAGTTGCGACGCGCCCCCTCCCAGTCGCCCATCTCCGAGGCGATATAGCCCAGCCAGACCTTGGTCGCCGGATCGTTGGCCAGGGCCGCGCCCGCGAAATCGACCTGGGCCTCCTCCAGCCGCCCGACGCCGACGCGCGCCACGCCCCGCAGCCCCCTCACCTCGGGCTCGCCTTGCAGATTGGGCGCCTTGGCGATCAGGGCGTTCAGCACGCCGATGGCCTCATAGTTCAGTCCCGACCCGACCAGGAACCGGGCCAGCGCCATCCGCGCCTCGATCGGCGCGCGCGGATTGTCCGCCGCCGCGATGGTCTCCAGCCCGGCCGCATCCTGCAGCCGGCGATACCGGTCCGAGAAGCCCGCCTCGCCCGTCGCGGCCCAGGCCTCGTCGATCAGCGCCGGATAGGCCGCCCGTTTGGGCGCATCCGCATTGTGGTCGCCCGTCTTCAGTCCGGCCGCCGGCGACGACAAGGCCAGCCCCTTGGGCCGGCTCAGCGTCACCAGATCGCCCGCCGCCTCGATCTTCAGGTCGTCAGCCGCCGTCTCCACAGCCAGACCCTGCGCCGTCGGGATCAGGCTCAGATCGACCGTGCGCCGTCCTCCGGCGTAACCCTTGCCGGGCGCCAGGGCCGTCACCGCCGCGAACCGGTCCCCAACCAGCGGATCGGTCAGCCAGACCGCCTTGGTCGCCCCGGCCATCTGCGCCACCAGCACCGGCGCGCCGTCGTCGGACCGGCCGACCTCGACCCCGCCCGCCGCACCGTCTGGGCCGCCCAGGGTCACGGTCCAGGTCCCGCCCTGACCCTGCGCCGAGACGCCCAGCCCCTCGGGTTCGGCGATCCTCAGGGCTGTATAGCCCGGCCCCGCCGCCCACTGGGCGTTCTTGGCCGACCCCAGCGCCTTGGCCCCGCTCATATCCATGCGGGCGGCCGTGTCGAACACGACCCATACGGCATCACCCCGGCGGAAGACGGCCGCCCCCACCGGCGCGCCCCAGTCGAAGGTCAGAACGGTCTTGCCGCCGGCCGTCTCGGCCCGAACCGGCACCACGGCCTTGGTCGTCTGCGGCGCGGCGGCGTCGCCGCCCTCCGGCGCCTTGCCGGGTGCATAAAGGTTCAGCCACACCGCCCCGTCCGCGACGCCCGAGCGCGCATCCGCGCCCTGTTCCAGCGTCAGGATCAGGTCCGTGCCGCCCGCGCCCCGGCTCGGCCGCGTCTCGACCGACTTCACCCCCGCCGGCGGATCGACCTTCAATCGGGAGACGTCGGGCGCAGCGGTGGTCCCCAGCCGAACGACGACCTTGTCGCCCTCGCGGCTGACGCGCGAGCGCACCCCGATCACGCCGCCGAACTCGACCCGCGTGAACTCGGCGTTGGCGCCGATATTGATGGACAGCGGATCGCGCGAGCGCCCGACTTCCTGGGCCAGCGGCGCCATCGGCGCGAACACGACGGCGCCGGCCGTGGCGGCGGCCACGGTCGTCTTCAGGATGCGCTTTGTCGGCGAGGCCCCGGACATATCTCCCGACCCATGCCGCACAAGGCCTTTAATCGCAGTTAACCGCCGTTCACCGTGATGAGGGATGGTGTTAGGACAACCGGTCCACGCGACAGCGCCGTTTTAAGCGCCCATAGTCGCCCCATGACCGATTACCCGCGCCTCAGCACCCTGAAGACCGGCCTGGCCTGTCGCTGCCCCCGCTGCGGCAAGGGACCGCTCTTCAAAGGCTATCTGACGCTTCAGACCGAATGTCCGGAGTGCGGGCTCAGCTACGCCTTCGCGGATCCGGCGGACGGCCCGGCCTTCTTCGTCATGACGGCCGTCGGGGTGGTGGGGATGATCCTGCTGATGGTGTTCGACTTCACCGTGCATCCGCCGATCTGGGTGCATCTGGTCGTGACCCTGCCGATCCTGGTCGCGCTGTGCCTGGGGTGCCTGCGCCCCTTCAAGGCCTGGCTGGTCGCCGAACAATATGTCCACAAGGCCGCCCCGCCCGAGTTCTCCTCGAACGGCAAGCACGGGCCCTTCTAGGGTTCGATCACCGTCAGCTCGGGCCAGCGCGCTCGCGCGCTGTCGACGGCCTTGGCCCAGCCCTTGGCCACCGGCCGGTTCGGGTTGGGCCGGATCGCCATCGCGAACACGTCGTCCAGCCCAAAAGGCGCGGCGATGCCGAGGCGGTCGTCCGCCTCCAGCCGCACCCCGACCGCAAAGGTCGGCGCCACGAATCGCCCCAGCGCCTCATCCGTCGAATGCAACGGCGCATAGCGTTCGCCAAACCGGTTTTGGAACCACAGGTGCACCCGCGCCTGGTTGCGGACCTCGACCTGGCTGCGGAACGGCTCGTCGAAGGCGGCGGCGACGCGTTTGATCACAACGTCCTCGGCCTCGTAGGACAGGTCCGATGCGTCGAAATAGGCCAGATCGTAGTCCTTGACCCCATAGCCCGCCGGCCGGCCCGTCCTGGCGTTCCACACGGCCTGATAGACCGCTCCCGACACCAGCCGCCAGTCGGGCAGGTCCAGCGCCCGGACGGTCGTCAGAACATGCATCAGGCCGGCGTCGGCGCGCACGATGGCGGCCAGTTCCGCCTCCAGCTCGCTCATCCCCGCACCGGCCAGCCGTGGTCCAGCGGCCCGTGTCCGCCGCCCAGGCCCGGCGCCCGGCGGATCGCCTCGCCGACATAGGCCCAGGCTTCGGCCACAGCGACCTCCAGCGGCCGCCCCAGCGCCAGCCCGGCCGCACACGCACTTGCAAGCGTGCAGCCGGTGCCGTGGGTGTGGCGGGTGTCGACACGCTCGGCCTCCAGCACCGTCTCGCCGTCTGCGGTCATCAGCAGGTCGATCACCGTCGGCCCCGACACGTGACCGCCCTTCATCAGCACCGCCCGCGCCCCCATGGCCAGCAGCGCCTCGCCCGCCCGCTTCTGGCCGTCCAGGTCGTGGACCGCAAAGCCTGTCAGGGCCTCGGCCTCTGGCGCATTGGGCGTCAGCAGGGCCGCGCGCGGGATCATCAGGCGCTTCACCGCCTCGACCGCCGCATCGGGCAACAGGGGATGGCCGCCCTTGGCCACCATGACCGGATCGACCACCGCCGGGGCGTCCGCCTCGTCCAGCAGGGCCGCGACCGTCTCGACCACCTCGACCGAGCCCAGCATGCCGGTCTTGAAGGCGTCGGTCCCGATGTCCTCCAGCACCGCCCGCGCCTGGGCGGCGATCAAATCGAGCGGCAGCGGATGGACCCCGTGGACCCCCAATGTGTTCTGCACCGTGATGGCCGTGATGGCGGTGGCGGCGAACCCGCCCATCATCGTCACGGCCTTGATGTCGGCCTGGATGCCCGCGCCGCCGCCCGAGTCCGACCCTGCCAGGATCAAGACGCGTCCTTGATGAAGCGCGCTCATGCCGCCGCTCCCGAAAACAGTTTCAGCCCGACAATGCCCGCCACGATCAGCAGGATGCATACCGCCCTGACCGCCGTCGCCGGCTCGCCATAGACCAGGATGCCCACCACCGCCGCGCCCACCGCCCCGATGCCGGTCCAGACCGCATAGGCCGTGCCGATCGGCAACTTCTGCGTGGCGACCCACAACAGGATCATGCTGCCCGCCAGCGCGACCAGCACCCCCAGCGAGGTCCACGGCCGGCTGACGCCCACATTCTTGAGGCCCGAGGCCCACAGAACCTCCAGCAGACCGGCGACGACCAGCGTCGCCCACGGATTGATCGACATCACCCAGGGCATGGCGACCAGATGGAACAGGCCGCGGTCCGGAGCAAGCCGCGATCAGCCGCCCAGCGGCCCCTTGAAGATGAAGAAGGCCCCAAGCGCGATGAAGGCGAAGCCGACCAGATGGTTCACCGTCAGCTTCTCGCCCAGATACAGGACCGAGAAGCCGGCGAAGACCAACAGGGTGATCACCTCCTGCATCGTCTTCAGCTCGGCCGGCGAATAGACCTGGATGCCGATGCGGTTGGCCGGCACCGCCAGCCAGTATTCGAAGAAGGCGATGCCCCAGCTGGCGATGACCAGGATCCACAGCGGCTTGTGATCGAACTTCAGATGACCGTACCAGGCGAAGGTCATGAAGACGTTCGACAGGCACAACATGACGATGGGGGCGATGTAGGCGGTCAGGGGCATGGGGCAGATCGGGGCTGTTGCAGACCTGCCCTCTACACCGGCTGCGACCGTCCGTCGCGGGCCTTCAATCCGCCGCCGTCACCGCCGCCTGGACCTTCAGCGCCTGCACCGTCTCGCGCACGTCGTGAACCCGCACCATCCGCGCCCCGCGCTTCGCGCCTTCCAGCGCCAAGGCCAGCGACCCGCCCAGCCGGTCGGTCGCCACGACCGCCGTCGCATCGATGGCCTGGATCGTGCGCTTGCGGCTGGCGGCGTACAGCACCGGAAAGCCCAGATCGACCAGCGCGTCCAACCGCGCCGTCAGCGCCATGTTATGCGCCAGCGTCTTGCCGAACCCGATGCCGGGATCCAGCCAGATCCGCTCGCGCGCCACGCCCGCCGCCATCGCCGCCTCGGCCCGCCCACGCAGATAGTCACGCACTTCACCCACCACGTCGTCATAGCGCGGGTCCGCCTGCATCGTGCGGGGTTCGCCCTTCATGTGCATCAGCACGACGTCGCACCCCAGTTCGGCCGCGACCGCCGCACTCTCGGGCGCATGGCTCAGCGCGGTCACGTCGTTCCACATCGTCGCCCCGGCCGCGACGGCGGCGCGGGCGACGGCGGGCTTCATCGTATCGATGCTGATCGCCCCGCCCCACCGCGCGCGGACGCCGGCGATGACCGGCGCGACCCGCTCGATCTCCTCGCCCTCGCCCACCGGCTCGGCCCCCGGCCGGGTGCTCTCCCCGCCGATGTCCAGCACATCGGCCCCGTCCGCGACCAGCCGCATGGCCTGATCGATCGCCGCTTCTGTCGAGGCCCACTGCCCCCCGTCCGAGAAGCTGTCGGGCGTCACATTGACGATGCCCATCACCTGCGAAAACGACACGGTCATGCCCTCTTCTGCGGGTGGGGCGTCTCGCCCCGTTTCAGCATCTCCACCAGACGATCGATGGCCTTGGCGCGGCCCGCCGGGGTCTTCGGCGCCTCGGCGCGATAGGTCAGGGCGAACCGGTTCTGTGCCGTCAGGGTGTCGAACGTCGCCCGTGCCTGCGGCTCGGCGTCGATGGCGGCCATCAGGTCGTCCGGCGCGGTCGAGCCCTTGATGCGGTAGGCCGCGTCCCAGCGCCCGTCCGCCTTGGCCGCCTCGACGTGTTTCATCCCGTGCGGCGTCATCCGCCCTTCGTCAATCAGACGCGCGACATTGGCGACGTTGATCTGGCTCCAGACGCTCTTCTTACCGCGCGGCGAGACACGTTGCAGGAAGCTGTCAGCATCCAGGCTTTTCTTGATCCCGTCGATCCAGCCCCAGCACAGGAGCACATCCACCGCCTCGACCCAAGTGATCGAGGCGAGGCCAGACTTGACCTTGAAGATGCGGATCCAGAGCTCGGTCTCGCGGTCGTGGTTCGCCGCCAGCCAAGCCTCGAACGCCACGGGCGTCTCGAACGCCCGCACCTTGTCCGGATCAACGACCATCGGCGCCATCAGGCCGACCGCCCGATCAGACCGCCCAGCGCCTCCAGATAGGCGGCGAAGGCCTTGCGGCCGGCGGGAGTGATGGACACGCGGGTCAGGGGCTTGTTGTTCACGAAGCTCTTGGCCACGGCGACGTATCCCGCCTCCTCCAGCTTCTTGATGTGGACCGACAGATTGCCCTGCGTCGCCTCCAGCACGGTCTTCAGCTCGGTGAAGTCGGCGGCCTCGGCGTCGGCCAGATAGACCATGATCCCCAGCCGCATCCGGCCGTGGATGACCTCGTCGATCTTGCCGAGCGCGTCCAGTCCCATGGATCAGCCGGCGTCCGCATCATTGGCGCGGGCCTTCAGCGCCGCACGCGTCATGATCCAACCCGGCCCTGCGAACAGCACGAACAGGGCGAGGGTGCAGACATAGAGATAGATCATCGGGTCGCGCACCAGCACGCCCAGCGCGACCGCCGTGAGCCAGCCGCCCAACGACGTCGCCAGCATCCATGGCTTCTTCTTCAGACTGTAGGCCACGAACCAGGCCGCCGACTGAAGCGCGAAGATCATCGCCGGATAGTAGAGCCAGACCGCGAAGTCCTGATCGCGGCGCGCCCCCACGCCGAACACGATGATGATCGCCAGATTGGCCATGCCCGCGCCGCTGAAGGCCGCATTCAGGGTGCGCGTGACGATGGGGCCGGCCGTGCCCGTCTTGCGGTCCTCACGCACGGCCCAGGTCAGGACGATAAGGAAGGCCACCGTGATGGCGACCACGAAGCTGAGATTTCCCAGCGGCGGCCAGCGCACGATCCCCCACACCTGACCGATATGGAACAGGCATTGCAGACCGTAGAGCAGACCGCCCGCCAGATAGGCGACGCCCAGCGTCAGGGTCGCCTTGGGATTATTGCCGCCCTGAACAATGGCCTTCATGAAGGCCAGGTCGGCCTCGGGGCCGGTGCGGGACTTGTCGGACATCGCTGTGTGATTCCTGTGCGACGGGCGCGTCCCTCGGATGGACGCCGCTGGAAGGGTTTGCAAATTATTCGGCGGGGACCAGGGCAGGCGCAGGCCGGTTGCGCCACGGCACGCGCCGGCCATTCAGCCACCGTCCCATAAAGCTATGACGGATCAGCAGTTCGTAGGACGCCAGGCACACCGCGAAGACGCCCGCCGACACGCCGATCAGCTTCACCCACCACGGCCCGGCCCAATCCTGCACCCAGACCTGGGCCAGCATGACCAGCGGCAGGTGCACGATATAGATCCAGTAGGAGGCGTCGGACAGGTAGCGTCGAACCGGACTGTGGCCCGAGGCGAACCGCAGGCATAGCCCCGTGGCCGCCAAGGCCGAGGCATAGACGGCGACCGCCGTGACGGCGGCGGCCAGGGCCTTGCCGGCCGTCGGCTCGCCCATCGGCGCGATGCTCGGTCCGCCCGCCAGCACATAGGCCGCGACGCCCGAAACCAGCGCCATGCTGAGGAACAGCGGCGCCCCCTTTGCGATGCGGCGCAGCAGATCACGCCGCCGATCCAGCGCAAAGCCCAGGCCGAAGGCGAGGCCGAACCCGACCAGGGCGGAGGTGTTCGGGATCACGCCCGCGTCCGGCGTCGGCACGGCGAAGAAGGCGATCCACTTCGGATCCAGCCACAGCGCCAGGGCGAGCGGAGCGGCAAGCACGGCAGGCGTCCACGGGCCGATCAGCGCGCCGGTGATCCTGTCCACCACCGGGCCCGCCCGTCCCTTGCGATCCAGCACAGCCAGCGCCGCCCGCACGATCAGGACGACGGCGTAGAAGAGCGTCAGCACCCACAGAAACCACAGGTGGGTCAGCGGAAAGTTGGTCCAGTCATACGTCGGTGGCGGTGGCGGCGGCGCGCCGGGCGTCACCAGACCATTGGCATGAGCGTTCCAGACCAGGGCCGTAACGATCCCCGCCATAACCGGAAACCAGAAGACCGCCAGCGGCCCGGCGATCCGCACCACCCGATCCTTGGCGAAGGCGACCCAACCTCTCCGCGCCAGCATCCTATGGGCGAACAAACCCGCGATGAAGAAAAAGGCCGTCATGCGAAACAGATGAATGGCGAAGAATAGCCAGGCGGCGCCGATCGACCGGCTGTCGTCCGCCACGATCCAGATCTGCTGCGGAAAGAAGGACAGGCTGGCATGAAGCAGCACCCCCAGCAGCAGCGCCCCGGCGCGCAACGCGTCCAGTCCGTGCAGCCGCTCCACCTGCTCTGCTTGCGATATCACCATGACGTCCCTCCCACGATTGAGATCGTCATATCTCACAGACAGGTTTGCAATGCAAACTTGTTCGTCATGATGCTTTGGGTGGGCCAGTGGGTCAGCCAGACGCCCAAAGAAAAAACCCGCCGGGAGATCGCTCTCCCGGCGGGTTCGTCTTCAGATCAGGCCTGGGCTCAGTGAACCGTCGGCACGCTGGTCGCGGCCGGGGCGGCGACCGGGACCTCAATGTCCGTGCCGTCCGACACCGGCGTCACCGGCACCGAGACCGAAGGCCCGGCGTTGGGGAAGTTGTTCTCGTCACGGTTCGGCGCGACGCCCTTCTCCAGCAGGTCCTTGATCTCCTCGCCCGACAGGGTCTCGTATTCCAGCAGGGCCTGAGACAGTTTTTCGTGATCCTCGGCCTTGGTGGTCAGGATGGTGCGCGCCTCGTCCCAGCCCGAGGTCACTAGGCGACGGACTTCCTCGTCGATGGTGCGCGCCGTCTCTTCGGAGATGTTCTGGCTGCGGGCGACCGAGTGGCCCAGGAAGACCTCTTCCTGGTTCTCGCCGTAGGCCACCGTGCCCAGCTTATCCGAGAAGCCCCAGCGGGTGACCATGGCGCGGGCCAGCTTGGTCGCCTGTTCGATATCCGAGCTGGCGCCCGAGGTGATGTTTTCCGGCCCGAAGATCAGTTCCTCGGCGACGCGGCCGCCCGCCATGATGGCGATCCGGTCGATCATCTGCTGATATTTCATCGAATAGCGGTCGCCTTCCGGCAACTGCATCACCATGCCCAGCGCCCGGCCGCGCGGGACGATGGTCGCCTTGTGGACCGGGTCGGCCATCTTGACGTTCATGGCGACGATGGCGTGACCGGCCTCGTGATAGGCGGTCAGGCGCTTTTCTTCCTCGTTCATCGCCATGGAGCGACGTTCCGAACCCATCAACACCTTGTCCTTGGCGTCTTCGAAGTCGCGATGGGTGACCATGCGACGGTCCTTGCGCGCCGCCGTCAGGGCCGCCTCGTTGACCAGGTTGGCCAGGTCGGCGCCCGAGAAGCCGGGCGTGCCGCGCGCGATCGTCTTGACGTTGACGTCGGCGGCCAGGGGCACATCCTTCATGTGGACGCGCAGGATGCGTTCGCGGCCCGAGACGTCGGGGTTGGGCACCACCACCTGGCGGTCGAAGCGGCCGGGACGCAGCAGGGCCGGGTCCAGCACGTCGGGACGGTTGGTCGCGGCGATCAGGATGATGTTCTCGCTGGCCTCGAAGCCGTCCATCTCGACCAGCAGCTGGTTCAGCGTCTGTTCGCGCTCGTCATTGCCGCCGCCCAGGCCTGCGCCCCGGTGGCGACCCACGGCGTCGATTTCGTCGATGAAGATGATGCAGGGCGCGTTCTTCTTGGCCTGTTCGAACATGTCGCGAACCCGCGACGCGCCGACGCCCACGAACATTTCGACGAAGTCCGAACCCGAGATCGAGAAGAAGGGCACGCCCGCCTCGCCTGCGACCGCACGGGCCAGCAGCGTCTTGCCGGTGCCGGGAGGGCCCACCAGAAGCGCGCCCTTGGGGATCTTGCCGCCCAGACGCTGGAACTTGCCCGGATCCTTCAGGAAGTCGACCACCTCCTGCAGTTCGTCCTTGGCCTCGTCCACGCCGGCGACGTCGTCGAAGGTCTTGCGTCCCTTGTGCTCGGTCAGCAGCTTGGCCTTGGACTTGCCGAAGCCCATGGCGCCCTTCGCCCCGCCCTGCATCTGGCGCATGAAGAAGATCCACACCCCGATCAGCAGCGCGATCGGCAGGATGCCCAGCAGCAGGCTCATCCAGATCGACTGGCCGCCCGACTTGGCGTCGATCTCGACGTTGGCGGCCAGCATCTGAGCCACCAGCTGTTCGTTTGGATAGACGGTGGTGGAGGTGAAGCGTTCGCCGTTCTTCAGCTCGCCGTTCACCTTGTCCAGGCGAATGGTCACCTGTTTGACCTCGCCCGCGTTCACGCGCTGCACCAGCTGGGAATAGCTGATGGCCTCGGGCTTGCCGGCCGGCTGGCCCGTCACGCCGTTCATGGCGCCGCCCTGCGACAGCGCCGCATAGCCCGCCAGCAACGCCAGAATGATCACGCCGGTGATCGCCAGATTACGCAGGTTCATTGAGGTCCTCGGTCGTCCGCGACCCCGGTGGGATCGACGGTCTGGATGTGTCTGTCTGGGAAAATAGGGGCTTAATCAGCGTTACGCTATCGGGTGGCGGAAATCAGGTCGTCTTCGTGCGTCGTTTCGTCCAGCGCCAGCCTGAGCCGTTCCGCGACAAGGCCGCGCCGTTCAACCCCTTCGCCTGCAAGAACCGGGGCCACCGCGTCGTCCCCGATCAACACAGGCCAGGCCCCGCGCGTCGCCGCCGGCAGCCGATTGATCTCGGCCCTGTCGGCGTCCGGCAGGCTGGCCAACCGCCCCCTCGCCGGAACCACAGACCAGCCGGGACGATCGGCGCAGAAGACGAACCGCCCGTCCCAAACCGTCTCGACGCCGGGCGTCAGCGCCAGCGGCGAAATGTCCCGCCTGCACAGCTCGCCGGCCTCGCGCATCAGCCGCGCCGTCGCGCCGACGGCCTCGATCCGCGCCCCGCACAGGGTCGCCGCGAAATCCTCACCCGCCTTCAGCCGCGCCATCAGGGCGTCCAACCGCGCGCCGCGAGGCGGCGTCGATCCGCCGCCGACGCAGACCAGGGCCGCCGCCAGCGCCCGCGCGCCCACGTCGTGGTCCACACGCACCATGGCCTCGCCGTCGATGCTCGGTCGCGCGCCGGTTTTCGCCGGCGCCTGATCGACCGATTGCGGCGTTGCGCCCGCCAAAGCCTGCCGCGCCCGGCTGCGCCCGAACCTCGGATCGGCGTTGGCGGGATCCTCGATCCAGTCCGCCCCCTCGCCCGCCAGCCAGTCCCGCAACCCCGCCCGCCGCTCGCCCAGCAGCGGCCGCAACAGCATCAGGCCGCGACCCTCGGGCCAGGCCGGCGACGGCGACCATTCGCGCACCCGTCCCAGGGTCGAACCTTCACTTCGCATCAGATCGGCCTCGGCGATGTCGTCGGCGGTTTGGGCGAACAGGACGACCGAGGCCCCCGCCTCGCGCGCCGCATCGGCGATCAGCCCATGCCGCGCCGCCCGCGCCGCCGCCGTCAGCCCGGTCGCGGGCTTGTCCCCGCCCCAACTCAATCCGCGCCAGTCGGCTCCGGCGTCCCGCGCCGCCCCGGCCGCAAAGTCGGTCCAGCGGCCGCTGTCCGCATTCAGCCGATGATCGACGGTCAGGGCCAGCACCGAACGCCCGCGCGTCCGCGCCCAGTCTGTCGTCAGCCGCAACAGGGCGATGGAATCTCCGCCCCCCGACAGGGCCAGCGCCAGCGGCCGGCCCGTGTCCCGCGTCAGTCGCGCATCCAGCCGAGCGAATGCTCGCGCCGTCAGATCGTCCCCAATCGCTGCGCTGGGCGTCAGGCGCAGGAACCCGTGGTCTTCAACTGCGCCGCCCGCGCCTTTTGCGGGTCCGAAGCGGCGGGCGCATAGCGACGTGTGAATTCAGCCAGGGCCGCGCACCCTTGCGGCTTCCTCTGCGTCGCGAACAGGGCGTCGGCCAGTTTCAGCGTCGTGTCCGCCGCCCAGCCGATGCGCGGCCAGTCCTTCAGCGCGGCGGCGTAATAGGGCACCGCCCCAGCCTTGTCGTTTGCCGCCACCCGCAGGTCGCCCAGGCGCGAGTTGGCCTCACGCGACTGCGGCGTATCGGGCCAGGCCGCGATCACCGTTTCCAGCGCCCGCTCGCCGCGCGGCTTGTCGGTCGCCAACAGGGCCACCGCCGCCGCCAGGTCGCGGGTCGCATCGCCGGTCGGCGAGGTCGCCTCGATCGGCGCATTGAGCTCGGCCTGCGTCTCCAGCTTCTGCAACCGGCCCTCGGCGTCCGCCAGACGCGTCTTCAGCGTCTCGTTCTCGCGGGTGGCCTCGTCCAGCTGGAAGGTCAGACGCTCGTTGTCGCCGTTGATCCGGCGCACCGTGGCCTCCAGGTCGCCCAGGCGTCGGTCCATCAGGGCGAACTGCCCCTGCAGCGTCACCACCTCGGGGTCCGGCTCGACCAGCACGGGTTGGCCGGCGGCGTTTCTCTGGGTCAGGGCGCGCTCGAGCCGCCGCACATTGCGGTCCAGCTGGTCCAAGCGGCGATTGTCCCACTCGGTCCGCTCCATGATGTTGGGCTGGGCCTGCTGGGCGACCGCGCCGCCCCCGATCAGTAGGACGCCAAGGGCGGCGGCGGCGAGGAGATGAACGCGAGAGATCGAGAGCTTGGTCATGCGTCTAGCTTTCACCGATTTGGGGCCGCCGCAAGGCCGAGCTAGTGGCCGAGACCCAGATAGACGATGGCCGCGAAGAACAGGCCGACGACGATGTTGCAAAACACCAACAGAGCGATCGTCCGCCACAGGGCCGAGAACCACGACAGCGAATAGGCGCCCTTCATCTGGGCGAACACATGCACGGGCACGGCCAGCAGCCCCAGCGGAATGACGATGGCGCCCAGCCACCCGGCGATCGTCGCCGACAGCACCATCAGCATCAGCAGCATGGCCATGAAGGTCAGCGAGTACAGAACGAACACCCCGTGGTCGTATAGGGTGAAGCCCCGCTTCCACAGAAACAGCAGGGCCACGAACGGGATCGACAAGGGCACCAGCAAGAAGGCGAACTTGTACACCGTCTGCTGAAACTTATAAACCGCCAGGTCCGGGTTCTGCAGCTTCTTCAACACCGTGGCGCCGATGCCGTGGCCTTCCTTCTCGGCGTCCTTGCCCATGACCTTCAGCTTGGCATGCGGCTGTCCCTGTTCCGCGTCGCCGGTCGCCATATCCTTCAGACTGGCCTGCCAGCTGCCGGGCTTCAGCCCGTCGGCCCGGCCGTCGCGCATTTCCGCCTCCAGCTTCAGCAGCTGTTCGCGGCGCTGGTCCACGATCATCTGCGCGGCCTGGATGGCTTGGGGCTGGGCGTTGTCGGCGCGCAGCTCGTTGACGGTCTGCTGGGCCGCCTCCACCACGGCCCGCTGCTCGGCGATCTCGGCGGGCTGAACCGAAGCCTCTTCCTTGTGCGGCATGAAGCTGAGCGCAAAGAACATCACGAACAGGGTGAACAGGAAGATCGCCAGCGGCGAGACGTAGCGCGTGCGTTTGCCCTCGACCCACTCACGCGTCAGCTTTCCGGGGTTCAGCCACAGAAGCGGCAGGGTGCGCCAGATCCGGGCGTCGAAATGCATGACCCCGTGCAGCAGCTCTTCGCCCAGGTGCAGCAGGCTGCGATGGACATGGGTCGGCTGGCCGCAGTTTGCGCAGAAGTTGCCGCTCGTCTCGGCCCCGCAGTCGGAACAGACACCGTGGGGGTGGGCCTCGCCGGCCTTGCCCGTCGGCTTTTCGATCGCGCCTGCGACCAGTCCGGCCGTGACGACGGCGCCCGCCCCTTCGATATCCATCCGCTGATCCCCCGATCCCTGTGATGACGGTTCTGCCGCCGGCCCGGCGTCAGGACAAGCGCGGAAACGAAAAGAGGCGCCGACCCTGCGGCCGGCGCCTCCTTCAGATCAGCCGATCAGCCGGTCGTCAGCGCGGCGCGCCCGAGACGATGGCGGTGTGGGCGTTGCGGTTGCGGGCGAAAGCGTCTTCGTTCGAGCCTTCCGCGATCGGCCGCTCCTTGCCGAAGCTAATGGTGTCGATCCGGCCCGCCGGAATGCCCCGGTTGATCAGATAGGTGCGCACCGATTCCGCACGGCGAGCGCCCAGCGCCAGATTGTATTCGCGCGTGCCGCGTTCGTCGGCGTTGCCTTCGATGCGGACCGTCACGGACGGATAGCGTTGCAGCCACTGGGCCTGGGCGTCCAGGCGCGGCATGGCCTCGGGCCGGACCTCATAGGAATCGAGGTCGAAGTAGATGCGGTCGCCGACGTTAACGACGAAGTCCTGTTCGGTGCCCGGCGCGGCCGAGCCCATGTTGCCGCCGGTCACCGGCCCGGTGGGCGCGGTCGGATAGGCCGGACCCGTCGGTTGCGTCGTGCCGTCGTTCGGACCGGGCACGCCGGTTTCGACCGGGGGCTTACGGGTGCAGGCGGCCATGGCGGCGACGGCGCAGCCGACCATCGCCAGTTTGAGAATGCGGGAAGTCTTCATGGGGTCGTCTCCTGACGTATCGTTTCTGGCAAGGGGCGGGCCTCAAGCTTGGCTTTACTGTCTGCCTCGGCCGATTTTTCGACGCTAGAGGCGATAACGCACAGTTGAGCTTTAAGGCTCCGACGGTGTCGGTGCGGCGTTTAGGCGGGGCAGCTGTCGGCGCCCTGGTTCACGCCCAGATTGCTCGGGCCGCGGTCCAGCAGCGGCGACCAGGCCGGGTCGGTCCCGCGTCCGTTATAGCCCGCCTGCGACACCACGCGCCCCGACAGGTCCACGGTCCACAGCCGCGTGTCGCCGCCCGGCGTCTGGCGCGCGAACATCACGTATCGGCCATTCGGCGCCCAGTTCGGCCCCTCCTCGAAATAGCTGGAGGACAGGATGCGCTCGCCCGAACCGTCGGCGTTCATCACCCCGGTCGAGAACCGGCCGCCGCCCTGTTTGGTGAAGGCGATCAGATTGCCGGTCGGGCTCCAGGACGGAGCGGTATAGATGCCGCCCCCGCGCGAGATCGGCCGCTGGCCCGATCCGTCCGCACGCATGACATAGAGCCGAGCCGACCCCGAACGGTCCGAGGTGAAGACGATCTGGCTGCCGTCCGGGCTGAAGGACGGCGAGGTGTCGATGCCCGGATCGCTGGTCAGACGCGAGATCTGACGGCTTCTCAGGTCCATCACATAGACGTCGGTGTTGCCGCCCCGGATGATCGAAAAGGCGATCTTGTTGCCGTCGTTGGAGAAGCGCGGCGCCAGCACCTGACCGTCGAACTCGCCCAGGCTCTCGCGCCGGCCGGTCGTCAGATTATACAGGTAGATGCGGCTGTAATCCTTGCCCAGCGCCACATAGGTGATCTCGTCCGGCTGCGACAGCGAGAAGCGCGGCGACATGATCACCTCGTCGCCCTGCGTCAGATAGGTCGGATTGAATCCGTCCTGATCGGCGATGGTCAGGCGGTTGATCCGGTTCAGCTGCGTGCCCTCCTCGGACACGAAGATCACGCGGGAATCGAAGAAGCCGGCTTCGCCGGTCATGCGCTGATAGATGACGTCGGAAATCTTGTGCGCGATCCGGCGCCACTGCTCCTGGGTCGCGGTGAACTGATAACTGACCAGCTGGCACTGGCGGTAGGGGTCATACAGGCGGAAACCCACGTCCAGCCGCCCGTCGCCTCGCGTCGTCACACCGCCGTACAGCACCGCCTGCGCGCCGATCTGGGTCCATTGGGGAAAGTTCGGCGCATTGGCCAGGGTCAGGCCGGTCTCGATGAAGCTGGACGGGTTCAGCGGCTCGAAGAAGCCCGACCGCTTCAGATTGGCGCTGACCACATTGGAGATGTCCGACCCGTGCGTCCCGGCGAACGGCACGACCGCGATCTGAAGCGGGCGCAGCACCCCCTGATCCACCACCACATCCTGGGTCTGGCCTGAGGCGGCAGGCATCGCCGCCTGCGCCTGGACAGAGCTTTGCACCAGCGCGCCAGCCGCGACGATGATGGCGGCGGAGGCCATAAGGAGGTTCAGTCGCATGCTTGTTTCCCTCGGTAGTCCAGAGACACGTTCGACCCTTATCGTCAGGTCGTATTGGTTTCGCCACGCTTCATGGCGATTGGGGCTAATTTTCGGACCGACGCTCTAGCGATTTCCACATTGGCGGGCTGTTTCGAAGCGGAACGGCACTTCCTGAGCTTGAAAGCCCGCCGGCACATCGAAGGGAGCGGTAGCCCGAAGCGCACGCAACATGGCGTCAGATGCCGCCCTTCCGGTCGCATCGCTCCGCGGCTGCTCCAGCCGGGGCGCGCCTACAATTTGGCCGTCGGCTGTCAGTCTCACAGTCACACGAATTACTAGAGAATCCATACCGGGCAGGTCGCAGTTCAGGTTCCAGTTAGGTGTCACTTGCGCACCCAAGGCGGCCAACTGGGGGCCCGTCGCACGGCTTGCAGTCCCGGCGCCGGTCTGCCCCGTCGCCGGGCGGCCGCGATTGTTGGTCGGGCGCGTCGGTCCGGCCAGGGCGTCCAGGTCCAGGCTCGGCTCGTTGCGCTGGGGCGCGGGGCGGGCGGGTGCGGGCGTCGCCGGGCGCGGGGTCGGCTGGGCCTTGGTCCTGTCTCTTATACACATATCCGAGCCCACGAGACCAGCAAAAAAGGGGGGGGGGGGGGGGGGGGGGGGGGGGGGGGGGGGGGGGGGGGGGGGGGGGGGGGGGGGGGGGGGGGGGGGG
>NZ_JAELUF010000002.1 GCF_016429195.1 Brevundimonas sp. ASV9
CATCAGCCGCTTGGTCTTGCGGATTGAGTTGGGCGCGCGGGCCGCCACCTTGGCCGCCAGTTCCGCCGCCGTCGCCTCGACCTGATCGGCCGGGACCGCGCGATTGGCGATACCCCACGCCAGGGCCGTCCGGCCATCCAACGGCTCGCCCAGCGCGAATAGCTCGAAGGCCCGCTGATGACCGATCACGGCCGGCAACAGCAGGCTGGACGCCGCCTCGGGCGCCAGGGCAAGATTGACGAAGGGCACGGACAGCAGCGCGTCCTCGGCAACCACCACCAGATCGCAGTGCAACAGCATGGTCAGGCCGATCCCGACCGCCCGCCCCTTCACGGCGGCCACAGCGGGCTTGTCCAGATCCGCCAGCGCCTTCAGGAAACGAAACACCGGCATCTCGCCCGGCTCCGCCCCTTGCGAGCCCAGGGCGATGAAGTCCTGAATGTCATTGCCGGCCGAGAAGCTGTCGCCCTCGGCGCGCAGCAGCAGCACCCGCACCGCATCGTCGGTCCGCGCTCGCTCGGTCGCCTCGGCCAGGGCCGTATACATGGCCTGGGTGATGGCGTTCTTCTTGTCGGCCCGGTCCAGGGTGACGGCCTGGACGCCGTCGGCCAGTTCGCTGCGGATATGTTCGCTCACGTCGTTTCCTCGTCCTGTGCGACGGCGCTCCACCAATCGACGCCGCTCTCGTCCCGCGTCCGCTGGGCGCGGCCGCATCTTTCCAGATAGTTCAGGTGCGCCTGGGCCTCGCCCGTAGCCATGCCCAGCACCCCGTCCCCGACCGCCCGACCGAAGACGGCGGGGAAGCCGTCGATCACCCTAGACGGTTGACGCAACGTCCGCTCAAGCCGTTTCAACGCGACCTCATGCCCCCGCTTCAGCGCGTCAAGCCGTGCATGAACACCGTAGAAAGGCTCGCCATGGGCCGGCAGGACGAATGCGCCCTCCGGCAACAAGGCCCTCAGCTTGTCCAACGAGTCCATCCAGTCGCCCAGCGGATCGGCTTCGGGCTCCGTCGGCCAGACCGAAACATTGGACGAAATGCGAGGCAGGATCTGATCCCCAGCGATGAAGACGTCGTCCGACCGCCGCCACAGGCAGACGTGCTCGGGGCTATGGCCCGACCCGACAACCACGCTCCAGTCGTCGCCGTCGATCTGAACGACGTCGCCGTCGGACAGTCGGAGATAGCTGCGCGGCATCGTCGCCACGCCCTTGCCGAAACCGCCGTAGTCGGCCCGCCAGCGCGCGATCTGCTCATCGTTCCAACCTGCCGCACGATAGTAGCGTTCGCCGTCCGCCGGCGCATCGCCCGCCGCCTCGGCCATCAGCATCCGCGCGGTCACATACTCCAGTCGCGACATCAGCAGCGGCGCGCCCGACCGCTCGCAAAGCCAGCCCGCCAGTCCGATGTGATCGGGATGCATATGGGTGCAGATCAGCCGCGTCACCGGATCGCCGCCCAACGCGCCATCCAGCGCCGCCTCCCACGCCGCGACGGTCGCCGATGTCTTCAAACCCGTATCGACGACGACCCACCCGTCGCCGTCGCGGATCGCATAGACATTCACATGATCCAGCTGAAACGGCAGGGCGAACCGCAGCCACAGCAGGCCGCGCGCGACCTGGATCGCATCGCCCGCGCCGGGCACGGCGTCAAACGGATAGGTCAGTCCCCGCCCATCCTTCGCGGCCGTCGTCGGCACCGTTCCATCAGCCAAGTCAGTCTCCAATCGAAACGCTCAGATACTTAGCCCGTGTCCCGTGCCGCCGTCCACACCCGCCTTGACCCCGCCCAAATACACCGCCACGAAGCAGCCATGCATTCAGAAACCCAAGGTGTTTCCATGAAGTCCCGCCTCGCCGCCGCCTTTGCGGCGCTTGTGTTCAGCGCCTTCGCCGTCGCCCCAGCCATGGCCCAAGAGCGCCAGCAACCTCGCAATAACGACACCGAGCCCGCGGTAACACAGGGCACATCGAGAGCCGCCGCTGGCCGCCAGCGCCGCGAACGCACGCCAGCAGCGCCGAGCGCTGAACAAGTTCAAGCTGCTGCCCAGCAACAAGCCACCCTAGCCAATACCAATTGCCAAGTTAGTGAAGCCAAGTTGCTGGGGCAGACCGAAGCCAAGACCTCTGTTTATGAAGTGGCGTGCGCCGTTGGTCCGGGCTTTATCATCGAATCGAAGACACCGCCTTCAGCAATCAACTGCGTGTTGCTGGCCCACACTGCCGAGACATTGCGCGCGCGTGATCCGGCCGCCGATCCTGGTCCGCAGTGCACCATTGCCGCAAACACAGACACTCAGAAATTTTTGCGACAATACGCTGTTCAAGCTGGCGTCGCCTGCACCGTCGATCATGTAAAAGTTTTGGGACAGTCGAACGACGGTGGCATTCTGTATGAAGCGGGCTGCTCGGATGCAGCAGGTTTCTGGTTCAAGCAACTGAACAACGCTTGGACTAAAACCCCCTGCATTCAAGTTCTGGCCGAAAATGGAACCTGCACTTTCACCACTCCAGCCGAGAACGCCGGCTACGTGAAGACTCTGCTGGCCGGCTCGGAAGCTGCATCCTGCGACGTGACGGAAGCCCGACTGATGGGCCGTAACGCCAATGGCGTCTTCTATGAAGCCAAATGCAACGGCGCTGATGGCGTCATTGCTCGCTTGAACGCGGAAAATGTCGTTCAGCAGATCTATCCTTGCGCCACCGCCCAGCAGATCGGCGGCGGCTGCAAGTTGACGACGGCTCCGGCCGCTGCTGCGGCGCCCGCCGGCGGCCGCCTCTAAGCCAGTCAAAAGACTGATCGCAGGGCCGTCGGAGCGATCCGGCGGCCCTTTTCTTTTGCGCCCTCTTTTCCAAAACCGAGACGCAGCCTAGCGTCGCCGTCATGCGCATCGCCACCTGGAACGTGAACTCCGTCAACGCCCGCCTGCCCACCGTGCTGGCGTGGCTGGAGCAGGCCGCCCCCGACGTCGCCTGTTTCCAGGAGATCAAATGCGTGGACGAGAAGTTCCCGCGCGAGGCTTTCGAGAGCCTGGGCTACAATGTCGAGACCCACGGGCAGAAGAGCTACAACGGCGTCGCCCTGTTGTCGAAGTATCCGCTATCCGACATCCGGCGCGGGCTGCCCGGCGACGAGACCGACGAACAGACGCGCTACATCGAGGCCCTGGTCGAGGCGCCCAGGCCCATTCGTGTCGGCGCCCTCTATCTGCCGAACGGCAACCCGATCGGGACCGAGAAGTTCGATTACAAGCTGGCCTGGTTCGATCGGTTAAACCGCCATGCCCAGGATCTGCTGGCGTTCGAGGAGCCGCTGGCCCTGTGCGGCGACTACAACGTCATCCCCGAGGCCGAGGACGCCAAGAATCCGGCCGCCTGGACCGACGACGCCCTGTTCCAGCCTCAGAGCCGTCAGGCTTTCCGAGCGCTGAAGAACCTGGGCCTGGCCGACGCGCATGAGATCGCCGGCGAACCCGCTGGCGCCTACACCTTCTGGGACTATCAGGCCGGCGCCTGGCAGCGTGACCATGGCATCCGAATCGACTTCGCCCTGCTGTCGCCCCAGGCCGCCGACCGGTTTCGGGGGATTGAGACCCACCGCGACGCCCGCGACATGGAAAAACCCAGCGACCACGTTCCCGTCGTTGTCGATCTTGATCTAGAGGCCTGACCATGGCCGACGTCTTGCGAGTGGTGTTGCTGATCGCCCTCGCGGCGGCCCTGCTGACGACCCTGGCCTTGGCGCTGTCGTGGTGGATGGAGCCGCCGCGCCGCTTGCACCGCGCCATGCTCAAGACCCTGGGCGCCGCGCCAGAGGTCGAGGCCGTGTCGCCGGGCGAAGGTCGCGCCTGCGCCCTGAATTTCGACGTCGAACAGGTCGTCGTGCTTTGGGCCAACGGCGCCCATGGCCTGGTCTACGCCTTCGATGAGGTCGAGGGGGGAGAGATCATCGTGGACGGCCACGTCGTCGCCCGCATCCGCCGGGGCGAGGCGCGCAAGTCGCTGGACGTGCTGGCCCCCGACGCCGAACAGGTCGTGCTGCGCCTGATGTTCGCCGACGCCCGCCACCCGGAGTTCGAGCTGGCCCTGTGGGACGCCGCTCTGCCCGTTCAGACGGGGTCGCCCGGCGAGGCGCTTCGTCTCGGCCGCCGCTGGTTGTCGCATCTGGAAGCCCTGCTGAAGGGCTGAGACGCCGCATGGGCCTTTCAGTCGCCGCGATGCGGCGTTAGAAGCCCGGCTCACTCCTATCCGACACGCCTTTATCAGGGAGGCCGCCTTGGCCCGCCTTTTCGACGCCTATATCGTCGCCGACTGGACAGCCGCCGAAACCAAGAAGCTCGGCGACACCTCGCTGTGGATCGGCGTGGCCAAGCGCGACGTGCGTTTCCGCCTCTATACCGAGACACACAATGTCGCGACCCGGGCCGAAGGCGAAGCCCTGCTGGCCTCGATCCTGGCGGACCACAGAAAGCGCGGCGACCGGGTGCTGGTCGGGCTGGACTTCAACTTCGGTTATCCCGTCGGCACGGCCGCGCGGCTGAAGTTGGACGGAACCCCGTGGCAAGCCATGTGGAAATTCATCGCCTCGAACGTCGTGGATAAGGCCGACAACACCAACAACCGCTATCAGGTTGCGGCCAAGATGAACCGGCTGATGACCGACGAGGCCTGGCCTCTGTGGGGCGCGCCGGCCAAACAGGCCCAGCGCTGGTTGACCACGACCAAGCCCCCGGCAGGCTCCGGCGCCGACATCCCCGAGTTCCGCGCCACAGAAAACGCGGCTCGCAAGGGCCGGCTTCAGCCCAAGAGCGTCTGGCAGATGCACGGCGCCGGCGCGGTGGGCGGCCAGACCCTGGTCGGCATCCCCGCCGTGCGGCGGCTGCTGGAAAGTCTCGGCCCGTCAGCCGCCGTCTGGCCCTTCGGCACCGGCTGGCGCGCCCTGACCCCCGATGACGTGGAGCCTCTGTCCGCTCTCGTCGTCGAGGTCTGGCCGTCGATGCACGAGACCAAGCCTCAACCGGGTGAGTTCAAGGACCAGGCCCAGGTTCGCTCCACGGCCGAGGCCCTCGCTCGGATGGACGAGGCCGGCGATCTGGCCGCGGCGTTCGCCCCGCCCAAGGACGCCACGCCGGAACTGATCGCCCAGGTCGAACAGGAAGAAGGCTGGATCCTGGGCGTCTAAAAAGTTCAGTCAGCCGATCAGGGCCCGCGCCGCCGCGCGGGCTTCGTCGGTGATCTCAGCCCCGGACAACATGCGCGCGATCTCTTCCTGACGGCGCTGGTCGTCCAGGGCGACGACGGTGGTGGTGGTCAGGCCGTCGCGGTCGCCCTTCATCACCTTCCAGTGAGCATGGCCGCGCGCGGCGACTTGCGGACTGTGCGTTACGACCAGGACCTGGGCGCCGTTCGACAGGCGTTTCAGGCGCGACCCCACAGCCTCGGCCACCGCGCCGCCGACGCCTTGATCGACTTCGTCGAAGATCATCACGGGCTGACGGATGTCCTTACGGCTTGCGAGGGCCGCTTTCATCGCCAGGGCGAAACGCGCCAGCTCGCCGCCCGAGGCGATGGCGTCCAGCGGGCCGAAGTCGGTGCCGGCGTTGGTCGCGATCTGGAAGCGCACCGTCTCGACGCCGTCCGGCCCGCGTCGGCCCTCGATCGGCTCCAGCGCCACGCGGAACCGCGCGCGCTCCAACTTCAGCGGGCCCAGTTCTCCCATGACGGCGGCGGTCAGCCGCTCGGCGGCGGCTTCCCGTGCCGAGGTCAGGAAAGTGGCCGCCAGATCATAGGCTTCCGCCGCCTCGGCCGCCTCGCGCCCGGCGTTGGTCAGCGCCTCCTCCCCGTCCTCGATCAGCCGCAGCTGCTCGCGCAGGCGAATGCGCAGGGTCGGCAGGGCGTCGACCGTGGTGTGCAGCTTGCGGGCGGCGGCGCGCAAGGCGAACAACCGCTCCTCGGCCTTGTCCAGACGGCCGGGCTCATAGTCGAAGGCGTCGGCGGCGGCGTCCACGGCGGCGAGGGCTTCCGCCGCCTCGACCATGGTGCGGTCGATCGCCTCCACGGCGGCCGACAGTTTGACGATGACCGGATGATCGCCCTCGGCGCCCGCCTGCCCGGCCCGCTGGCGCGCATGTTCGACAGCCCTCAACGCCGCGCCCAACTTCTGGCTCAGCTTGTCGCCGCCAAGCTGAGTGCGCGCGTCGCCCAGATCGGCGATGGCCTTTTCGGCGGCGCCCAGCAGGGCGCGTTCACCTGCCAGTTCCGTCTCTTCGTCAGCCCGCGGATCCAGCGCATCCAGTTCGGACAGGTTCAGGCTGATCTCTTCGCGCCGCGCATCGGCGTCCGCCGCCTGCGCCTTCAGCTCGGCCAGCTTCGCCTCGGCGGCCTTGAGCTTGGCGGAGGCCGAGGCGACCGCCGACAACTGCGGCTGCAGTCCGCCATAGGCGTCCAACGACGCGCGGTGCGTGCGCCAATCCAGCAGGCCCACCGTCTCATGCTGTCCGTGCACCTCGACCAGGGCCGCGCCGATGTCGCGCACGGCCGTCACACCCGCCGGCTGATCATTGACATAGGCCCGGCTGCGACCGTCGGCGCCCAAGACGCGGCGAAGGATCAAATCTTCCCCCGGCTGCACGTCGAACCCCTTGTCGGCGATCAGGGCCAGCAGATCGGGATCGTCGGGGGCGGAGAAGACGGCGGTGGCCACAGCCTGTTTGGCGCCATTGCGCACCAGGCCTGCATCGCCGCGCCCGCCGAGCGCCAGGCCGAGCGCGTCCAGAATGATCGACTTGCCGGCCCCGGTTTCGCCGGTCAGCACGGTCAGGCCGCTCTCGACCTCAAGGTCGAGCACGTTTACCAGGACGACGTCACGAATGGAAAGGGCGGTCAGCATCGCGTCAGGCGCCGGCGGAACGAATCATGACCGACAGAATCCCGATCCCCGCCGGATTGCACAAGCCGTCGCGTGATCAGCCCGGAATGATCCGCTGCAGCCAGCTCTCGCGCTTGCCCTCGGGCGCCTTGTCCGGCGTCTGGCCGTTTTCGGTCAGCAGCGCATAGGCCTCGGCGTACCAGGGGCTGCCCGGATAGTTGTAGCCCAGCACGGCGCCGTTACGCGTCGCCTCTTCCTTCAGACCCAGCTGAAGGTTGACCTCGACCAGACGATACAGAGCTTCGGGCGTATGCGAAGTGCGCTGGAAGTCCGGGTTGGCGATCACGGCCTTGTAACGGTTCAGGGCCGCCAGCGGCTGGTTGGCGCGCTGATAGTAGCGGCCGATGTTCATTTCCTTGCCGGCCAGCTGGTCGTTGACCATGTCGATCTTGACGGCGGCGTCCGATGCATAAGGCGTGCCCGGATAGCGGCGCGAGACGTCCTTCAACCCGGCCAGGGCGGCGGTGGCGTAACCCTGATCACGCCCCACGTCGGTGATCTGCTCGAAGTTGCAGACGGCCTTCATGTAGAAGGCGTAGGAGGCCGATGGATTGCCGGGGAACAGCTGGATAAACCGGTCGGCCGCCGCGATGGCGTCGGCATAGGCGTTGTTCTGATAGTAAGCGTAGATCTGCATCAGGATCGAACGACGCGCCCAGTCCGAATAGGGATGCTGGCGTTCGACTTCCTGGAAATAATCGACGGCGTCGGACCAGCGGCGCTGCTGCAGCCGATCATAGCCGGTGTTGTACAGCGCCTCGACCGGACGTTCCTCATAGGCCAGCTTGGGGCGGTTCTTGCCCGCGCAGCCTGAAATCGTCACTGCGGCGAGCGCCGCGGCCATCAGCACCATGCCGGAACGGAACTTAGAAGCGGACAAGGACGACCCCATGACGTGTGAAGGACGGCCCTGAAGCCGTTCCCCGGAAACCAACGCGGCGACCTCTAGCACCCGCAACCGAGCCGCGCCATGCCGAGGAAAACTCAGCATACGACTTGCCCTGCCCGGCTCCACTGGTAAAGAGCGCGCCAACCGACCGCCGTTCATGGGGGGCGGATGACGGCGAAAGGATGACCGGCCGATGAAGCTGCTCTCAGGCAACTCCAACCGCGCACTGTCCCAGGCGATCGCCGACCACCTGGATGCGCCTCTGACCAAGGCCCAGGTCAAGCGGTTCGCCGACAACGAGGTCTTCGCCATCATCGAGGAAAACGTCCGTGGCGAGGACGTCTTCATCCTGCAATCGACCTCCTATCCGGCCAACGACAATCTGATGGAGCTGCTGATCATCACCGACGCCCTGGTGCGGGCCTCGGCGAAACGGATCACGGCCGTCATTCCCTATTTCGGCTATGCGCGTCAGGACCGTAAGACAGGGGGCCGCACGCCGATCTCGGCCAAACTGGTCGCCAATCTGATCACCCGCGCCGGCGCCGACCGCGTTCTGACGATGGATCTGCACGCTGGTCAAATCCAGGGCTTCTTCGACATTCCGACCGACAATCTGGTCGCGACCCCCGTGCTGGCGCAGGACATCAAGGAAAACTACGCCCGCGGCGACGACCTGATGATCGTCTCGCCCGACGTCGGCGGCGTGGTGCGCGCGCGTTCGCTGGCCAGCCGCCTGGACGCCGATCTCGCCATCGTCGACAAGCGCCGGCCCAAGGCGGGCGAGAGCGAGGTCATGAACATCATCGGCGACGTGCAGGGCCGCCGCTGCATCCTGTTCGACGACATCGTTGATTCGGGCGGCACCCTGGTCAACGCCGCCAAGGCCCTGATCGACCAGGGCGCGACCGAGGTTTCGGCCTACATCAGCCACGGCGTCCTGTCCGGCCCCGCCGTCCAGCGCATCACCGACGGCCCGCTGAAGGAGTTGGTGATCACCAACTCCATCGAGCAACCCCACGAAGTTTTGAACTGCCCGAAAATCCGAGCGGTTTCCGTGGCTCCGCTGGTCGGAGAGGCTATCCGACGGATCGCGAACGAAGAATCGGTGTCGAAACTGTTCGATTAACCTTCGGATAACCATAAGGCCCGCCTTATAAGCGCCAACAGTATTGGCGCTTTTTGCGCGCGTATTCGCCTGAGGAAGTCTCCATGAAAACGGCCCTACTGAGCCGCGGTCTGTCGGCCGCCGCCCTCGCCGCCGCTGTCCTGCTCGCCAGTTGCGAGAGCGGACCCTCAAAGGCCGAGCTGGAAGCCCAGCGTCTGGCGGCGGAACTTGCCGCCCGCAAGCCGCCCCCCGTGTCCCTGAACCAAGGCGTGGCGGACGCCGCCTCAATCTACGTCGCGTTCCTGCGCGAAGCCCAGACGATCCAGCCGGGCGGCTTCCCCGATGCGGAATCGATCCAGGCCGCCCTGCGCAAGGGTTCTGCCTATGACGCCGACCAGTTGTCGCGCGGCCTGATCGCTTACGGCGCCATCATCGCCCTGCAGTCGCCCGAGTTCGTCGCCGGCGTACAGCAGTATGCGATCGATCCGGCGCAACGTCAGCGCATGGTCGCCCAGATCGTCGCCGATCCGGCCTATGCCGCCACCCTGCCCGGCGCCGATGCGGCCGCCGGCCTGATCTCGGCGACGGTCGGCAAGGACGCCATCGCCATGCGCGCCATCGCCGAGGCGATCGAGCAGGACGCCTACACCATCCAGGGCCGCAGCGATCCCCGCCGCCGCTGGGCCATCACGCCGATTCCGAACCGCGAAGTGCGGCTGGAAAGCGCAAAGACGCTGTCGGCCGTGAAGATGCTGCCGTCGCCGGAGGAGTCGAGCCGCCTGTTCGCCGCCGCCAACAGCGGCACGGGCTTGGGCCTTGAGCCTTCGCGCAAGGGCCCGCCCTACACCCCCGCCGTCGTCCGCTCTCTGGCCATCGCGGCTCTGGGCGCGCTCGGCGCCGGCGGCGACGAGGCCCGGGTCAATACCGAGGCTCTGACGCACGAGCCGAACAGCGAGTTCTGCATGGATATGTCCAAGCTGATGCTGTTCCAGTGCCTGGCCGCCTCGCGCCCCAGCTACGAGGACATCTTCTGCCTGGGCCGTCACATCACCCGCGACCTGGCGACCTGCACCACCGAGGCGACGCAGATCACCACCATCGTCGTCGGCGACCCTCAGGAAACCGGCGCCGCGCCGGCGCGCACGCCTATCTCCGTCACCGTCCCGCAAGCGACGCCTGTTCCGACCCCGGCCGTTGCGACCACCCAATCGCTGAACACGACACCCTCGCGCTAAGCGACTTCGAACAGAGCAAGGCCCGCTCCGAGCGATCGGAGCGGGCCTTTTTCGTGGGCGAGCGGCCTATTCGTAACCGTGCGCCGCTTCGTTGATGACCTGTGACGGCATGGACGAGAAGTCCACGGCGACGGGCGTCGCGGTCTTGGATTGATAGGTCCGAAGCACGTGCGTCAGGCGACGACGCACCTCACGCTCGGCCTCCGTGCCGGTGTCGAGCGCCAGGGGCGCCAGGCAGAAGTCGATGATGGCTTCGGTTCGGGTCAGCGGTTCCATTTGCGGGTTCCTTTCCGGTTTAAGCCGCGTGGGTGAACTGGGCGGTCTCGGTCGAGTCCTTCAGCGCCGTCGTCGAGGACGTGCCGTTGGAAATGACCGTGGCGACCTGGTCGAAATAGCCGGTGCCGACTTCGCGTTGGTGACGCGTGGCGGTGTAGCCGATGGCCTCGTTGGCGAACTCGCGCTGTTGCAGCTCCGAATAGGCCGCCATGCCGCGATCGCGATAACCGTCCGCCAGCTCGAACATCGAGTTGTTCAGGCTGTGGAAGCCGGCGAGGGTCACGAACTGGAACTTGTAGCCCATGGCCCCCAGCTCGCGTTGGAACTTGGCGATGGTGGCGTCATCCAACTTGGCCTTCCAGTTGAACGACGGCGAGCAGTTATAGGCCATCAGCTTGCCCGGATGGGCCTTCTGGACGGCCTCCGCGAACTTCTTGGCGTCGTCCAGATCCGGATGCGACGTCTCCCACCACAGCAGGTCGGCGATGCTGGCGTAGGACAGGCCCCGCGCGATGCAGTGGTCCAGACCCGTGCCTTCCTTCAGGCGGAAGAAGCCCTCAGGCGTGCGGTTGTCGCGATCGATGAAGGGCTGGTCCCGCTCGTCGATGTCGGAGGTGATCAGCTGGGCGCTTTCGGCGTCCGTGCGCGCGACCGTGATCGTCGGGGTGCCCATGACGTCGGCGGCCAGACGCGCGGCCACCAGATTGCGCTCATGCGCCTGGGTCGGGATCAGAACCTTGCCGCCCAGGTGGCCGCACTTCTTCTCGGACGCCAGCTGGTCCTCGAAGTGGACGCCGGCCGCTCCCGCCTCGATAAAGGCCTTCATGATCTCGAAGCTGTTCAGCGGCCCGCCGAAACCGGCTTCCGCGTCGGCGACGATGGGAACGAACCAGTCACGCTTGGCGCCGCCCTCGGCATGCTCGATCTGATCGGCGCGTTGCAGGGTGCGGTTGATGCGGCGGCACAGTTCCGGCGCGGCGTTGGCCGGGTACAGCGACTGGTCGGGATACATGGCGCCGGCCGTATTGGCGTCGGCCGCGACCTGCCAACCCGACAGATAGATGGCCTTCAGACCCGCGCGGACCATCTGCATGGCCTGGTTTCCGGTGACGGCGCCCAACGCATTGATGAAGGGCTCGTCGTGCAGCAACTGCCAAAGGCGGTTGGCCCCGCGCTCGGCCAGCGTATGGGTGATCGGTAGCGAGCCGCGCAGACGCAGGACGTCCTCAGGGGTGTAGGGGCGCTCGATGCCGTCGAAACGGCCGGCGGGCGAAGGCACCAGATCGGCGAAGGTGGTCATGGTCGAACTCGGTCTCTGAAGGGCGCGGCCGCAGCCGCCGTCTCGGAGACAAGAACACGCGTCGGTCAAAACTGATACAGATCGAACCCCGTCAACGAAGTCACCTTGTCACACTATGACTTTGCTTCGTCAGTCACGTTGTGACATCATGCGACGATGAACACCGCCGCTGATCGCAAGCTGTTTCTGGGCGCCCGGCTCAAGCGGCTGCGACGCGATCTGGGCCTGACGCAGACCGCCATGGCTGCCGACCTTGACGTTTCGCCCAGCTATCTCAATCACATAGAGCGCAACCAGCGCCCGGTCTCAGCCCAGCTGCTGCTGCGATTGGCCGACACCTATGACGTCGATCTGCGCGCTCTGAACCAGGGCGGGGCGGCGGACGAGGCGCGGCTCACGGAAATCCTGACCGACCCTCTGTTCAAGGGCCTGTCCGCCCCCCGCCATGAACTGGTGCAACTGCTGGAAGAGGCGCCCGGCGTGGCCGACGCCCTGCTGCGCCTCTATCAAGCCTTCGACGACGGCCGCACGCGGGCCCGCGCCGCCGCCGAGACGGGCGAGAGCCCGATCGAGACCAGTCCCGCCGAATGGGTGCGCGAATACATCCAGTCGCGCGGCAACCATTTTCCCGAACTGGACCAGATGGGCGAGGCCCTGTGCGAAGCCCTGTCCACAGAGGCGCCCGCCCACGCTGACGGCTTCGAACCCGCCGCCCGTCATCGGTTGGCGGCCAAACACGACCTTGGCGTCCGCACCCTGCCGGCCGAGGTCATGGTGGAATGGACCCGCCGTTACGACCTGCACCGCCGCCGTCTGCTGCTGTCGGAAACCCTGGGGCCGTCCTCACGCGCCTTCGCCATCGCCTATCAACTGGCCTTGGCCGAGCAAGGGCCGGCGCTCAACGCGCTGGCAGAGGCCGCGAACGCCCCGGACGCGCCCACTCGATCGCTGCTGAAGGTCGCCCTGACCAACACGCTCGCCGCCGCGACCCTGATGCCCTACGCCGCCTTCCAGCGCGCGGCGGAAGCTGCCGGCTACGATCTGGCCCGACTCCAGGCCCGGTTCGGCGTCAGCTATGAACAGGCCGCGCACCGCCTGACCACCCTGTCACGCCCCACGGCGCGCGGCGTGCCGTTCTTCCTGATGCGGGTCGATCAGGCGGGCAACATCTCCAAACGCTATGCGGCCGGCGCCTTTCCCTTCTCGCGTTTCGGCGGCGCCTGCCCGCGCTGGCGGCTTCACTCCGCCTTCCGCACGCCCGGCCGCATCGTCACCCAGATCATCGAGACTCCAGATGGCGGCCGCTGGTTCACCTTCGCCCGCACGGTCGAGCGGCAAGGCCACGACGGCTACGGCGAGCGCCACGACCTCGCCGTCGGCTTGGGCTGCGAACTGCGTCATGCGCATCGTCTGGCCTACGCCCACGGCATCGACCTGCAGAACCCCGAGGTCACGCCCATCGGCCCGGCCTGCCGCCTGTGTCACCGTCACCCCTGCGCCGAACGCGCCGCCGCCCCCATCGACCGCCCGCTGGCGGTCGATGACTGGTCCAAATCCGTCAGCCCCTATCCGTTCGGCACCGCCTGAGACCTAGCGCCTCTGATCGGCCGTGCGGTCGCGGATGGCGTTGAACTCGGCGGTCGGCTTCCACGCTGGCCAGCTCTCGCTGTCGGCCACCGTCAGCCCCAGCCGATACAGCAGGTCCAGGTTCTGCAAGGCGGCCGTGAAGTCATAGTCGGCCCGCCATTCGTCGGTCAGCTTGTGATAATATTTGGCCATCGCCCCCTCGTAATAGGGCTTGCCTGCCTCGATCCCGCCCTCGACGAAATCACGGCCCGTCCAAGGCATCAGCGCCGGCACCCCGCCGGCCGCAAAGTTGAAGTGGTCGGAGCGGTAGTAGAAGCCTTCCTCCGGATAGCCGTCGCCCGTCACCACCCGTCCCTGCACGGCCGCGAACCGGCTAAGGATGTCCTCCAGTTCGGACTTGCCGACGCCGAACACCGCCACGTCGCGCGTCGCCGGCGTGAAGGGCAGCATGTCGATGTTGATGTCGGCCGCCGTCTTGGCCAGCGGATAGACCGGATCGGCGGCATAGGCCTCCGACCCCAGCAGCCCCTGCTCTTCGGCCGTGACGTGCAGGAAGACCACGGTGCGCTTCGGCGCCGGTCCGGCCTTGAACGCCCGCGCCATCTCGATCAGACCGGCCGTCCCCGACGCATTGTCCCAGGCGCCGTTGAAAATGTCGTCGCCCTCGGCGTTGGGCGTCCGGGCCTTGCCGACGTGATCCCAGTGGGCGGAATAGAAGACGTACTCGTCAGGCCGCTCCGTGCCGGGAATTTTGGCCAGCAGGTTGTTGGAGTGGATGACCTCGGTGGTCTCCGCGATATCGACGCTGAGACGCGCGCCCAGATCCAGAACGCCCCCCAAGGCAGTCGTCTTCGCCCGCTCGACGGCGGCTTCCAGGGCCGCGCCGCCGATCGCCGTCGCCGTGGCCATGTTGATGGATCCGCTGAACCGCGGGTCCTGCGCGCCCTTGATCGTCATCTGCGGCCGGGTCGCCCCGCCCACGGCGCGGCGCCAGCGGTTGTCCTGGTCCTGAAGCGTGACGACGCCCACGGCTCCCCGCTTCAGCGCCTCCTGGGTCTTGTGCGTGGTCGAGCCGTAGAAGTTGGGATCCTCGCCCATCACCGCCGGCTGGCCGCGAAGAATGACCACGACCTTTCCGGTCAGGTCCGCATTGCCATAGTCGTCCCAGGTCGGCCCCGAAATGCCGTAACCGGCGAAAACCAGCGGCGCCTCGGCCGTCACGACCGGTTCCGCCGACCCGGCCCGCAGGGTGATGTCCGTCCCGGAAACCAGCGGATGCGCCACGCCGTCCGCCCCGGTCCAGGACGCCGTCGGCGCCCGCTCCGGCGTGAAGCGCACCAGATCGACGGGCTGCAGCCACGATCCGTCGCGTCCGCCCGGCTCCAGCCCCATCGCCTCATACTGCGCCTGCAGATAGGCCAGGGTCAGCCGTTCGCCTATCAGGCCGGGGAACCGTCCCTCCAACTCGTCCGACGCCAGATATTTGATGTGGTCCGACAGGCGCTGGACGCTGAACTGAGGCGTCGCGGCCGAGGCGACGGCGAAGGCGTTCAGCTTGGGCGCCGGCGATGCGACCGGCGTCGTCGCGCAGGCGGTGAGCGCAAGCGCCGCAAGGGCGATGAGGGGTGAACGGCGATGGATCATTGCATTTGCTCGACAGGCGGAATGGCAAAGGGGCGGAGATTCCTCCCCGCCCCATCTTGATGTGTGAAAAGACTAGCGGCGTTCGGACGCGGTCGTGGCGCGCACCGGCGCGAACTCTGAACCCGACTTCCACTGCGGCCAGTCGCGACCGTTCGCCAGGGCGCGACCGACATCGTAGAAGACGGTCAGGTCCTCGATCATGCCGCTGTAGTCCCAGTCGGGCGACCATTCGTCCGCCGCCTGGTGATAGCGTTTGGCGCCGTATTCCGACCGCGCCGCCTCGCGCGCGGCGATCGGCTCGTCGCGGAATTCGCCCCGGCTGCCGGCATAGGCCATCGGCACGCCGCGCTTGGCCAGCGGGAAGTGGTCCGAACGGTAATAGGTGCCGGCCGCATTCTCGTAGTCCGGGACCAGTGCTCGCCCTTGCGGCTGGGCCGCCGCCGCCAGACGCTCGTCGAAGTCCGACTGGCCATATCCGGTGACGCCCAGCCCCGTGACGCGGCCATAGACGTTCATGGAGTCCATGTTGAACCCGCCCACCGTCTTGGCCAGCGGATAGACCGGGTTCACCGCATAGTATTCCGAGCCCAGCAGGCCGCTTTCCTCGCCGGTGAAGCTGATCATCACGATCGAGCGCTCGGTGCGCGGCGCGCGACCGAACATGCGCGCCAGTTCCAGCAGCCCCGCCGTGCCCGAGGCATTGTCCACCGCCCCGTTGAAGATGCGGTCGCCGGTCGCATCCGGCTCGCCCATGCCGATGTGATCCCAGTGGGCGGTATAGAGGATCGTCTCGTCCGGATGAGTCGCGCCCGGCAGGCGGGCGATGACGTTGTGGCTGGTGACCTGATTGGTGGCCACGTCGAACTCGGTCGAGAAGGATGCGCCGGGCAAGGCGACCGGCTGGAAGTCACGGCTGCGCGCCTGGACCTTCAGCGCGTCGAAATCCAGACCCGCGCGACGGAACAGGTCGACCGCCACGTCACGCTGGATCCAGCCCTCCATCGGCACGCGCTCGGCCGCCGCATTCTGGCGCAGGATGTCGAACTGCGACACGCCCCAGGAGTTGGCGACCGTCTGCCAGCCATAGGAGGCCGGCGCCGTCTCGTGCACGATCAGCACGCCCGCCGCGCCCTGTTTGGCCGCCTCTTCGTATTTGTAGGTCCAGCGGCCGTAATAGGTCATGGCCTTACCGCCGAAGGTGTTCAGCGCCGGCTCCTCGAAGTCGGCGTCATTGACCAGCACCACCAGGATCTTGCCTCGCAGGTCCTGGCCCTTGAAGTCGTTCCATTGACGCTCGGGCGCATTGATGCCGTAGCCGACGAAGACCAGCGGGGCGTCCTTAAGGCTGACGTGTTCAGCCGGGCGGCGGGTCGAGATGGCGACCTCGCGCCCTTGCGTCATCGGCAGGGTCCAGTCGCCCAGCTTCAGCGAGGCCCGCACATTGGACTGGGTAAAGCGGTTCAGGATCACGTCCTGCGTCCACTGGCCGTTCGGCCCACCCGGCTCGAACCCAGCGGCGGCGTAGCCTTCGCTCAGATACCGGATGACCTTTTCCTCGGCCGGTGTGGCGATGCCCCTGCCCTCGAAGCTGTCGTCCGACAGCGTCTTGATGTCCTGCGAGATCCGCGCCGCATCGAAAGTCGGGACGGTGTGAACCGCAGCAGGATTGGACGCCGTGGCGCAGGCGGACAAGGCGGCGCTCGCCAACAGAACGGCGGCGAAAGAAGAGACAAGACGCATGAACTGAAGGCCCCACAGCCGGAAACAGATGCGGAACCCTAGGCGGCGAAACCCACCATGTCGATGCGCCTATCAGTCACTCGTAAAAGGGCGAAGTGTCGATATCCAACGCTTCGATTGTCGCAACGCCGTGATTGATGTTCCCGCTTAAATCAGCCCGGAAGGATGCGGACGTCGTGAAAGCGTCATCGCCCTTTCCATAACCTAGAGCCAGATAGACATACGCTATCGCAGTGTAGGTGCCGCTCTCAGAAACGACGACACTATCTTCATCGAGTTCGAGCGCATCAACATTCACACTTTGGGCCAAGACCTGAAGATCGCCCCAAGCTCCAGACTCGTCGAGCTGAAAAGCAGCCAAGGCATCAGCCACAGCACGCGTCTCACTTTGATCGATCACCATATCCATAATCGGGATCATATCCCAAACTTGCCCATCGCGACACCGCGACGAAATTGCCAATCCAGCGATCGGCACAGGCCATCTAGATCAGCCATAATATGGGCAGCATCGACTCCAAGGTCGAACAAACGACGCTGGAAATACACTCGATCACGCACATCAATGTCGAACCAATGATCTGACGAAAGGCCATAACCTTTTGTAAGCGGCACGGTGGGTTCGTGGTGAATAGTGAATAGGCCTTTCTGCGACACGATCCTAGGCGCGACCGCAGATGGCAGGAATGCATAGACCTGTTCGATTTCAAACGGGCTTGGCCAGTCGCTTACATCAACGATGTCGTGTGTCTGATAAGCGTAGACACGCGCCGCAGCCTTTTCGGGTTCGCTGCTAACAGCAAAGTAGGCAGCGACGAGTGGATTACTCGTCCAATCCAATAGTCGGGTCGGCAGACCATGATGCTGAGCAAGAGCGAGAAGCTCCCAATCAGAAAGCCCCGAGACAGGTAGAAACTGGTTGGCGCGGCGTCTGAATTTAGCAAACAGCGCCTGCTCAGCGGATAGGCTGTAGCGGTTCTGGGTGCGGCCAATTTTTGGAACAAGAAGATGATTTTCTGCATCTGCCACGCCACGGAAGACCCAATGGGAACTTCCGTGGCGCTCTGCAAATTCCAGAAACTCAAACCACCGCCTACGTTGTAGCGGAACGCGGGAAAGTGGCTTGCTCATCGACATCAAATCCTAGTGCGCCACGCCCTTCCAGATGCGGCGGTAGGCGACATAGGTGATGCCGGCGAACAGCAGCAGATAGATCATCACGCCGAAGCCGGCCTGCTTGCGCTCAACCATCTTCGGCTCGGACGTCCAGGCGATGAAGGCCGCGACGTCCTTGGCGTATTGATCGACCGTCTGCGGCGAGCCGTCGTCATAGGTCACCTGACCGTTCTGAAGCGGCGGCGGCATGGCGATGAAGCCGCCGGGCGGAACGTCCTTGTGGTCGCCCGTCCAGAACGGCGTCAGGTCGCCGGCCATATAGGGGTTGTAGTGCTGACCCTCGCGGATCTGCAGGCCGGCCGGCGCGGCCTTGTAGCCCGACAGCAGCGAATAGATGTAGTTCGCGCCGTCGTGACGGGCCTTGGCCATGACCGAAAGGTCGGGCGGCGCGGCGCCGCCATTGCCCGCCGCCGCCGCCGTGGCGTTGGGATAGGGGGCGCGGAACTTGTCGGCGGGCGTGGCGTCACGCTGGATCGCCTCGCCGGTCTCGCTGTCGATGTCGCCGACCTGGTTTTCCTTGGCCAGAGCCTTCACGACGGGGTTGTCGTTCGGGTTCGGATACTTCGGATTCCAGAACGGCCCATGACGGTCGCCCAGGTTCCGATAGTGCATCAGGTTCATGCTGTGACAGGCGGCGCAGACCTCGTGATAGACCTTGTAGCCGCGTTGCAGCTGGCCCTGGTCATAGGTGCCGAACGGCCCTTCGAAGCTGAATCCGCCCGAGCGCGGATGGGCCGCAGCGCCCGCCGCCATGGCGGGAGCGGCCGCGCTCAACAGACCCAGCGCAATCGCGGCCGAGGCGATGATCGTCTTGAACGACACGGTCTTCATTCCAATCGTCATGATTTTCAGACCTTGTGCTCGACGGCGCCGGCGCCGGTCAGGACCGGCTCGGAGATCGTCGCCGGGATCGGCAGCGGCTGCTCCTTCAACCCGACCAACGGCATGATGATCAGGAAGAAGACGAAGTAGTAGAGGGTGAAGACCCGCGTCAGCCACAGGTAGGAGTTCAGGTCGCCGTCGATCAGAGTGAAGGTCTTGAACGACCCGATCACCGGCGCGTCAGGCAGCTGACCACCGCACCAGCCCAGGCCCACGCCGACCACCAGGAAGATGATGAAGAAGGTCCGCATCGTCGGGCGATAGCGCATCGAGCGCACCTTGGACGTATCCAGCCAGGGCAGGACGAACAGCACACCGATGGCGCTGAACATCGCCACCACGCCGCCGAACTTGTCCGGGATGGCGCGCAGGATCGCGTAGAAGGGCAGCATGTACCACTCGGGCACGATGTGGGCCGGCGTCTGCAGCGGATTGGCCGGGATGTAGTTGTCGGCGTGGCCCAGAGCGTTCGGCTGATAGAAGACGAAGATGGCGAACAGGATCAGGAACAGGATGATCGCAAAGCCGTCCTTGACCGTGAAATACGGGTGGAAGGGCAGCGTGTCCTTCTTCTCCCGATCCTTCGGGATCAGGATGCCGACCGGGTTGTTCTGACCGGCCGAGTGCAGCGCCCAAAGGTGCAGCACGACGCAGCCCAGGATCGCGAACGGCAGCAGATAGTGCAGCGAGAAGAAGCGGTTCAGCGTCGCATTGTCGATCGCCGGCCCACCGCGCAGCCAGATCAGGATCGGCTCGCCCAGCACCGGGATGGCGCCGATCAGGTTGGTGATGACTTCAGCGCCCCAGAACGACATCTGGCCCCACGGCAGGACGTAGCCCAGGAAGGCGGTGGCGATCATCAGGAAGAAGATCACGCAGCCGATGATCCAGATCATCTCGCGCGGCGCCTTGTACGAGCCGTAGTAGAGGCCGCGCAGCATGTGCAGATAGACGGCGATGAAGAACATCGACGCGCCGTTGGCGTGGACATAGCGGATCAGCCAGCCGCCGTTCACGTCGCGCATGATGCGCTCGACCGAGGCGAAGGCCAGATCGACGTTCGGCGTATAGTGCATGGCCAGGACGATGCCGGTGACGATCTGCGTCATCAGGCACAGGGCCAGGATGCCGCCGAAGGTCCACCAGTAGTTCAGGTTCCGCGGCGTCGGCAGGGACATGTAGTCCGCGCCGAAACGGATGATCGGCAGCCGGGTGTCCAGCCACTTCTCGACGCCCGTCTTCGGGACGTAGGTGCTCTCGTGATCGCTCATGATTCCCCCTTGGTCCTCAGCCGATCTTGACGCGGGTGTCGGACAGATAATCGTATTCCGGCACCACCAGGTTCAGAGGCGCCGGCCCCTTACGAATGCGGCCGGAGGCGTCGTAGTGCGAGCCGTGGCAGGGGCAGAACCAGCCGCCGTAATCGCCCGCGCCGAAGGTCGGCACGCAACCCAGGTGCGTGCACGAACCGATGACGACCAGATATTTCTCGTGACCCGGCTTGGTGCGCTCGGCGTCGGTCTGGGGCTGTTTCAGGTCCGGGGCGTGATCGTCCGCGATCACCCTCTGCAGCTCGGCCGGGGTGCGGTAACGCACGAACACCGGCTTGCCCTGCCATTTGATGACGACCTGCTGGCCTTCCTGAACCTTGGTCAGGTCGAACTCGATCGACGCCAGCGCCAGCGTATCGGCCGCCGGATTCATCTGGTTGATCAGCGGCCAGGCGATCATGGCGCCCGCGCCGACCGCCGCGGCGCCCGCCGCGATGTAGATAAAGTCCCGACGATTGGGATCACCGCCCTCAGGGCTGTGACCGTCTTCCGTATGCACGACCGATTCGGCCACGTTTCCACCTCTCGAACGCCGCAGAAGACCCCCAAGGGCGTCCCCAGCCACGGCACGAACCAACAAAAGACGCCGGGAATCCCCGACGGCCCGTGACTTGCGCCGGTTTGGACGCAAGCTGCTGACGTTTCTTGCGAAACGCTCGCAAACAGACCGCGACAAACCCCCTCGCCGCGCGTATGTCAGGCCTTAGAATGCGTCTCGCCCTTTTTCAACCGGACATTCCTCAGAACGTCGGAGCCTGCATCCGATTGTCGGCCTGTTTCGGCGTCGATCTGCATGTGATCGAGCCGACGGGCTTCCGTTTCGACGACCGCGCCATGAAGCGCGCCGCCCTCGACTACGGCCCGCTGTCGCACATGACCCGCCACGCCGATTGGGAGGCCTTCCAGGCGGATCGTCCGGCCGGGCGGCTGGTGCTGCTTACGACCAAAGGCGCCACGCCCCTGCCCGACTTCGTCTTCCAGCCTGACGACACCCTGCTGTTCGGCAAGGAAAGCGCCGGCGCCCCCGACTATGTCCACGCTGCCGCCGACGCCCGTGTCGTCGTGCCGCTGCGCCCGGAGACCCGTTCGCTGAACCTGTCGGTCACCGCCGGCATCGCCCTGTGGGAAGGCTTGCGCCAGACGGGCGCCGTCGGTCAGTTCTGAGCCGACGCGGGCTCTAGCCGCGCCATCGACGGCCGCTCGCCGGCCTTTGACGCCGCGACGGCCTCGACCGACCGCATGACCCGCAGCAGGTTCTCGCCGGCGATCTTGCGGATGTCGGCCTCGGTCCAGCCCGCCGCCATCAGGGCCGCCAGGATGCGCGGATAGGCGTCCACCCCGCCCATGCCTTCCGGCAGGCTGCCGATGCCGTCGAAATCGGCGCCCAAGCCGACGTGGTCGATGCCCGCCACCTCGCGCACATGCTGAATATGGGCCACGACGTCGGCCAAGGTCGCCTGCGCCGTCGGATTGGCGGCGGTCCAGGCCGTCAGCCCAGCCTCCACCGCGCCGGGATCACCGGGGTTCAGGGTCTTCAGCCGCGCCTCCTCGCCCGCCTTGGCCCCGTTCCAGGCCCGCACCGCCTCGGACACGAAACCGGGGGCCAGGTTGATCATCACGATGCCGCCGTCCTGCGGCATCATCCGCAGCACTTGATCCGGCACGTTGCGCGGATGATCCGTGACCGCCCGCGCCGAGGAGTGGGAAAAGATCACCGGCGCATCGGACACGCGCATGGCGTCCAGCATCGTCTCCTCGGAGACGTGGCTGAGGTCGACCATCATGCCCAGCCGGTTCATCTCCTTGACCACCGCCTCGCCGAATGGGCTGAGCCCGCCCCATTTCGGCGCGTCCGTCGCGCTGTCGGCCCAGGTCGTGGTCTTGGAGTGGGTCAAGGTCATGTAGCGCGCGCCGGCCCGGTAGAACTCCCGCAACAGGGCCAGGGAATCGTCGATTGAATAGCCGCCCTCCATCCCGATCAGGCTGGCGATCCGGCCGGACTTGAACACCGCATCCACCTCGTCCGCCGTGGTCGCCAGGCCGAAGGTGTCGGGGTGGGCGGCGATGATGCGCTTGGCCGTATCGATCTGCTCAAAGGTTTCCTCGACCGCCTCCAGCGGCGTCAGGCTGGCGGGCACATAGACGGACCAGAACTGCCCTCCGACACCCCCGGCCCGCAGGCGCGCAATGTCGGTATGCAGCTTGGTCGACGCCGCCAGATTCTTCGTCAGATCGACGGCGTAAACGTCATTTCCGTACTGCTGTCGCAGCGCCCACGGCAGGTCGTTGTGCCCGTCGATCAGCGGCGTGGTCTTCAAAATCTCCATCACTCGCGCCTCATCGGCGTCCTGAGCGTGGGCCACCCCTCCCAGCGCGAGCGATACGACGGCGACGGAAACGAGACGGCGGATCATGGGGGGCTTCCTGAAAACGGCAGGCGGCCATTAGCGCCCGCGATTCTGCTTATGACAACCTGTCCGGATGACGCCGCGGCCGTGACGTGGTTCAAGCGCGCCATGAGCGACGCCGTCTTCTCCGATCCGCTCGACCTGAAGAAGGTCGAGACCCGCGCCTGGTTCGAACATCTGCGCGACCGCATCCATGCCGCCTTCGAGGCGCTGGAGGATGCCGCGCCCGCCGACCTGTTTCCCGGCGAGCCCGGTCGCTTCGTCCGCGCCGCATGGGAACGGCCAGAGGGCGGCGGCGGCGTCATGGGCATGATGCACGGCCGCCTGTTCGAAAAGGTCGGCGTCCACGTCTCAACGGTGCATGGCGCCTTCCCCGCCGACTACGCCAAGACCGTGCCCGGGGCCGATGTTGATCCGCGCTTCTTCGCGACGGGGATCAGCCTGATCTGCCATCCCGTCAGCCCGCGCATTCCGGCCGTCCACATGAACACCCGCTTCATCGCCACGACCAAGAGCTGGTTCGGCGGCGGCGGCGACCTGACGCCTGTGCTGATGGCGGATCGCCGTCAGGATCACCCCGACACCGTGGCCTTCCACGCCGCCATGCAAGCCGCCTGCGACGCCCACGATCCGACCTGGCACGCCAAATACAAGGCCTGGTGCGACGAGTATTTCTACCTGCCCCACCGCAAGGAACCGCGCGGCACCGGCGGCGTCTTCTACGACCATCACGACAGCGGCGACTATGACTGCGACTTCGCCTTCACCCGCGACATCGGCCTGGCCTTCCTGGACGTCTATCCCCGCATCGTCGCCGGTCGCATGGCCGAGCCCTGGACGGCCGAGGAGCGCGAGGAACAGTTGATCCGCCGGGGCCGCTACGTCGAGTTCAACCTGCTCTACGACCGCGGCACCATGTTCGGGCTGAAGACGGGCGGGAACGTCGACTCGATCCTGTCGTCCATGCCGCCGGTGGTGAAGTGGCCCTAGCCCATCGCTTCGACGAACACGTCGCCGGCCCGGCTGCGATACCGTTCGCGGTGTCGTAAAAGGCGGAACGGGCGCTCCGGCAGGGTGAAGGGCGCCGTCACCAGCCGCCCGGCGGCCACCGACGCATAGGCCACGCTTTCCGACAGGGCCGTGGCTCCCGCCCCCGCCTCGGCCGCCGCCAGCACGGCCTCGTTCGACGGCAGGGTCATCGACACCGACAAGGTCGTGGGATCGACCCCAATGTCCCGCACCGCTGCCTCCAGAGTCGATCGCGTGCCCGAGCCTACTTCGCGCAACACCCAAGGCTGGTCCGCCAGATCATTCGCCTCCAGCCGACGTCGCGTCGCCCACGGATGGTCCGGCGTCACCAGCACGGCCAGCCGATCCGACCCCACCTGAACCTGCGACAGGGCCGGCTCGTCCACGGCCCCCTCGACCAGGCCGATCTCGGCAGCGCCGCTCAACACGGCCTGCGCCGCCTCGCACGTGTTTCCGATCTCGACGGCCAGTTCGACGCCGGGATAGGCCGTATGGAAATCCACCAATCGGCGCGGCAGCCAATAGCTGGCGATGGTCTGGCTCGCGAACACCGCCAGCCGCCCGCGCCGCAGGGCGCTCATGTCCGCCAGCGCCGCCTCGGCCGCCGCCGCCCGCGCCAGCACCGCCTTGGCCTCAGGCAGGAAGGCGCGGCCGGTCTCGTTCAGCACGACGCCCCTCCCGACCCGATCAAACAGCCGCACGTCATGCTCGGCCTCGAGAGCAGCGATGGCGTTCGACACGGCCGACTGCGTCAGGTTCAGCGCCCTCGCCGCCGCCGTCACGTGGTCACGCTCGGCGACGGCGACGAAGATACGCAGGCGTTCCAAGGTCACGATTGATCTCCAAATCGGATTGAAACGACCATAACTATCCGTTGGACCGCCGTCGAGGGCAGGCGCATCACGCTTGACGATGAAGTCCGCCGCCCTGCCCGCCCCCTTCCAAACGCCCACTTTGGCGTCGGTGACGGCGTCCGGACGCACGATCCGGCCGGGCGTCATGCTGTGCCTGCTGGTCACTCTGGCCGCCATCGGCCTGACCAGCATCGAGCGCGATGTGATCGGCCATGTGTGGCTGGAGCCGCTGGTGCTGGCCATCCTGCTGGGCGCCGCCGTCCGCACCGCCTGGACGCCCGATGCGCGGTTCAAGGCCGGGATCGACTTCTCGGCCAAGACCCTGCTGGAGGTCGCGGTGGTGCTGCTCGGCGCCTCGGTCAGCGCCGCCACCCTGTCGTCGTTAGGGGCCGGCTTCGTCCTGGGCATCTTCGCCCTGGTCGCGCTCGCCATCGTCGTCGGTTTCGGCGTCGGCCGCGCCCTGGGCCTGAACCCGCGCATGGCCCTGCTGGTCGCCTGCGGCAACGCCATCTGCGGCAACTCGGCCATCGCCGCCGTCGCCCCCGTCATCGACGCCGATGGAAAAGAGGTCGCCGCCTCCATCGCCTTCACCGCCGTGCTCGGCGTGATCGTGGTTCTGGCCCTGCCCCTGCTGGGGGGCCTGATCCATCTGAACGGCCTGCAATACGGCGCCCTGGCCGGTCTGACAGTCTATGCGGTGCCGCAGGTTCTGGCGGCCGCCGCGCCCTTCGGCGCCCTCGCCACGCAAACCGGCACGGTGGTCAAGCTGGTGCGAGTGCTGATGCTGGGCCCCGTCATCCTCGCGCTGTCGCTGATTTTCCGCGAGCGCGCGCCCGGCGCCGCAAAACCCGGCCTGTCGCGCCTGCTGCCCTGGTTCATCATCGGCTTCCTGATCATGATCGGCCTGCGCTCGTTTGACCTGATCCCGCAGGCCGCGCTCGCGCCCATGGCCGCGGCCTCCAGCCTTCTGACCGTCGTCGCCATGGCCGCCTTGGGCCTTCAGACCGACATCCGCGCCGTCGCCCGCGCCGGCGGCCGCGTCGTCGCCGCCGTCATCCTGTCGCTGGGCGCCTTGGTGGTGCTGGCGCTGGCGCTGATCCGGCTGCTGGGGCTCTAGATCCCGCTGCCGTAATCCTCGACCGGCGGCGGGGTCAGCAGCAGGAAGGCGCGGATCCAAGCCGTCAGCACGGCCCGATCGTTGGGCCGCTTCAGACTGTCGATCGCCTGATCCGCCACATCGTGCGGGATGCGCGCCCCGCGTCGTCCCTCGATCAGCGCCGCCGCATAGTCCGGCTGAAACTCCGGGTGGCACTGAAATGAGATCGCATTGTCGCCCCAGGCCAGACCGGCGTAGGGCGTAAAGCCACTGGACGCGATCACCCGCGCATCGTCCGAAACCGAGACGACCTGATCCTGGTGCGACACGGGAATGGCGATCGTCCGCGCCCGCGGATGCATCCACGGCGCATCCTCGCGCACGTCATAACGATGTAGCCCCACGCCCCATCCCTTGGGCGACTTCTCGACCACGCCGCCGAACGCATGGGCCAGCGCCTGATGCCCGAAACAGATGCCGACCAGCCGCGTCCGCCCCCGCGCCGCCCTCAGCCAGTCGATCAGCAGCGGAATCCACGGCAGGTCGTCATAGACCCCCGCCGCCGACCCCGTGACGATAGCCCCTTGGAAGACCGACGGATCCTCGGGCAGATGCCCCGACTGCACGTCGAACCGCGTGGTCGGCACGCCCTCGCCCAGCAGGGCCCGAAACCGCGCCGGATAGTCGTCGAAATCGTCCTTCAGATGCTCCGGCGGGTGTCCGGTTTCCAGAATGGCGATGCGCGTCATGCCACCAACCTAGTGACTGCAGTCAGAAGGTCCAGACCTCGGCCCGTCCGCCCGCTTCGCCCAGCGCCCCAGCGACCCAGCCGCAGATCTCGGTCGCGGCCGCTTTAGTGCCCTCCGGCGGATTGACCACCACCATGGCGCAGCCGTTCATCTTCATCGGATTGGTCAGGGGCCTCAGCCGCGCCTCGGCGACCAAAGTCGGGCCCGCCTTGCCCTGCAGCCGCCGGATGAAGCCGTCGAAGGTCTCCAGATCCTTCAGCGGCGTCCAGATCGCCACCGTCGCCGTCGGATCGCGCTTCACCACCGAAATCGCGGTCTCGGCCGAGCGGATATAGTCGTCGGGCTTTTCGAAAGGCGGGTCGATCAGCACCAGCGGCCCGCGCGCCTTCGCCGCCTCCGCGACCACGGCCGCATAGCCGTCGCCCTCGCGCGCGTCGGCGTTCGCTCGCCCCTTCAGCGCCTCGGCCAGCATGGCCCGCACCGGCGGGTTCAGCTCGAACCCGACATACCGACCGCCAGGCGTCAGCGTGTCCGCGATCAGCAACGGCGATCCCGGATAAAAGTGCGACCCGCCTTCAGCATTCAGCGTCGCGACCTCGGTCGCCAGCGCGTCCATCAGCGGCGTCCGCCCGTCGGCGGACATCAGCCGCGCCACGCCGGCCTCGGCCTCCTTGGACCGCGCGCCATCCCCCGACAGATCGTAAAGCCCTGCCCCCGCATGGGTGTCGAACACCGTCAGCGGCCCCGACGCCTGCCGCGCCTTCACCAACCACAGCACAAGGGCGTGCTTGACCAGGTCGGCGAAGTTTCCGGCGTGAAAGCTGTGGCGATAGTTCATGCCGCCTCGTCCCGCGCCCGGCCCGCGCGGTCAAGCGGAACTCGCGCGCCAGACACGGCGTTCGGCCCAAGTCCTTGTACGGAAAGATGCGATGGCCGCCAAAACCACCCTCACCGACGCCCAACGCAAGCCGCCCAAGGGCGTCGCTACCCAAGCCAAGCGCGGTCTCGACCTGCGCGACAAGCACGACCGGGGCGGCACCGAGGTCGGCGTGCGCCGCGCCCATCAGTTGGCGGATCAGAAGCCCGTCTCGGACAAGGACATTAAGGACATCTACAGCTATTTCGCCCGCCACACTGTGGACAAGGACGGCAAGGGTTGGGGAAGCCGCACCGATCCTTCGGCCGGCTATATCGCCTGGCTGCTGTGGGGCGGCGATCCGGCCGAGCGCTGGATCAAACGGCTGCATGATCGCCTCGAAAAGGCGAACGGCTGATGGCCGACGGATCGCACGCCTTCGACATCGCCGCCGAAGTTCCCCAAGGCCTCAGCTATTGCAGCGACGAGTTCGCGGGCCTGACCCGCCGCCGCGCCGGCAAGGGCTGGTCCTATCGCGACGCCAAGGGCAAGATCGTCAGGGACGCCAAGACCCTGGACCGCATCCGCGCCCTGGCCATCCCCCCCGCCTGGACCGACGTCTGGATCTGTCCCAAGGCCAACGGCCATATCCAGGCCACCGGCCGGGACGTGAAGGGCCGCAAGCAATACCGCTATCACAACGACTGGAGCACGGCCCGCTCCGAGAACAAGTTCGACAAGCTGCCCGCCTTTTCGCGCAACCTGCCGAAATTGCGCGACAAGGTCGAACATGACCTGGCGCTTCGCGGCGTCTGCCGCGACAAGGTGCTGGCCACCGCCGTGCGTCTGCTGGAGATCACCCTGATCCGGGTCGGCAACTCCATCTACGCCAAACAGAACCGCAGCTACGGCCTGACGACCCTGCACAAGCGCCACATCGACGTGGATGGCGCGGCCCTGACGTTCGAGTTTCGCGGCAAGAGCGGCAAGGATCACAGCGTCAGCGTCAAGGACCGCCGCCTGGCCAAGGTCGTGCGCCAGCTCGAAGGCCTGCCCGGCCAGCAGCTGTTCAAATATCGCGCGGCCGACGGCACGCTGTGCCCGGTCGATTCCGATGATGTGAACGCCTACATTCGCGAGGCGATGGGCGAGCAGTTTTCGGCCAAGGACTTCCGCACCTGGGCCGGCACCGTCTCGGCGGCGCGGGCGCTGCGCGACACCGAGGCCCCAACCTCCCCCACCGACGCCAAGCGAAAGATAACCGTCTGCGTCAAGGCCGTCGCCGGCCTCTTGGGCAACACCCCCACCGTCTGCCGCGCCTCGTACGTTCACCCCAAGGTCTTCGCCCTTTTCGAAAGCGGTGAAATCGGCAAGGCCTTGCCGGGCTCGGCGACCAAGGGGTTCGAAAAGGCGCTGATCAAACAGCTGCTGGCTGTCTGATCAGCGGCGCTCGTCTCTCAGGCGGCCTTGTCCCAGTCTAGCACGACCTTGCCCGACTGGCCCGACTTCATGGCTTCGAAGCCTTCGCGGTAATCGGCGTAGCCCAGGCGGTGGGTGATCAGCGGGCTGAGGTCCAGGCCGGCTTTCAGCAGGCCCAGCATCTTGCGCCAGGTGGTGAACATCTCGCGGCCGTAGACGCCCTTGATGGTCAGGGCCTTCAGGATGATCGCGCCCCAATCGGTCTCCATCGGCTTGCCGGGAATGCCCAGCAGAGCCATGCCGCCCCCCATGATCAGGGTGTCGACGCACTGTTTGAAGGCGATGGGCGAACCGGACATCTCAAGCGCCACATCGAAGCCGACCTTCAGGCCCAGTTCCTTCATGACGTCGTGGATGTCTTCCTTGGTCGTATTCACGGTGCGAACGCCCGGCGCGACCTTCTGCGCCAGTTCCAGCCGGAAGTCGTTGATGTCGGTCAGGACCACGGTGCGCGCGCCGGCGTGACGGGCCACGGCCGCGGCCATCATGCCGATGGGGCCGGCGCCGGTGACCAGCACGTCCTCGCCCAGCAGGTCGAACTGCTGCGCCGTATGCACCGCATTGCCGAACGGATCGAGGATCGAGCCGATCTCATAGGGTACGTCGTCCGGCAGTTCGATGACGTTGAAGGCCGGCGCCACCACGAACTCGGCGAAGGCGCCCTGGCGGTTCACGCCGATGCCGCGCGTCTTGGGGTCCAGGTGGAAATGGCCGGCGCGGGCCGCTTCGGAGTTCAGATCGATGACGTGGCCCTCGGCCGAGACGCGCTGGCCGATCTTCAGCGGGCGATCGACGTCCTTGCCGATGGCGACGATCTCGCCGGCGAACTCGTGGCCGGTGATCATCGGGGTCGGGACGTTCTTCTGGGACCATTCGTCCCAGTTCCAGATGTGGATGTCGGTGCCGCAGACCGCCGTGCGATGCACCCGGATCAACACATCCTCCGGCCCCGCCTCGGGGATCGGCGCGTCGATCAGTTCCAGGCCGACGCCGGGCGCGGTCTTGGCCAGGGCTTTCATCATGTCGGTCATAGTCTCAACTCCCTGAAATCACGGCTCCGGGTTCATCCCGAAACCCGCAGCCGAGGCCCCACGCCTCCTCGCCGCTTGGTCTTCATCGATGGCGGGCGAAAAGGGCTAAATGACGCCCAGCTCCCGGCCCGCCTGGGTGAATACTTCAACCGTCCGGTCGATCTGATCGAAGGTATGGGCCGCCGACATCTGTGTGCGGATGCGAGCCTGGCCGCGCGGCACGACGGGGAACGAGAACCCGATCACATAGACGCCCAGCTCCAGCGCACGGGCCGCGAAATCCTGCGCCAGCTTGGCGTCGCCCAGCATGACCGGGATGATCGGATGCTCGCCGTCCAGCAGGGTGAAGCCCGCATCCGACATGGCCCCGCGATAGCGATGGGCGTTAGCCGACAGGCGGGTGCGCAACGCATCGCCCTCGGCGCCTTGTGCGATGCGGATCGCCTCCAGGCTGGACCCGCACACAGCCGGCGCCAGGGCGTTGGAGAACAGATAGGGCCGCGCCCGCTGTTTCAGCAGTTCGACCACCGACTTCTTCGCGCAGATGAAACCGCCCATGGCGCCGCCCAGGGCCTTGCCGAAGGTGCCAGTGACGAAATCCACCTCGACACCGTGATGGGCGAACGAGCCCTTGCCTTGCGGACCGAGAAAGCCCGTCGCGTGGCAGTCGTCCACCATGATCAGGGCGTCATATTTGTCGGCCAGCGCCCGGATTTCGTCCAGCTTGGCGATATAGCCGTCCATCGAGAAGGCGCCGTCGGTGGCGATGATGATGTCGCGCGCGCCGGCCGCGCGGGCCTCCTTCAGCCGGCTCTCCAACTCGTCCATGTCGGAGTTGGCGAAGCGATAGCGTTTGGCCTTGCACAGCCGAACCCCGTCGATGATCGAGGCGTGGTTCAGGCTGTCGGAGACGATGGCGTCGTTTTCGCCCAGTAGCGGCTCGAACAGACCGCCGTTGGCGTCGAACGCGGCGGCGAACAGGATGGCGTCCTCGAAACCAAGATAGCTGGCGATAGCCGCTTCCAGCTCCTTGTGGATCTCCAGCGTGCCGCAGATGAATCGCACGGACGCGGTGCCCGCGCCCCACTTCGCTTGCGCCGCCATTCCGGCCTGGGTCACGCGCTCGTCGCCGGCCAGGCCAAGATAGTTGTTGGCGCAGAAGTTCAGCACGTCGCGGCCGGCGACCTGGATCACCGGCCCTTGGCGCGAGGCGATGATGCGTTCGGGCTTGGTCAGGCCCTGGGCGTCGATCTCGGACAGTTCGCCGGCGACGCGGTCGTAGAAGCTCTGGGTCATGGGCCGCGACCTACGCCGATTTTCGATCGGTTTCCACCCGCGTCAGGTCGCCGGCGCCGGGTTGGCCTCGGCCCGGATCGGACTGACGCGGATGCGGCCGCCGCAGGGGCTGAACGAGAACGGCAGGCTGACGGCGGCGGTATCGCTGGGCGCCGTGACCTTTATCGTGGCCGCGTCGGGACAGGTCTTTTGCATGGCTTCGTTGGGCACGACGCTCCAGGCCATTTCGAAATAGGCCTTGGCCCGGGGCGCCAGCTGGACCGGCGTCGGAGCCTGGCCTTGGCGGAAATAGCTTCCTGCGCTCTGTTCGGCGCGAATGGACGACAGGGCGCGCCCGCGCGTGTCCTGCAAGGTCACTGTCGGATAGCCGGTCAGGCTGCAGGCCTGGGTTCCAATATTCTGAAGACTGAAGTTGCTGACCCGATTTCCCGCACCCGCATCGCCGTCGCCCGCCGCGAGCGTCAGTTGCGGCCCCTTGCAGGGCAGCGCAGCCGGCAAGACCCCGCCGGTCGCCTCGGCTGGCGTCTGACCCGGCGTCGGCAGCGGTCCCGGCGTCGCATCAACGCCGGGGATCGGCCGCGAGCAGCGCTCCAGCACCGCGACACCGGTCGTGCCGTCCGGACCCAGTCGGCTCAGCGTGCCGCTCTCCTGTCCATCACGCGTCGCCGTCCACCATTCCACGCCGCCGCCGACATAGCGCGCGCCGCTGGCGGCCTGTACTGAACGCAAGGCATAGGTCTGGTTCTGATGGGTCAGCTTGGCATTGTCGCTGTCGACATACTGGACCCGGAGCGTCGCACCGCTTTCGCAGGCATAACCGACCGAGGGCGCATCGGATGCAGGGACAGCCGCTGGCTCGACCGGCGCGGCGGGCTGTTCGGGGTCGGTGCGAGAGCAGGCTGCAGCGCCGGTCAGGGCGGCGATGGCGACGAATGCGGTCAGGCGGTGCGACATCATGTCATGTCCTCTGGTTTCGCCTTCAACGGCCCAACCTGACCAAAGGCTCCGCTTAATGCCCCGCTTTTGGCGTCTCCATCAGCTCGACCAATACGCCGCCCATGTCACGCGGATGCAGGAAGACGACCGGCGTCCCGTGCGCCCCGATGCGCGGCTCGCCTGTGCCCAGGATCGTCACACCCTTGGCGCGCATCTCGGCAACGGCGGCTTGGATGTCGGCGACCTCGAAACAGACGTGGTGTTGGCCGCCCTTGGGATTCTTGGCCAGGAAGCCGACAATGGGACTGTTGTCGTCATAGGGTTCGATCAACTCGATCTGGGCCGTCGGCGTATCCACGAAACAGACCTTGACCCCTTGCGTCGGCAGGTCGAACGGCTCGCCGATCTTCGTCGCGCCCAGGATATCGCGATACAGTTTGATCGAGTCGGCGATGGACGGCGTGGCGACGCCGACGTGGTTCAGGGCGCCGATCATGACTTGTCCTTATCGGGGGTCGGCTGGGCGTAACCCAGACGCTGGTTCAGCTTCTCGATCAGGTCGACCGCCGTATCGGCGATGGCCGAACCGGGCGGATAGACGGCGGCCGCGCCCATATCGAGCAGGGGCTGGACGTCGGACGGCGGGATCACGCCGCCGACCACGATCATGATGTCGGGCCGGCCCAGTTTCTCCAGCTCGGCCTTCAACTCGGGCACCAGCGTCAGATGCCCTGCCGCCAGCGATGATGCGCCGACCGCGTGGACGCCCTTCTCGACCGCTTCTTGAGCAGCCTCCGACGGCGTCTGGAACAGGCTGCCAGCCGTAACGTCGAAGCCCAGATCGCCGTATCCCGTCGCGACCACCTTCTGGCCTCGGTCGTGCCCGTCCTGGCCCAGTTTGGCGATCAGGATGCGCGGCGGTCCGCCGTCGTTCTCGACGAAGGTCGCCACCATCTCGCGGGCGCGGGCGAAGCGGGCGTCGGTCCCCGCCTCCTTGGCATAGACGCCCGACACGGTCTGGACCGTCGCCACGTGGCGGCCGAAGGCGGCCTCCAGCGCGTCGGAGATTTCGCCCACCGTCGCCTTGGCGCGTGCCGCCTGAACCGCCAGTTCCAGCAGGTTTGCGTTCCCGCGCGCCCCCTCGGTCAGGGCGTTCAGCGCCGCATCGGTCGCCGCCTGATCCCGCTCGGCGCGCAGGCGCTTCAGCTTGTCGATCTGCGCGGCCAGCACCGCCGCATTGTCGACCTTCAGCATCGGAATGTCGTCGACGACAGGGTTCAGATATTTGTTCACCCCCACCACCGTCTGCTGGCCGGTGTCGATCCGGGCCTGGGTCTTGGCGGCGGACTCCTCGATCCGCAGCTTGGGGATGCCGGCTTCGATCGCCTTCGCCATGCCGCCCAGGGCCTCGACCTCGGCCATATGGGCGCGGGCGCGCTCGGCCAGCTCGTGCGTCAGCCGTTCGACATAGAAGCTGCCGCCCCAAGGATCGATCACCCGCGTCAGCCCCGTCTCCTGCTGCAACAGGATTTGGGTGTTGCGCGCGATCCGTGCCGAGAAGTCGGTGGGCAGAGCCAGGGCCTCGTCCAGCGCATTGGTGTGAAGGCTCTGCGTCTGGCCGCCCGCCGCCGCCATGGCCTCGACCATGGTGCGGGGCACATTGTTGAACACGTCCTGCGCGGCGAGGCTCCACCCCGAGGTCTGGCAGTGGGCACGTAAGGACAGCGACTTGGGATCGACCCCGCCCTCTTTCCTGACCGCCTCGGCCCACAGCAGGCGGCCGGCCCGCATCTTGGCCACCTCCATGAAGTAGTTCATGCCGATGGCCCAGAAGAAGCTCAGGCGCGGCGCGAACCGGTCGATCGGCATGCCCGCCGCGACGCCCGCCCGCAGATATTCGATCCCGTCCGCCAGCGTATAGGCCAGCTCGATATCCGCCGAGGCTCCCGCCTCCTGCATGTGATAGCCGCTGATCGAGATCGAGTTGAACTTCGGCGTCTCCTGCGCCGTCCAGGCGAAGATATCGGCGATGATCCGCATCGAGGGCTCGGGCGGGTAGATGTAGGTGTTGCGGACCATGAACTCCTTCAGAATGTCGTTCTGAATGGTCCCGGTCAGCTTGGCGTGCGGCACGCCTTGCTCCTCCGCCGCGACGACGTAGAGGGCCAGGATCGGCAGCACCGCCCCGTTCATCGTCATCGACACCGACATCTGGTCCAGCGGGATCCCGTCGAACAGGGTGCGCATGTCATAGATGCTGTCGATGGCCACGCCCGCCATGCCGACGTCGCCCTTCACCCGCGGGTGGTCGCTGTCATAGCCCCGGTGCGTCGCCAGATCGAAGGCGATGCTCAGCCCCTTCTGACCGGCCGCCAGGTTGCGGCGATAAAAGGCGTTGGACTCCTCGGCGGTCGAGAAGCCGGCGTATTGCCGGATGGTCCAGGGATTGCCCGCATACATGGTCGGATAGGGACCACGCACAAACGGCGCGAACCCCGGCAGGCCGTGCGGATGGTCCAGCGCGTCCGTGCTGTCGGAACCATAGGCGGTCTCGACCGTCAGCCCCTCAGGCGTCAGCCAAGGATCGCGCGTCGGCCCCCGCCCCGTCACATCGAGGTTCAGGGCGATCTTGCTGAAGTCGGGGAAATTCATTGAGCCGCCTTCTCGAAGGCTGCGGCGAACCGGATCGGCGTTAGTGGCTCGCAGACCCGTTCGACCGCCACGGCCGCCTCATCGGCCGCCTCGACCGGCGCCGGCCGCACGTCCGCATCGACATATTTGGTCACGCCGATGATCTGCGCCGCACCGTTCGTCAGCGCGGCCTCGCGGACCGCGCGGGCGCGCGCGATGCGGGGCTGGATGACCGAGCCCTTGAGCGCGTCGACCAGACCGCCTTCGGCCTCGATCATCTGGAACTCGGCCCAGCCGGCCTCCGTCAGGTCCCGCGTGCGGGCGTCCAGATACCAGGAGCCGGCGGCGGGATCGTCGACCCGGCCCAGATTGGCCTCCTCCATCAGGACCAGCTGGGTGTTCCTCGCCTGACGCCGGGCGAAGGCGTCCGACGTGCCGGAGGCGCGGGTGAAGCCGTCCAGCACCACCACGTCCGCTCCGCCGACCGCGCCGGCGAAGCCGGCCGCCGTCAGCCGCAGCAGATTGGGCCAGGGGTCGCGCGCCGACAGCATCCGCCGCGACGAGCGCGCTTCGATAACCGCCGGGACATCCACGTCGAACGCCTTTGTCAGGCTGGCCCAGATCAGCCGCATGGCCCGCACCTTGGCCAGGCTGTCGAAATATTCCGCATCGACCGACAAGCCGACGACGGTGCCGCGCAAAGCCGCCTCGACCGACATCCCGGCCTCGACCGCCGCCTTTGCATGGGCCACAACGCTGGACGCCGCAAAGGCCAGTTCCTGCGCCGCCGAACCGCCCGCCTCGTGCGCCACGCGCCCGCTGGCCATGAAGAAGGTCGCGTCGGGATAGGCCCCCGCATGCCGCGCCGCCGTATTGGCCGCCAGGCTCAAATGCTCTTCCACCGAACGCGGGGCGCCGCCTGCCTCGGCGAAGGCCGAGACCGGGTCCATATGAAATCGCAGCTTGGCGCGCGGAGAGCCCTTGGCGACGACCGCCAGGGCATTGGCTGCATCCGGCCCGTCGATCCCGGCGTCCAGCGCGACCGGCGCCAGCTCCAGCGCCACGCCTTCCAGCGCCCGGCTGAGCGGGGCGGAATCCGACTGCACCCGACCCTTCAGCACCACCGACGCCGCGCCATTCTCCAGATCGGTCAGGACGGCGGCGTTGACCGCCTCGGCATCGTCGCCCTCCACCAGCGTCCGCAGATCCCAGGCCCGGCCTTCGGAGTCGGATGGACGCGGGGCGAAGATCGGCTGCACGCCCGTCGCGCCCGCATACAGCGGCCGCGTCACCAGTTGATCGGCGTCGAGATGCATCAGCGACTCGATCGGGCGATCCTTCAGCGCCTTCTGGGCCGCCTCGCGCCATTCCAGCGGCGTGGGCGCGGGAAAGCCCGTCATCACCCGAACTCCACCAGCACGTCGTCCGCCGCCACCGGATCGCCGTCCTTGGCGCCGACGGCCTTCACCACCCCGTCGCGCTCGGCCTTCAGGATATTCTGCATCTTCATCGCCTCGATGATGGCCACCGTCTCGCCAGTCTTGACCTCCTGGCCGACGACCACCGGGATCGAGACTACCAGACCCGGCATCGGCGACAGCACCATCTTGGAGGTGTCCGCCGCGACCTTTTCCGGCAGGCGCGCATACAGTTCGGCGACGTGGGGCCGCAGCACCCGCACCCGCGCCCTGGCCGCACGATGGCGGATGTCGAAGCCGTCGGCGACGCGCTTGACCTCGGCGGTGAAGGGCTCGCCGTCCAGCTCGGCCTTGAACTGGGCCAGGCCGGGCCGCCAGTCGATGTCCGACAGGCGGATGTCGCCCCCGCCCGTCAGGCTCAGGATCATCTCCTCATCCTCGTCATAGGACAGGCCGACGCCGTGCGGCGTCTTGTCGATCATCACGATCCAGTCAGTGCGATCCGACGGGTCGCCGTCCTGTTCGGCGATGACCTCGTGCATGGCCAGCGCCGAGGCGATCAGGATGCGCTCCTGGTCCTGCGTCGGTTTCAGGCCGTGGAAGCCGTCCGGGAACTCATCCTTGATGTAGCTGGTCGACAGATTGCCCGACTTGAACCGGTCCTGGTCCATCACTGCCGCCAGGAAGGGCACATTGTGGCCTAGACCCGACAGGTGGGTGTCTTCCAGCGCGCGGGCCATGCCCTCGACCGCCGCCTCACGCGTCTCGCCCCAGGCGCACAGTTTGGCGATCATGGGATCGTAGAACATGCTGATTTCGTCGCCCTCGCGGACGCCGGAATCGTTCCTGACGGTGTAGTCGCCCTGATCGCCCTCTTCCGGCTGCTCATAGCGAACCAGCCGGCCGATGGACGGCAGGAAGCCGCGATACGGATCCTCGGCGTAGATGCGGCTCTCGATAGCCCAGCCGTCGATCTTCAGGTCCTTCTGCTCGAAGGCCAGCGTCTCGCCCCAGGCCGAACGGATCATCTGTTCGACCAGATCGACCCCGGTGATCAGTTCCGTTACCGGATGCTCGACCTGAAGCCGGGTGTTCATCTCCAGGAAGTAGAAGCTCTTGTCCTGACCGGCGACGAACTCGACCGTGCCGGCCGAGTCATAGTTCACCGCCTGGGCCAGGGCGACGGCCTGCGCCCCCATGGCGGCACGGGTGGCCTCGTCCAGCAAGGGGCTCGGCGCCTCCTCGATCACCTTCTGGTTGCGGCGCTGGATCGAACATTCGCGCTCGAACAGATGGACCACATGGCCGTGCTTGTCGCCCAACACCTGGATCTCGATATGGCGCGGATCGACGATGAACTTCTCCAGGAAGACCCGGTCATCGCCGAAGGCGTTCAGCGCCTCGGCCTTCACCGCCGCAAACCCCTCGGCCATGTCGGCGTCCGAATGGGCCACCCGGATGCCCTTGCCGCCGCCGCCGGCCGAGGCCTTGATCATGATCGGATAGCCAATCTCGTTGGCGATCCTGACCGCCTCGTCCGGCGTCTCGATCAGCCCCATATGCCCCGGCACGGTCGAGACCCCCGCCTCGGCCGCCAGCTTCTTGGAACTGATCTTGTCGCCCATGGCCTCGATGGCCTCGGGGTTCGGGCCGATGAAGGCGATCCCCTCGTCCCTCAGCCGCCGCGCAAAGCCGGCGTTCTCGCTCAGGAAGCCAAAGCCCGGATGCACGGCCTGCGCCCCCGTCTGGCGCACCGCCTCGACGATCTTGTCCGCCAGCAGATAGGACTGCGCCGCCGGCGCCGGCCCGATCAGCACCGCCTCGTCGGCCATCTCGACCGCCAGCGACCCGGCGTCAGCCTCCGAATAGACCTGCACCGTCTTGATGCCCATGCGGCGGCAGGTCTTGATGATCCGAACCGCGATCTCGCCCCGGTTGGCGATGAGGATTTTGGAGAACATGTCTGAGCCTACAGCGGAATGTTGTCGTGCTTCTTCCAGGGGTTCTCCTGGACCTTGTTCTTCAGCGTCCGCAGGGCCTTCACCAGCCGCCGCCGCGTACCGTGCGGCATGATGACGTCGTCGATATAGCCCAGGCCCGCCGCCACGAACGGATTGGCGAACCGGTCCTTGTACTCCGCCTCGCGCGCGGCCAGGGCCTCGGGATCGCCGGCCTCCTTGCGGAAGATGATCTCGACCGCCCCCTTGGCGCCCATGACCGCGATCTCGGCGGTGGGCCAGGCGTAGTTGACGTCGCCGCGCAGGTGTTTGGAACTCATCACATCATAGGCGCCGCCATAGGCCTTGCGCGTGATCAGGGTCAGTTTCGGCACCGTCGCCTCGGCATAGGCGAACAGCAGCTTGGCCCCGTGTTTGATCAGGGCGCCGTACTCCTGCTTAGTCCCCGGCATGAAGCCCGGCACGTCCACCAGCGTCACCAGCGGAATGTCGAAGGCGTCGCAGAAACGCACGAACCGCGCGGCCTTGCGGCTGGAATCGATGTCCAGCACGCCCGCCAGCACCTGGGGCTGGTTGGCGACGATGCCGACCGTCTGACCGTCCAGCCGGCCGAAGCCGCAGATGATGTTCTTGGCAAAGTCGGCCCCGATCTCGAAGAAGTCGGCCTCGTCGACCACCTTCAGGATCAACTCCTTCATGTCATAGGGCTGGTTCGGGTTGGCGGGGATCAGGGTGTCCAGCGACGGCTCGTCGCGATCCGGCTCGTCATAGCTCTCGCGCACCGGCGGCTTTTCGCGGTTCGACAGCGGCAAGAAGCCGATCAGGCGGCGCACCTCCGACAAGGCTTCCAGGTCGTTCTCGAACGCCCCGTCCGCCACGCCAGACTTGCCCGCATGGACCCGCGCGCCGCCCAGGTCCTCGTGGCTGACCACCTCATTGGTGACGGTCTTCACCACGTCGGGGCCGGTCACGTACATGTAGCTCGTGTCCTTCACCATGAAGATGAAGTCGGTGATGGCCGGCGAATAGACGTCACCGCCCGCGCACGGCCCCATGATCACGCTGATCTGGGGAATGACCCCGCTGGCAAGCGTATTCTGCAGAAAGATGTCGGCGTAGCCGGCCAGGCTCTCGACTCCCTCCTGGATCCGCGCGCCGCCTGCGTCGAACAAACCGATGATCGGCGCCCCGGCGGTCAGTGCCATCTTCTGCAGCTTGACGATCTTGGCCGCATGGGCGCCCGACAGGCTGCCGCCGAAGACGGTGAAGTCCTTGGAGAAGACATAGACCAGCCGCCCGCCGATGGTGCCGCGGCCCGTCACCACCCCGTCGCCGGGGATGCGCTGGTCCTGCATGCCGAAGTCGTGGCTGCGGTGCTCGACGAACATGTCGGTCTCCTCGAAGGAGCCTTCGTCCAGCAGCACGTCGATGCGTTCGCGCGCCGTCAGCTTGCCCTTGGCGTGCTGGGCGGCGATACGCTTTTCCCCACCGCCCAGTTTGGCGGCGGCGCGACGGCGCTCCAGTTCTTCAAGGATGGCTTGGCTCATGATGGATCTTCGCCTCTTGTTCGTTGAGAGAGGGGTGGCGCCTTCATCGCAAATAGGCAAACGCAACTTTGCAAAAAGTGTGGAACTGCGCGGGCTTGCAAAGGATGGCGATATGATCTGCAAAGTTGCGAATGGCTGAGAAGCTTTTCCTGGGCGCCAAACTGCGCAAGCTGCGCGAGGCGCGCGGCTGGACGCTGGAGGCCTGCGCCGAACGTCTGGGCCTGTCGCCGTCCTATCTGTCGCAGATCGAGACCAACCAGAGGCCGGCGACCGCGCGCGTCCTCATCGCCCTGACCCGCGCCTTTCATGTGGATGCCAGTCTGTTCGACCTAGAGGGCGACGCCCGCCTGATCGCCGATTTGCGCGAGGCCACCACCGACATCGCAGGTCAGGCCGAGCCGCCCACGGCCGCAGAGCTGAAACAGGCGGTCGCCAACACCCCGCGTCTGGCCCGTCAATTCCTGGCCCTGCACCAGACCTTCCGCCGCCTGGACGAGCGGGTGAAGGCGTTGGACGACACCCTGGGCCGGGACGAACACGGCGCCAGCGTGGCCCTTTTGCCCTATGAAGAGGTGCGCGACTTCTTCCACTATCGCGACAACTATATCGACACGCTGGACACCGCGGCCGAGGCGCTGGCGGCGACCCTGGTTCAGGACGGCCAGATCGAACGGGCGCTGGAGGCGGCGCTGAGCCAGGCGCACGGCGTCCGCGTCGCCTATGTCGCCGGTCAGGAGGCCCTGCGTCGCTACGATCCCGCCAGCCGCGTCCTGACGCTGGACGCCTGGCAGCCCGGCGCGACGCGGTCGTTCCAGCTGGCGCACCAGTTGGCCCTGCTGTCCTTCCGCGATTTGATCGAAGCCGAACTGGATCAGGCCGCCTTCCGCACCGACGCAGCGCGGGACGTGGCCCGAGTCGGTCTGGCCAACTACGCCGCCGGCGCCCTGCTGCTGCCCTATCGCGCATTCCTGGAGGCCGCGCGCGAGGAAAAGCACGACATCGACCGGCTGCGCACCCGTTTCCAGGTCAGTTTCGAACAGGTCTGCCACCGGCTCTCGACCTTGCAACGGCCCGGCTGGCGCGGCGTGCCCTTCTATTTCGCCCGCGTGGACATGGCCGGCAACATCACCAAGCGCCACAGCGCCACCCGCTTCCAGTTCGCCCGCTTCGGCGGCGCCTGCCCCCTGTGGAACGTGCACGAGGCCTTCGCCGCCCCCGACCGGATCGGAGTGCAGCTGGCCGAGATGCCCGACGGCTCGCGCTACATCTCCATCGCCCGTAGCGTGTCCAAACCCAGCGGCTCCTACCTCGCCAACGACCGCCGCTACGCCCTGTCTCTGGGCTGCGAGGTCGAACATGCGGGCGCCCTGGTCTATGCCGCCGGTCTGGACCTGAACGGCCCCGCCGCCCGGATCGGCGTCAGCTGCCGCATCTGCGAGCGCACCGACTGCACCCAGCGCGCCTTCCCGCCCCTGGACCGCACCCTTCACGTCCCCGAGAACGAGCGCGGCGTGGTGCCCTATGTGCTGGATGGCCCGCGCCCCGACCGCTATTGATCGGGGCATGACCTCACACGCACCCATCGGCGTCGCCGTCGTCGGCTACGGCCTGGCGGGCCAGACGTTCCACGCTCCCCTGATCGCGGCGACCCCCGACCTGCACCTGACCGCCGTCGTCTCGTCACGGCCCGAAGCGGTCCACGCCGACCTGCCCGACGTCGAGGTCCTGCCCGATCTGGACACAGCCATCGCCCGCGACGACATCGGCCTGATCGTCGTCGCCACCCCCGACACCCTGCACGCCGAACAGTCGATCGCAGCGCTGAGGGCCGGCAAGTCGGTGGTGGTGGACAAGCCCTTCGCGGCGACCCTGGCTGACGCCGAAGCCGTCGCCGCCGTCGCGGCGTCATCGCCCGGCGTTTTCAGCGTCTTTCAGAACCGCCGTTGGGACGCCGACTTCCTGACCCTGCGCCGCCTGATCGACCGGGGCGAACTGGGCGACGTCGCCGTGTTCGAAAGCCACTACGACCGCTTCCGTCCGACCGTCACCGACCGCTGGAAGGACAGACGCGACGGCGGCGTCTGGGCCGACCTGGGTCCGCACCTGATCGACCAGGCGGTCCAGCTGTTCGGGCCGCCGCTGGCCATCCATGCCGACCTCCAGGCCCAACGTTTCGGCGCCACGGCCATCGACTACGCCCACGTTCTGCTGCGCTATGACCGTCTGCGGGTCATCCTGAACATGAGCCACCTCGCCGCCGAGGCCAGCCTCCGCTACGCCGTCCACGGCACGGGCGGCAGCTTCATCAAACACGGCCTCGACGCCCAAGAGGAGCAGTCCAAGGCCGGCCTGCGTCCCGGCGACGCGGACTGGGGCGTCGATCCTTCGCCCGGTGTGCTGACGAAACAGATAGACGGCGACACCGTCCGCACCACGCCGCCGCCCGAACGCGGCGACTATCCCGCCTTCTACGCCGCCATGCGCGAGGCGATCCTCGGCAAGGGCCCGCCGCCCGTGCCCGCCGATCAGGCCCTGACCGTCATGCGCATCCTCGATGCCGGTCTGCGCAGCGCGGCGGAGCGTCGCGAGATCGTCTTCTAGCTCTTCTTGCGGCCCTTCGACGTCGCCGCAGGCGCGTGAGCCAGTCGCAGCAGATTGGCCGCACCGGGCGCCCCGAACGGCGTGCCCGCGAGGATCAGGATGCGCTGGCCCGGCTCTGCTAGACCATATTTGACCGCGCTGTTGACGGCGTCGTCCGTCACGGCCTCCAGCGAGTCCGGCTGCTCGCCCAGACGCGGCTCAAGTCCCCAGACTAGGGCCAGCCGGCGCGCGGTGTTGGGATTGGGCGTCAGCACCAGAATCGGCTTCAGCGGCCGCTCGCGCGCCATCCGCCGCGCCGTGCCGCCCAGGGTCGTGAACACCACCAGACAGCCGGTCGAGGGCGCATTCGCCGCCATCCGCGCCGCCCCGACGAGGGCGTCCACATCATGCTCGTCCATGCCGGCGTGTTCGGCGCCCATCAGACTGGGCCACATCGGATCGCGTTCGACCCGCTCGATGATCCGGCTCATGATGCCAACGGATTCCAGCGGATAGTCGCCCGACGCCGTCTCGGCCGACAGCATCAGGGCGTCCGCGCCTTCATAGACCGCATTGGCCACGTCGGTCGCCTCGGCGCGGGTTGGGGCCGGGGCGCTGGTCATGGATTCCAGCATCTGGGTCGCCACGATCACCGGCACCCCGCGATTGCGGGCCGCGCGCACGATCTGCTTCTGCGCCACCGGCACATCTTCGGGATCCAGCTCGACGCCCAGATCGCCACGCGCTACCATCACCCCGTCGCAATAATCCAGAATGGCTTCCAGATCGGCCAGGGCCGCCGGCTTCTCGATCTTGGCGAGGCAGGCCGCCTGACCATTCACGATCCGCTTCAGCTCGGCCATGTCCTCGGGCTTCTGCACGAAGCTGAGCGCCACCCAATCCACGCCCATCCGTAGGGCGAAGGCCAAGTCTTCACGGTCCTTGGGCGTCAGGGCCGAGACCGGGATCACCGCCTCCGGCACCGCCACGCCCTTGCGGTCCGACAGCTTCGAGCCGCTCTCGACCGTCACATCGGCCCACTCGTCGGTCCGCTCGCCCACACGCAGCCGCACCCGTCCGTCGTCCAGAAGCAGCAGCATGCCCTTACGCAGCGCCTTGAAGATTTCGGGATGCGGCATCTGCACCCGCGTCTCGTCGCCGGGCGTCGGGTCCAGATCGAAACGCATGGTGTGGCCCGGCTTGACCGCGATCTCGACGTCCTTAAACCGGCCCAAACGCAGCTTGGGCCCTTGAAGGTCGGCCAACACGCCCAGCGGACGCTGCAGGGCCATTTCGGCGCCGCGCACCGCCTTCAACGCGGCGGCGTGATCCTCATGCGAACCGTGGCTGAAGTTCAGGCGGAAGACGTCCACCCCCGCCTGGGCCAGCGCCTTGACAGTGCTGGGCGCACGGCTGGCAGGTCCCAGGGTGGCGACGATGCGCGCGCGACGGGCTCGGTTCATGACGTTTCCTGTTGGCTCTCTCGGACGGCAAAACGGGGCCGCCTGGGCGATTTCGCCCTCTTCTGCCAACGAAACCCGCGCTGCGTAAGGCCGCCTGCCCCTCAGGAAACATGAGTTGACGGCCGGAAACAGGAGTTTATCTGGCCGCCGCCCCGCAGGCCGCCACGGCAAATCCGTTCAGATCGATGCAGCGGCCCTCGACCTGGGGCGCGGGGACGCCGATCACATGGGCGAGGGTCGGTGCGATATCGACGGTCCGGATCGGCAGGAACCGCTCCTCGGCCTTGGCGCCTGGCCACCAGAATATGATCGGCACGCGCCGGTCATATTCCCACGGCGTGCCGTGTCCGGCCAGGGTCGAGCCGACGCGGCCGCCCGAGGTGGTGTTCTGGGTCCAGGCGAACTGGATATCGGGCGATCGCTCGGCGACGGTCGACAACCGCATCCGCTCCCGCACCGTCATCATCTCGGGCTGACGGCTGTCGGGCAGAGGCTCTGCCAGCAGCCGGTCGCGCGTCTCGGCGAAGGCCACGTCCGGTAGGGCGCGCAGCATCTCGACCGCCGCCTCCGCCACCTGTGTCCGCAACGGATCGGGTAGCGACCTGTGATCCGCATCGGCGACCATCCAGCCGCTTCCGCCGGACTGAAGCGGATCGGCGTCCAGGTTGAAGCGCGCCTTCAGCGCGGCGTTGACGCCCTTGATCGCATCGGTGTCGGCGCGGTGCGCCTGCGGATAGCCATGGTCATGCAGCCGCTCGACGAAGTCCGAGCCGCCGTGATCAGCCGTCAGAACGACCAGGGCGCCGCCCGGAACCTCGGCCAGCCTGTCCAGGAAGGCGCCCAGCGCCGCATCCAGCCGGTGCATCTGCTCGCACATCTCCGGCCCCTGGGTGCCGTACATATGGCCGATCCGGTCGGTGGCCGACAGGCTGACGCCCAGCATGTCGGTCGCCGTCCCCTGCCCCAGCTTCTGGCTGTCCAGCAGATATTCCGCCGCCTTGAGCGTCTGCTCGTCCAGCAATGGCGAGGTGTCGAACTTCAGCCCCGCCGGCGGCAGCACCGAATGGAAGGTCTGGCCGCGAATGGTCCAGTCGCCCGCCAGCGCCCGGCAGTCCGCGTTCTGATAGTCCCAGGTCACCGGCGTCGCCGCCGTCCAGCCGTTGAAGTCACGGTTGAACGCCGCGACCGGCGCCAGCTTCGCCTCGGCCGTCTGACCCGGCTCGACATAGGTGGTCAGTCCAAACCCGTCGGTGAACCAGAAGGCCTGCCCCTGATGACCGGCCAGATTGATCGCCCCGCGATCCTTGCCGGACACCGCCATCACCTTGCTGTCCGGGCTGACGGCCTTCAGCCAATCGCCCAGCGTCGTCGCACGCAGCTGATCCGGCCCCACCGGCCCGTTGTCGGTGTCGTCGCGCCCGTGCGCCAGATGGTTCTGCGGCGCGGCCAGACAATAGACCTCCTTGCCGGTCTTGCCGTCGATCCAGTCGTTGGCGGGAATGCCGGTTTCGGCCGGGTGCATACCGGTCAGAACGGTGGAGTGGCCCGGGCAGGTCTCGGTCAGACCGTGGGTCTGATAGCCGTTGATCGACACCAGCCCCTGGTCAGCCAACCGGCGCAGGCCGCCGCTGTAGCGGCTGCGATACTGGTTAAAGAGGTTGGCGCTGAACTGATCCACCACGATGGTCACGATCAGTTTTGGCGGCGTCAGGGCCGCCGCCGACGCCTGAGGCGCAGCGGCCTGAACCGCCGGCCGGGCGACCGGCGCGCCCGCACAGGCAGCGCCCGCGATCGACAAGACGGCCAGACACGCGGTGGCGACGTGACGCGACAAGGACATGAACAACTCCAACAACAGCCGTGCGGCCTCTAGCTGTTGCGGATGGCGCCCGCGTGACAGCCCGGCTCGCTCCTAGTGCGATTCCTTGGACCGCAGGCGCGCGACCTGATGCAGGACCAGCACCACAACCCCGCCGACGATCAGCCCGATCACGGCCGAGGCCACCGCCGTCGTCAGCCAGCTCATCACGCCGGCCAACGGCCCGAACAGTTCGCCGACGGCATGCGACAGATGCTCGACCGGTACCGCCGGCCAGTGCAGCCCCAGCGTATGGGAACCATGCAGCAGAATGCCGCCGCCGACCCACAGCATGGCCGCCGTGCCGATCGCCGACAGGGCGCTCATCACCATCGGCATGCCCTTGACCAGACCCCGCCCCAAAGCGCGCACCCCGCCATTGGGCCGTTGAGCCAGATGCAGGCCGATGTCGTCCATCTTCACGATCAATCCGACCGCGCCATAGACGACGACGGTCATGGCGATGCCGACCACAGCCAGCACAGCGGCCTGGGTCAGGATCGGCTGCGCCGCGACATCGGCCAGGGCGATGGCCATAATCTCGGCAGACAGGATCAAATCGGTGCGCACCGCGCCCGACACCGTCGTCTTCTCCAGCGCCGCTGCATCGCGCGCGACCGGCGCGGCATCCTCATGCCCGCCATGCCCCATCGCCTCCAGCAGCTTTTCCGCCCCCTCGAAACACAGATAGGTCCCGCCGCACATCAGGATCGGGGTGATGGCCCAAGGCGCGAAGGCGCTGAGCACCAGGGCCACCGGCAGGATGAAGATCAGCTTGTTGCGAAACGACCCGAGCGCGATCTTGCTGATGATCGGCAGCTCGCGGCTGGGCGACAGGCCCATGACATAGCGCGGCGTCACCGCCGCATCGTCCACCACCACGCCGGCGGCCTTGGTCGAGGCCTTGCCCGCCGCCGCTCCCACGTCATCCAGCGACGCGGCCGCCAGCTTTGCGATGCCGGCGACGTCGTCCAGCAGCGCGATCAGTCCAGACGGCATAGTCAGTCTTCCCGGCTGGGCGGCACATTGACGCCCTGCGATTTCAGATAGGATTTGATGTTGCGCGCGGCCTGGCGGATGCGCTGTTCGTTCTCGACCATGGCGATACGCACGAAGCCCTCGCCGTTTTCGCCATAGCCGACGCCCGCCGCCACCGCGACCTTGGCGTGGGTCAGCAACTGCTTGGAGAACTCCAGACTGCCCAGATGCTTCAGCGCCGGCGGCAAGGGCGCCCAGGCGAACATGGAGGCGGCGGGCTTGGGAATGTCCCAGCCCGCACGGCCGAAACTCTCGACCAGCACATCGCGCCGGCGGTGATAGAGTTTGCGGTTTTGCTCGACGATGTCCTGCGGCCCGTTCAGCGCGGCGCACGCCGCCGCCTGGATCGGCGTGAAGGCGCCGTAGTCGAGGTAGGATTTCACCCGCGTCATCGCCGCGATCAGCGTCTTGTTGCCGACCGCGAAACCCATTCGCCAGCCGGCCATGCTGTAGGTCTTCGACAGCGAAGTGAACTCGATCGCCACGTCCTTGGCCCCCGGCACCTGCAGGATCGAGACCGTCGGCTTGCCGTCGTAATAGAGCTCCGAATAGGCCAGATCGCTGATGATCCACAGATCGTTCGCCTTGGCGAAGTCCACGACGCGTTCGTAGAAGGCCAGATCGACCGTCTCCGCCGTCGGGTTCGACGGATAGTTCATCACCAGGATCTTGGGCCGCGGCACGGTGAAGGCCATGGCCCGCTCCAACGCCTCGAAATACTTCTCGTCCGGCGTAGTCGGCACGCTGCGGATCGCGGCCCCGGCGATGATGAAGCCGAAGGTATGGATCGGATAGGACGGGTTGGGCGCCAGGATCACGTCGCCCGGCTCGGTGATGGCGGTGGCCAGGCTGGCCAAGCCCTCCTTGGAGCCCATGGTGACGATCACCTCGGTCTCGGGATCCACATCGACGCCGAAGCGGCGGCCATAATAGTTGGCCTGGGCGCGGCGCAGGCCGGGGATGCCGCGTGACGCTGAATAGCCGTGGGCGTCGGGCTTCCTGGCCACCTCGATCAGCTTGTCGATCACATGCTGGGGCGGCGGCAGGTCGGGGTTGCCCATCCCAAGATCTATCACGTCCTCGCCCGCCGCACGGGCCGCCGCGCGCATCGCATTGGTCTCGGCGATGACATAGGGCGGCAACCGCTTCATGCGGTAGAATTCTTCGGACATGACAGGCTCGTCGTTGGGATCAGCGGCCGTGGATCGACCGCCTTTAGCGCTTAGCGCGCCAGCGGCCTCGCGCAACAGCATTGAAGGTCATTTTCACCCGTCAGGCGGATGAAATCTGTGCGTCGCGCAAAAACCTGGTCGAGAAGACCGCCGGTCAGCGTTCTCAATAGCTCACCCGCAGACCGATGCTGAGCGTTCGCGGCGGGCCGTATCCGGCGACGCCCGTACCCGTCTCCGACACCTCGACGTCTTCATCGAACAGATTGTCCGCCGCCATCCAGAGGGTCGCGTTTGGGGTGAAGGCCCACTCTGCTCGCACATCCAGCGTCACGGCGGCGTCCAGCACCCGGCTGTTCAGGTCGTCGTCGAACCGGCTCGATTCATAACGTGCCGCCAGCGCCAGGGTCAGTCGATCGGTCGCGCGCCAATCCAGCCCGGCCGTCGCGCTCCATTCCGGCGCCTGTGCGGGGCGCAAGCCGGTCAGCTGCGCGGCGGACGATCCGCCGTCGATCTCGGCGTCGGTCCAGGACGCAGCGGCGTTCAGCGACACGGCTGACGACAGGTCCAGCGCCCCCGTGAGTTCCACGCCCCAGGCGTCGATGGTCCCGGCGTTCTGACGCTGACGCAGCACCCCGCCCGCCGGCACGAACCCGGCGCGGGGGAAGGTCGCCGGCCCGGCCCCGAGGGTCACATTGACGATGGCGTCCTCGATCTGGTTCCAGAACACCGACGCGCCCCAACGCACGCCGTCGCGGCCGAAGGCCAAGCCCGTCTCCACGCCCTTCAGCGTTTCCGGCGTCAGGGCGGCGTTGGCCTCGGTGATGTCGTTGCCGACGCGGAACGGCCGATGCAGTTCGTTCAACGTGGCGGGCCGGAACCCGGAATAGGCTGCCGCCCGCGCCGCATAGCCGCCGCCCAGATCACGACGAAGGGCCAGACGCGCGCTGACCACCTCGCCCGACCGATCCGGGTCGCTCTCATTCAGCAGGACGGCGCCGGTCGCCAGCGTGTTCTCCTGACGAAACCCGCCCGTATTCTCCCACCGATCCACCCGAACTCCGCCAGCCACCAGCCATTTGGCCGCGGTCCAGGACGCATCGACATAGGCGCCGGCCACAGCCGTCTCCCCGCCCGCACGCCGAATACGGGTGAAACCCGCGCCCGTTGGATTACTGAAGAGTTCGTTGGTCTCGCCGTCGTTGAAGCGCGCATCCGCGCCAAGCTCCCACTCCAGCCGTCCGCCCGCGAAATCCGCCATGCGTCGCCGCAGCGCCGCATTCAGTCCCCATCCCGTCGCGGGCGTCTTGAACTGGTTGTTGGCGGGCGTCGTGGTCGAGCGGTCGGCCGACACCGAGGCCGAGCTATTGGCCAGATTGCTGTCGATCCGCCACGCCTGTAGCCGCCAGCCATAGCCGTCGGCCGACGGCGTCTGCGCCGCCGTGGCGCTCAGGCTGTGCCCGCTGGCGTTGGCGCGCGTTCCGGCCAGACCCGATCCGCGATCCTCCTCCCAGGTGGCCGCTCTGACCGACAGGTTCGCCTGTCCCAAGGCCGTATCGACCCGCAGCGATGCACTTCGGCTGTCGAGATCCAGCGGCGTATCCGCGGCGCCTGCCGCCGGCCCGCGCACCGGCACATAGCCGTCGCTGACTTCGCGCAAGCCGCTCAACGTCACCGCCAAAGGTCCCAGTCGCGTGGAGGCGGAGGCCGCCGCCCGCAAGCCGCCCCGCTCGGACGCGGACACATCCAGCGCGCCGCCTTTCCCGCGTTCGCGCAGGGTGATCGTGCCCGTCAGCGCGCCCGCGCCATAGGGGCCCGAGCCCGCCCCCCGGATCACATCCAGGCTCTCCAGAGATTCCGGCGTCGCCTGGGACCAGATGACCCAGCCCCCGAACGGATCGTTCAGCGGCACGCCGTCCAGCAGCACCAGCGTCCGCCCCGCTCCAGACGGCGCAATGGCCCTCAGTGAAATCCCTTGGGTCGTCGGATTGGCCGCCGCGCTGCTCGTGCGCCGAAACAGCGACACCGCGGGCACGGACCGCAACGCCTCGTCGAGGCGCGACGATCGGGACAGCACCGCCTCATCGATACGCACCACCGAAAACGCAGCATCGGCCGCCGCCGGCGGCAGACGCGCGGCTGTGACGACGATCTCGGGCAAGGCGGTGGGCGTGACGGGGGGAGGAACGTCCTGGATCATGCGCCGTCAGTAGGCGGTCGTTCCGCCACATCAAAGCCCGGCGGCCGGAAACGCACTGAAAAGCGCGAGACAGATCGCCGCCCCCTCGATAACAACCGTATCGAACAGTCCGAGGGGGAAGCACGTGGGTCTGGGAACGCTTGTCAGGAGTGTGATCTTCGGCAAGGACGCCGATCGCAGGCGACGGTCCGCCAAGGCGGCGCGAATCCGCGCCTTGCCCGACCGACGGGTGATGGCCGACAGCTATGTCCCCGCGTTGGCGGCCGACGGCGGGCGCATCCTGTGGGTCGGATGCCGCGAGTATACGCTGGACGACTACGCTTTGCTGGAGGCGCAGGGCGGCGAGGTCTGGACCACCGACATCGATCCGGCCGCCGCACGCTGGGGCCGCGAGGGTCGCCACCGCACAGGCGACGTTTGCGAGGCGGATCGGCTGTTCCCGGACCTGACCTTCGACGCCGTCGTCTGCAACGGGGTGCTGGGTTATGGCGTCGACAGTCCCGACCAGCAGCAGCGCGCCTTGGAGGCTCTGGCGGCCATCCTACGCCCGGGCGGTCGCCTGCTGCTGGGCTGGAACACCGACAAGATCGCCGATCCCGTCGCCGCCGGCCTGACCGACGCCGACTTCCAGGCCGCGCCCCTGGGCGACCAGCCGACGCGCGTGCGCTTCGACGCCGTCACCCACGTCTACGACAGCCTGATCCGCAGGGGCTGAAGCCTAGCCCTGAAGCCGGGTCAGCGACGCCGCCGGCCCGAACAGAGGACGCCGGCGCAGCGTCGGCTTCGGCGTGACGAACGCCTTGTCGACCAAGGCCTCGCGCAAGGCGTCCAGCTCGGCGGCGCGCGCGGCCGGCGAATGCACCCGCTCGACATAGGCCTGCCCGCCACGCGCCAGGGCCAGACGTTCATCCGGGTTTTCCACCAGACGCATCATGGCGCTTGTCAGCGACCCGGCCTCCTCGACGTCAACATAAACCGCATATTCGCCGCTGGCTTCGCGCAAGCCGCCGCGTCCCGACGAGATCAGCGCCGCGCCCGCCGCATGGGCCTCCAGCGCGGCCAGTCCCAGAGCCTCGCGCACCCGCGACGGCGTGACCGCAATGGCGGCGCGCTGCGTCATCGCCCGCACCGCGTCCAGCGACGCCGACTTGTGGATTTCGACCCGGTCGCCGAACCGCTCAAGCATCCGCACCTGCGGCGCAGCCCAATCCTGATGCTTGTCCCAGTCGCCCAGCATCAGTGCGCCGCGCCAGTCAGTATGACGATCCAACGTCTCGGCCAGAGCGGCGCAGAATAGGTCCAGCCCCTTGTCCTTCATCGCCCGTCCCGAAAACAGGATCAGGTTTTCGCGCTGCTCGGGCGATGCGCGCCAGGCGTCGCTTTCGATCGGATTGCAAACCGACGAGACGCGTCCCGCCAAACGCGGATAGTCCATCGCGAACTCTTCACCCGCCGCCCGGCTGACGAACACCAGCCGGTCGAACCGCGCCAGGCGTCGACCGTATCGTAAACGTTCGATCAGGTTGCGCGACGGCTTGATCCGCGTGTGGCGATAAAGAATGTGGATCGCGTCCGGCAACTGCCGCGCCAACTCCGACGCCGCCTTCAGCTGCTGATGGTATTCCACAATGTCCGGCGACAGTTTCTTCAGAACGTCGACCACGGCCGCGTTTCGCGCCTTGCGCCCCAGTCCGGCCGGCACCGTCACCATCTGCACGCCCGTCGGCGTCGGCCCGCCGGCATCGGCGATCAGCGTCACCAGCCGGTTCAAACGGCTGTGCGCCGACAGGGTGCGCACCACCGTCTCCATGGAGTTGGTCTTGTCCGGACAGAAGGTGCAGCCTCGCGGCAGAACGACGGCGATACGCATGGTCTAGCCTTCCTTCCGAACGGAAGCGGTGTCGAATATCTTGGGATGAATGGCGGCGCCGGTGGCGCGACTACCGCGCGGCCCGTTCAGGCCCAGCAGCCGACGCGCCTTGAAGCCGGCCTTCAGCCATGGCTCCGCCGACGACTGGCGGATGCCCTTCACATCGATGAGGGTGACGTCGCCGTGACCGGACAGGGTGTGAAAGCCGTCGCCGTAACCGTCCAGCAGATGGCCCGGCTCGAACCGTTTCACGACCACCGCCGAAAACGCGTCCGGCGACAACACATCGATCCGCAGCAGATTGATGGCCGCGCCATAGGTCACGGCGCAGTCCTGCACCGGCAGATGAAGCGCGCCGTCATGGACGAACGCCGAGCCGCCCGGCCGCGAATTCTGGAAACCGCTCAGCACCGGATTGGTCGAATGCGGCGTCCAAGGCCCCGTCAGGCTGTCGGCCCAGGCGACGTGCAGTTCGCGCATCGCCCGGTCGTCCGGTCCGGGCAGGGCGTGGAACATCCACCACCGGCCGTCGTGCTTGACCACCGTCGCATCGATCGCAGCCGCCTCGCCGATTCGGGCCACCGCCTCCCACTGGTCCGGGAAACGCACGCAGCGATACAGGATCAGCCCGCCGCTCTTGTAGCCTTCCGGCAGCATATAGAGTTGGCCGCCGTCCTCGGTCAGGGTCGGATAGGACAGGTGCCAGGGCTCGGACAGGGCCACGCCCTGCCCCACCAGCCGGTCGTTGGCGTCATACTGGCGATAATGAATCTCGCCGCGGCGCACATGATAGTCGAACGCCTCGACGAAGACGGTCAGCACGCCGTCGCGCGTGATCCCGAATGGGTCCGCGACATAGGCATGCGGTCCGCAGTCCGGCAGCCAGACGATCTCGTCCGCGCGCGGCTCATGGTCAATGAAGCTGCTTAAGGGACGGCGGATGAAGCCCGAGCGCCAGAGATCGAACACAACGACGCCCTAGCCGACCGAAAGAACCGGGGTCGTCGTGCCGTCATGTCCTGCAAACGCGCGCATCTGGGTCCTGCTCGTCGCCGTAACACGGCGCCTTCATGACAAGGACGCCGCCGACCGACCCTTGCCTCATGAAAATCGTCACGGCATTGAAGGTCTTGGCCTGTTTGGCTGCACGAGAGGACTTCGCCCGTTTGACCGCGCCTGCCGCGCATCTCCTGATCGCCGCCTATCTCGAGCAGCGCGAGGATCTGGCCCGCTTCTGCCGCGCGCGGCTGGGCGGCGCGTCGGGCGATGTCGATGATGTGCTGCAGGACATCTATCTGAAGGTCTCGTCGCTCGATCCCGACCCGCCGCCGGACAATCCCCGCGCCTTTCTTTTTCGCCTGACTTCCAACCTGCTGATGGACCGCTGGCGGTCCGGGCAACGGTCGGCGAACCGCGACGCCCAATGGCGTCAGCTGAACCACGAGACGGGCGCCGCCGAAGACCTGGATGCGGCCCCTTCGGCAGAGGCGGTCGTCGCCGGGCGCGAGAAACTGGCGCGCCTTCTCGCCGCCTTGGACACCCTGCCCGCCAAGACCCAGACGGTCTTTCGCCTGCACAAGTTCGATGGGGTCAGCTATGCCGACGTCGCCGTCCAAATGGGCATTTCGCGCAGTTCCGTCGAGAAACACATGATGGACGCGCTCCGCGTTCTTTCCCGCAAGGTTCAACCCTGATGCCGATTCTTTTCACGGTCTGGGGGAATTTGTCTGAAGGCGAAAGCTTGGCGGCGCCGTCTTGCTATCAGGAGGCGCGTTGCACGGCGTTCCTCCAGGCTGGGATCGGATGACCGCACAAACCGACATCGAGGAGAAGGCGCTGCACTGGTTCGTCGTCCTGCGTGACGACGAGGCGCCCGAATCCGCCTGGCTGGAATTCCAGGACTGGCTGGAGGCGTCGCCGACCCACGCCGCCGCCTATGACGCCGTCGAGCGTCTGTGGGTCGATCTGGACGCCCCTGCCTCGCTCGCAGCAACAGAGACCCCGGTCATCGACCTCGCCGCCGCGCGTGCACGTCGCGCCAAGCCGCGTTCACCCTGGCTGGGCGCGGCGATCGGCATCGCCGCCAGCGTGATGCTGGCTTTCGGCCTGTTCCTGTGGCTCACGCCGGGCTCGCAGGTGTACGCCACCACCGACGCGCCCCTGACGGTCGCGCTCGAGGATGGTTCGCACGTCTATCTGAACCGCCATTCCGCCTTGGACGTCCGGTTCGACGGCGACAAACGCTCGGTGTCGCTGACCGAGGGCGAGGCCGCCTTCGACATCGCCCACGACCCTGCCCATCCGTTCATCGTGGCTGCGGGCGATCATCAAGTCGAGGTTTTGGGGACCGCATTCAACGTGCTGAACCATGGCGACCGTTTCGCCGTCGCCGTGGAGCGTGGCGTCGTCGCCGTCACCCCCGTCAACGGGCCCAAGGTCCGCCTGGTCGCCGGTCAGGCGCTGGCGCAGCGCGGCGAACAGACCCCGGCCCTGTCGCAAGTGTCTCCGGACCAGACTTCGCCTTGGCGACAAGGCGTTCTCGTTTATCGCAACCGACCGATGACTGATGTCGCGGACGATCTTTCGCGTTATCTCGACAAGCCGGTCGTGCTATCGACATCGGCTCGGGCGTTGCGTTTCACCGGCGCCCTTCGCATTGGCGACGAGGCCGTGATGTTGAAGCAGTTGCAGGATTTCGCCCCCGTCCGCGTGGACGCCTCGACGCGTGAAGTCCGCGTCAACGCCCGTGAGGTCGGTTAAGGGCGGGCGGCCCCAACGCCTCGCCCTGTCCAAGCCATACGCCGCCGCCCTTCTTCCCAGCCTCTTTCTGTTCGCCACAACGGCCCTGAGCACGCCGGCGCAGGCGGATGCGCGTCTGCTCGACATCTACATCCCGCGCCAGTCGGTGGACAACGCCCTGCTGGACCTGGCGCTTCAGGCCCGCGTTTCACTGGGCGGCAGTTTGACATCGTGCGCCGGCATCAGCCCCGCGATCAGCGGGCGGATGTCGCTGGACGCGGCCCTCACACGATTGCTGGCGGGCAGCGGATGTCGCCACGCCATTCGCCAAGACGGCGCTGTGATCATCAGCAGGCAGCCGAGCGCGCCGCCCGCTCCCGCTCGACCGATCACCCCACGCCCCGCCGCCGCTGTGACGCCGCCAGAAAACGTGGCGCAGGTCAGCGAAGTCGTCGTGACCGCCCCCCGCCGACCCGAACTGATCCAGTCCTCGTCGTCGGCAATGACGGCGGTCGGCGCCGAACGCATTACTCGCGCTGGGGTTACAGGCATGCAGGGCCTGGACAGCCTCGTCTCCGGCATGACGGTGACCAATCTCGGCCCCGGCCGGAATAAGATCCTGCTGCGCGGCATATCGGACGGCGTCTTCACCGGTCTGACCCAATCGACCGTCGGCCTGTATCTCGACCTGACGCCGGTGACATACGCCGCCCCGGACCCGGATCTAAAGCTGATCGACATCGACCGGGTCGAGGTGCTGCGCGGACCGCAAGGCACGCTGTACGGCACCGGCCCCATCGGCGGCGTCGTGCGCATCGTCACGCGAGCTCCGGCGATGGGCGAAGAATCCCTGTCGCTCTCTGCGACCCGGTCGCGCACTGACGGCGGCGGCTGGAACTCAGACTATGGCCTGGTCGCGAACCTGGCGATCGCCGGCGACCGCGCCGCGATCCGCGCTGCCCTCTATGGCGAGACCTACAGCGGCTATATCAACGACGTCGAATTGAACCTGAGGCGGGTCAATGACGGCACGCGGCGCGGCGGCCGGCTGTCCGCCGCGCTCGTGATTTCGCCCGGTTGGACGGCGCGCGCCGGCGTCGTGCATCAGTCGATCGTCACCGAAGACACCCACTATGTCTATCGAGGGCTGGGTCCATTGCGACGCGCCAATCTGGTTCGAGAACCGCATCAGAACCGCTTCGACCAAGGCTCGGCCTCGATCGAGGGACGTGGCGCCTGGGGCCGGCTAAATGCATCGGTCTCGGTCGTGGAGCATGGCTTCAAGAGCCGCTACGATGCCTCTAGCGCCCTTCGTCGCTTTGGATCGGGCTGGCGCATCGGCGCGCTGGACGAAGGCAAGGATATTCACCTGGTCGTCGGCGAGGCCAACTTCGCCTCTCCCGATATCGGTCGCTGGCGCTGGCTGGCCGGCGGCCTGGTGTCATCCAACACCACGCGCACCAATCCCGTCCTGTCCGCGCTGACGCCTGAACCTCGCACCGTCTATTCGGAGGCGCGGCACGACCGGCTGAAAGAGGCCGCATTTTACGGCGAGGCGTCGCTGGACCTGCCCTACGACCTGACCTTGACCGCCGGGGCCCGCTACTACGCCCTTGAATACGACACCACCTCTCTGGTCCGCCAGGGCAGCCGCTCGCGATCCTTCGACGGACGCGGGGAATCCGCCGGCTTCACACCTAAGATCGCACTCGCTTGGCAGCCCAGCGATCGCCTCACTCTGTCCGCCCTAGTCAGCCAGGGCCACAGGACAGGAGGCTTCAACACCGCAGGCGTCATCGGTCAGGATTTCAGCGGCCTGTCCGATTCACCGGCGCGCCAGTACAAGCCGGACAGCCTGTGGAACGCCGAGTTGGGGGCCAAGTACCGGTCGGCGGACGGTCGCACCCGCCTGCGCGCCGCCGTCTACGCCGCGCGGTGGCGCAATGTGCAAAGCGACCAGTTCCTGCCCAGCGGCCTGGCCTATGTCGTCAACGTCGGCGACGGGGCCGACAAGGGCTTCGAGGTCGAGGCCAACTGGCGTCCCACCGAGACGCTTGAGCTGTTCGCCAACGGGCTTGTCGCCGACCCGCGCATCACCTCGCCCAGCGCGCGGTTTGATTCCCGTCGCGACGCGAGCTTGCCTGGGGTGCCTCGGGCTTCTGCGAATGTCGGCTTCAGCTGGCGGCGTCCGCTAAGCGAGCGTCTTGAACTTTTGGCCGACGGCGGCCTGTCCTACGTCGGCGCGTCGCGCCTGACCTTCGACGGACGTCAGCAATATCGGATGGGCGACTACGGCACGGGAAGACTGGCCTTGGGCGTCGAGGCATCGGCATGGACCGCGACGATCTTCGTGGACAATCTGTTCGACACCGAAGCCAACACCTTCGCCTACAGCGACCCTTTCCGCCTCCCCGACGCCCAAGCCATGACGCCTTTGCGTCCTCGCACGATCGGCGTGACGCTGAGGTGGACACCGCGATAATCGCGGTTGAGTCCTATGATCGTAAGTGATGACAGCCGTTCCTAAAGTCAGTCTCCTCTCTACCCAAATTTCAGTCTGTGCGAGGCGCGTCTTTGAGCTGGGCATGTAGGCGGTCCGGCATTAGCGCGACGCGAAGCTACGGCTCACGCAAATCGCTGGCTCCAATGGCCTGAAAACCATCCAGCCATTCTGTTCGCCACCATTTGAACTCCTACTTCTGCAATCCAAATCTCACCAAGATGGCCGCTTGGCGCTGTGGTTTCCGACGGGCATTGACCGTTAGGCAGCGTTGTTCGTCACGGCTTAGAATGCGGCGGCGACGACGCAAATCCAGATGCAGCCTCGCGCCAGCTCGACACCTCGGTCGAGGCTAATCGATCCCACATCTGGAAGTAGAGGCCATAGTTGCCATTGAAGCGCTTGTGGTGCGCGTCGTGGTGGGTGGCGGTTATCATCCAGCACAGCGGGGCGCGTTTCAGCCAGGACGCGGGCCAGACTTCTCGGCCGGCGTGATTCAAGACGGCGGTGGCGGTCATCAGGGTCAGCAGCGCCAGCGCCACGCCCCAATGAATTGGGATGAAGAGGGTCAGGGCTGGCAGAAACCAGGCCGTGGCGATGGCCTCGGCCGGATCGAAGGCGAAGGAGGCGAAGGCGCTGGGGTCGCGCGACCGATGATGTTCGGCGTGGGCCCAGGGGAAGATGCGTGGGTGGTGCAGCCCGCGGTGGACCCAATAGTAGAAGGCGTCGTGGGCCAGCATGTAGACGACAAAGCTGACGGGCAGCCACCATAGCGGCCAGGCTTGGATATCGTCGTAGATCGCCGTCCCGCCGCGCTTCCAGAGTTCGATGACGAATGCGGCTGGCAGGGCGTAGATCGGGCAGGCGATCAGGGACGCGACGACTTCGGCGCGGATGCGTTTCGCCGCCGGCGGCCTGTGGTTCAGCTGACGCCCCCGTCCCGCTCCGCCCCACAGCAAGCCATGCGTCACAATGCCAACCAACAGATAGCGCACGCCGATGATCAGGCTGAGCGCGAGGGTGGTGACGAACAGGTCCTTCAACATGGGCGCACAGACGGCGAAACGTCGCGTCGGGTCAAGTCGTGACGCGCGGACCCCAAAGCGCCTATGATGGGTCATGTCCTGGCCGACGATGATCCTGCTGTTCCTCGCCACCTTCCTGGGGATGGAGGTCTTCGCTTGGGCGATGCATCGTTATGTCATGCACGGCCTGCTGTGGACCTGGCACCGCAGCCATCATGAGCCGCACGACGAGGTGCTGGAAAAGAACGACCTGTTCGCAGTGGTGTTCGCCGCCCCGGCCATCATCCTCGTCGCCTTGGGTCTGCACGTCTGGCCCTGGGCGCTGCCGATCGGCCTGGGTGTCACAGCCTATGGACTGATCTATTTCTTCTTCCACGACGGGCTGGTGCATCGCCGTTTCCCGACAGGGATCGTGGGGCGCTCGGCGTTCTGGACGCGACGCATTCAGGCCCACCGGCTGCACCACGCAGTGCGGACGCGCGAGGGCTGCGTGTCGTTCGGTTTTCTGTGGGTGCGGTCGGCGCGGGCGCTGAAGGCCGAACTGTCTCAGAAACGCGGCGCTTCCAGCAACGGCGCCTGAGCCAGGGCGGCAAGGTCCGCCGACCCGGTGCAGAAACAGGCCAGTCTCAGCTGAGCCGCCATCAAGTCCAGATGATTGACCACCGCCTCGGTCGACGTCAGCGCCGCCTCGAGCACGCCCGCCGCCTGGCCGACCAGACAGGCGCCCAGCCGGATCGCACGCGCGGCATCCAGCCCGTCGCGGATGCCGCCCGACCCGATCAAATCCAGTTCCGGCGCGGCCTGGGCGCAATCTGCCAGGCTGCGGGCCGTCGGTACGCCCCAGCCGGCGAAGGGCGCGGCCAGCGCTTCCGCCCGACCGCCCGTGGCTCGCGCACCCTCTATCAGGCCCCAGTTGGTGCCGCCCGCCCCGGCGACGTCCAGTGCGGCGACGCCCATGTCCGCCAGGCGACGCGCCACCGCGCCCGACAGGCCGGCGCCCGTCTCCTTGACGATCAGACGGCCCGGGAAGACCGCCGCAACCTGCTCGATGCCTCGCGCCACGCCGCGCCAATCGCGATCGCCCTCGGGCTGAACGCCCTCCTGCAATGGGTTTAGATGCAGGATCAGGGCGTCGGCGCCGATCATCTCCATGGCCCGACGCGCCTCGTCGACGCCATAACCCAAGGCGAACTGCACGGCGCCCAGATTGGCCAGGATCATCGCATCGGGGGCCCGGCGTCGCAGATCCAGCCCCAGGCCCAAACCGCCCTTCGTCTCCAGCGCGACGCGCTGCGAGCCGACCGCCAGAACGACGCCTAGCGCCTGGGCGGCCTCGGCCAGACGCGCATTGATCGCCTCGGCCCGCGACGGCCCGCCGGTCATCGAACTGATCAGGAACGGCAAGGCGACCCGCCGCCCCAGAAAGCGCGTGGCCAGATCGATCGCGTCATGATCCAGATCCGGCAGGGCGTCGTGAACGAAACGGACGGCGTCCAGACCCGATGTCGTCTGGCTGACGCCTCGCCCGGCCCGCACATGGTCGATGTGTTCGTCCTTGCGCCGGATCAAGGCATCGGCGTCGGTGGACATCGCAAACGGCTCCTGGCGGGTTGCATCCGACGCGGTCGTGATGCCGTATGCCATCATAAGGGTTCGGCGCGTGGTCGCAACGCGACGTCGGCGACTATGGGAGATCTGTATGGCCATCGTCGGCATCCGGCGCCAACCGCCTCTGGCGGGCGCATCCTGCGACCCCGACGATCTGCGTGTGCAGGTGCAGGCGCGCCTGGCCGAGGTCGCCCCGGCGCACGGCGGCCTGCTGTCCACGGCGGCCCGCGAGGCCTTGCTGGGACAGGGAAAACGCGTCCGGCCGGTGCTGGCCATGCTGGCGGCGGCGCATGTCGGCGGCGAGCCGGAAGACGCCCTGGACTATGCCTGCGCGCTGGAAATGGTCCATGCCGCGTCGCTGGTTCTGGACGATCTGCCGTGCATGGACGACGCCTCGCTGCGTCGGGGCCAGCCGACCCTGCACCGTCGCCATGGGGAGGATACTGCGGTTCTGGCGGCCGTGGCCCTGTTGAACCAGGCCACCCGTCTGGTGCTGCAGACCCCTGCGCCGGCGGAAACGCGTCTGGCGGCCCTGGACCTTTTGACGCAGGCGATCGGCTTCGAGGGTCTGTCCGAAGGTCAGATGCGCGACTTGCGCGACGACGCGAAGGATCGCGACGAAACCGCCCTACGCCAGATCAACGATCTGAAAACCGGCGCCCTGTTCGTCGCCACCGTGCGCGGCGGCGGTCTGCTCGGCGGCGGCGACGCGCAGGATCTGGCGCGGCTGTCGGTCTTTGGGGAGGCGATCGGCTTCGCCTTCCAGCTTTGCGACGATCTGCTGGATGTCTGTTCGACCGTCGATGCGGTCGGCAAGGATGTGGGCCAAGACGACGACACCACCACCTTCGTCGATCTGTGGGGCGAATGCCGGACTCGCGCGGCGGTGCGGCAATCCTTGGCCAAGGCGGTCAAGGCGGTCGGCCATGACAGCCCCCTGGCCCTCTACGTTCTGGACCTATTCCAGCAGGCCGAACTTGGGGTCTGACGTCGCGCCGGCCCTGTCGCTGAGCGGGATCGATGCGGGCTATGACGGCCGATCCGTGCTGACCGGCTTCAGCCTCCGCATCGCTGCGGGCGAGGTCTATGCCCTGCTCGGGGCGAATGGTGCGGGCAAGTCCACGGTGGCGCGTGTCGCTTCGGGTCTGCTGCCCGCGCGGCGCGGGCGTGTCGTCCTGGGTGAAGGCGGCGGAGCACGCGGGCGCATCGGGCTGGCGCCGCAGGACAGCGCCCTGTTCCCGGCCCTGTCGCCGCGCGAGAACGTCGATGTCACGGCGCGCCTGTGCGGCGTACCCAAGCGAGATCGCAGCGCGGCGGTGAACCGCGCACTCGATCTGACCGGCTGCGGCCCGCGTGCGGACCAGCCGGTGCGCACCCTCTCCGGCGGCTGGAAGCGGCGCGCCAACCTCAGCGCCGCCCTGGTCGGGCAACCGCACCTGCTGATCGCCGACGAACCGACGGAAGGCGTGGATGCGGAGACCCGCGGCGTCCTGTCCGTCGCCCTGCGCGAAACTGCAAAGGCCGGCGCCGGCTGCCTGCTGATCAGCCATGACGCCATCTTCGTGGCCGATACGGCCGACCGGATCGGCGTCCTGGCGCAGGGGCGACTTCTGGCGGAAGGCGCGCCGAACGCGTTGCTGCATCGTGCCTTCGGTTCAGCCCGGCTGCTCAGCATTCGCCTGACCCGACCGGCGTCGGCCCCCGCGGCCCAATGGTTCGCCCAGGCGGGGCTGACCGCGTCCGAAGACGGGCTGGAGTGGCGTCGGCTCTGCGAGGACGCACTGGCCATCGCCCAGATGCTGGCCGCCGTCGTCGATGGCGAGGATGGCGAGGTCGCCGTGCGCCGCCCCGGCCTGGACGATCTGGTCGCACAGCTGTCGCAGGCTCCGTCATGATGGCGGTGGCGGCCGCCTGGGCGAGAGGGTTTTGGCGCGACCGCGCAGGCGTGATCCTGACCCTGCTGCTGCCGCCCCTGGTCTATCTTTTGTTCGCGGCGATCTTCGGCGCGGGCGCGCGGGGCGATATCGACACCACCGTCGTCCTGCATGACGCGTCGCGCACGCCCGCGACGGCGGCGGTCCGCGAGGCGGTGTCGAAGGACATGGGCGATCGTCTTCGCATCGTCGAAGATCGCGAGGCCTTCGACCGCGCCGTCATCGACGGTCGCGCTGACGCCGGCATACTGATCCAGCCTTCGACGCAGGGACCGCCGAAGCTGGTGATCGTCTCCGCCGCCGGCCGAGACGTGGCGGCGTCGGCGCTTCAGGCGCGGCTGGAGCCGATGGCCGCCGCCCTGTCGGGGCAGGTCGCACGACCCGCACCGCGCGTTCAGACCCTGCAGATCGGTCCCCAGGGTGATGTGCAGGCGACCTACTATGCGGGCGCGGTCAGCGTCATGTTCGTCTTCTTCGCCGCCATGCACGGGGCGATGGGCGGGCTGGACGAGCGGCGGTCCGGTCTTCAGTCACGCCTTGCCCTGGCGCGCGGCGGCCTTGCGCCCATCCTCACCGGACGGGCTGCCTGGCTGACGGCGGTGGGCGTGATGCAGTCGGCGGCTGTGTTCGTCGCCGCCTGGGTCAAGCTGCCCGTCCTCGAACCCTGGCAGATGGCGGCGACGGCGGTCACCGCCTTGGCGGTCGGTTTCTGCGGCGCCGGCCTGGCCCTGGCTCTGACGGCGGCGTGTCGATCGCGTGAGCAGGCCCAGCCGCTGACGACCTTCGTCGTCCTGCTTCTGGCCGCCTTGGGCGGATCGATGGCCCCGCGCTTTCTGATGCCCGAGGCCTTCCGCGACCTCGGCTGGATCACGCCCCACGCCTGGGCCATCGAGGCCTATCAGGCCGTGATCTGGCGCGGCGAGTTCACCTCGACCGTCCTCGCTGCCTGGGCGGTCATGGCCGGTCTGGGCGCAGGCGGCCTTGCGGTCGCCCTGATGTTGGAGCGGCGGCGCGCCGCCCGCTGATCGTCAGACGTGGGTCCACAAGGCCGGGCGCGGCGGCGGCTCGCGCCAGGCGTCCAGCGTCTTGCACCACAGGGTGATCAGACCGCCCCGCCCCAGCAGCATGAGCTTGCCTGCCTTGTCGACCGACGTCCGTCCGTCCCAGGCGGTCACGCCGGCGCGCGACACATGGCGGCCGATCGAACGATAGACGCCGCGCGCCGTGGCGATGGCCCAGGCCGAACGCGGGTTCAGATCGCGCAGCCCCCACCGCGCCGAGGCGTAGAAGGGCTCGGCCGCCGCCACCAGACGCTGCGCCGTTTTGGCCACGGCGGCGCGGTGCTGGGGCTGATCGACCTGATCGCGCGGCACGCCCACCTCGTCCAGCCAGGCGCCGGGCAGATAGACCCGCCCGCCCTTCGCGTCCTCGACCACGTCGCGAGCGATGTTTGTCAACTGGAACGCCAGACCCAGGTCCTGGGCGCGTCGCAGGGTCGGCGCATCGTCCACGCCCATGATCCGCGCCATCATCACGCCGACGACGCCCGCGACATGATAGGCATAGTCCAGCGTGTCCTCCAGCGTGTCGTAACGCCGGCCGACCACGTCCATCTCGAACCCCTGCAACAGGTCCATCGCCTCGTCGGCTGGAATGCCGTGACGCATGGCCACGCGCTGGAAGGCGGTGAAGACCGGGTCCGTCTGCGGCTCACCGGCCAGGGCGGCGGCGGTGCGCAAACGCAGTTCGTCCAGCTTCTTGCCGGCCAGCACCGGATCGATGCCGACCGCGCCGTGGCCAAGTACCTGGCCGTCGATCTCGTCGTCGCAGTGCCGGCACCAGGAATACAGCATCCAGGCGTCGTCCCGGATCGCCGCCGGGAACAGGCGCGCGGCGGCGGCGAAGCTCTTGGATCCCTGCTCCATCGACTGGCGGCTGTGATCCAGGACGGCGTCCGTCATGCCGGCTGCCTCGCGTCCTCGATCATCAGGGCGGCGGTGGCCTTGGCCGATCCGACCACGCCCGGCACGCCCGCGCCGGGGTGGGTGCCGGCGCCCACGAAATACAGATTGGGGATCTGATCGTCGCGGTTGTGCACCCTGAAATACGCGCTCTGGGTCAGGATCGGCTCCAGCGAGAAGGCCGAACCCTGGTGGGCGTTCAGTTGGTCGCGGAAATCGACCGGCGTGAAGATGCGGCAAGTATCCAGGTCCGCCGTCAGGCCGGGGATGTAGCGTTCTTCCAGATAGGCCAGGATCCGGTCACGATAGCGCGGCCCCTCGACCTCCCAGTCGATGTCCGCTGAGGCCAGGTGAGGCACGGGCGCCAGCACATAGAAGGCATCGCAGCCTTCCGGGGCCAGTGACGGATCGGTCCGCGTCGGCGCATGCAGATACAGCGAGAAATCGTCGGGCAGATCCGGCCCCTTGAAGATTTCGGCGATCAGCTCGCGATAGCGCGGCCCGAACAGCACCGTGTGGTGGCGCACCTCCGGATGGACGCGCTTCAGGCCGAAATAGATGACGAACAGCGACATGGAGTGACGTCGCGACGCCAGCTTGGCGCCCTCCTTCTGACCGCGCGGTTCCTGACCCAGCAGGCGCTGATAGGTATGAACCACGTCGGCGTTGGAGGCGACCATGTCGAAGGCCAGCGTCTCGCCATTAACCACTACGCCGGTCCCGCGCCCGTTCACCATGGTGATGCGCTCGACTGGACTGTTCAGGCGGACTTCCCCGCCCAGATCCTTGAGCAGACGCACCATGGCCTGGATCAGGGCCCCGGTGCCGCCACGCGGGAACCACACGCCCCAGCGCCGCTCAAGCGCATGGATCAGCGCATAGATCGACGAGGTCGCGAACGGATTGCCGCCGACCAGCAGGGAGTGAAAGCTGAATGCCTGACGCAGGTGCTCGTCCTGAATATAGCTGGCGACCTTGTCATAGACCGATCGCCAGGCCTGAAGCCGCATCAGCTCCGGCGCCGCCTTTACCATGCTGGCGAAGTCCAGGAACGGCACGGCCCCCAGCTTCAGATAGCCTTCCTTCAACAGGTCCTGCGAATAGGCCAGGAACTTGCGATAGCCTTCCTTGTCGGCCGGATTGCGCGCCACGATCTGGCGGTCCAGCTCGTCCTGATCGTTGACGTAGTCGAAGACGTCGCCGTCTTCCCAGCACAGCCGATAGAAGGGCGCGACCGGCAGCAGTTCGACATAGTCCGACAGCTTGCGGCCGCTGGCCTCGAACAATTCCTCAAGCGCCGACGGGTCGGTGATGACGGTGGGACCGGCGTCGAAGGTATAGCCCTTGTCTTTGAACACGTAGGCCCGGCCGCCCTCCAGATCGCGGGCCTCGAACACCGTGGTCTGAATGCCCGCCGACTGCAGCCGTATGGCCAGTGACAAGCCTCCGAAGCCCGATCCGATTACTGCAGCCCGCATCACGCACGTCCTTTTTCGACCAGACAGGTCAGTGCGGCGCCGATCGGCACCGGGGGTTTTCCGCTCAGGATCCGCGCCTTGTCGGCAAGGGTGGATCCAGCGGCGTAGAAGCGTTCGACCAATGGCTGGGGCAGACGATAGAACCGCTCCAACACCCTGTATCGCTCATCGGGCCGCGCCGCACGGAATAGCATCCGGTTCAGCAACCGATAAAAGCCTCGTCCGGCCCATACGTCATGCGCATGGCGGCGGATGTCTTCAGCGACGGTCGCGGGCTCGAAATCCCGCGCCAGACGGTCGGCCAGGCGCACGGCGTCCGGCAGGGAATAGCCGGTGGTCGGGTGAAACAGCCCGGCGCGCAGACCGCTGAGCGCCGTCGGCCCCATCCGCGACAAATGCGCGCCGATGTCCCCGTCAAGCGCCACGGGCAGGACGCCGTCCTCCTCGCGCAAGACCGTCTCGATCTCCCAGCCCTGCGCGCGGGCGTAATCCAGCACACCCTGACGGAACGCCTCGCGATCGAGCGCATCCCCGTCGGTGTAGCGCGTATCCTCGATCAGCAGCGTGCGATCATCGAACGGCAGGGTGTAGAGAAATCGGTAGCCCCCGGCCTGATCGACGCAGGCGTCCATGACGATGGGCGTGGTCAGGCCGTGCGGCGCCGCCAGCCGCACCTCCAGCCCGACGAACTTCTGGAAACCCAGCGCCAGATCCGGCGTCGCGGTCGGCCCGCGCCCATCGATCACCGCCTTGGCGCTCAAACGCCGTCCATCAGCCAGCACCGCTTCGGTCGGCGACACCGAGGCGACCGGCGCGCCCAGCATGATCTTTCCGGGCAAGGCCGCCTCGACCACCGCCGCGAACCGTTCGGCCGTGACGCTGCAATAGGGCGTCGACAGCGCGCGTTCGAACTGGGGAAAACGGACGCTGTATCCCGGCCAGCGATGCACCACCAGAGGCGCGATCCAGTCGCGCTGATCCTGCGTCAGGTCGCTGTCGAAGAAGGACCAGGTGTGGACCCCGCCCAGGGTCTGCGCCGCCTCTACGATTCGCACATCCAGATCAGGACGGACCTGTGACAGCCGCAGCGCCAGCAGGCCATTGGCCAGGCCGCCGCCGACCAGCAGAAGGTCCGGCGCGGAAGTGTCAAAGGCGTCGACCTGCATTCCAGACAGGTGGCACGCGCGGACGCATGCGGCAAGCGAACAGGATGCTTACCGGGCCGCGATGCGCTAAGTGTCGCGCCATGTCCGCCGTCACGTCAACGTCAAGGGTCGTCCCGAACCAGGCCCTGATCGGCCTGACGCTGGCTGGCCTGATCGCGGCGGCCTGGCTGAGCCTGCATACCTACGGCGTCTATTTTCATCGCTGGACGATCTGGAGCGTCCTGACCGTTCCGCTGATCGTCGCCGTCCAGACGTGGCTGTCCGTCGGCCTGTTCATCGTCGCCCACGACGCCATGCACGGATCTCTGGCGCCGGGCCGCCCCCGGCTGAACACCGCGATCGGCAGCCTGGCGCTGGCCCTCTACGCCGGTTTTCGGTTCGCGCCCTTGAAGACGGCCCACCACGCCCATCACGCCGCGCCCGGCACGGCGGACGATCCCGATTTTCACGCCGACGCCCCCCGCGCCTTCCTGCCCTGGTTCTACGGCTTCTTCCGCACCTATTTCGGCTGGCGAGAACTGGCCGTTCTGACGGTGCTCGTGGCCGTTGCGGTGCTCATCCTCGGCGCCCGCATGCCCAATCTTCTGGTCTTCTGGGCCGCGCCCGCGCTGCTCTCGGCGCTACAGCTCTTCACCTTCGGCACCTGGCTGCCGCACCGGCATAGCGACGACGCCTTCCCCGACCACCACAACGCCCGCACCAGTCCCTTCGGCCCGGTCCTGTCGTTGCTGACCTGCTTCCATTTCGGCCGTCACCACGAACACCACCTGAACCCCTGGAAGCCTTGGTGGCGCTTGTTTCATCGGTCGGCGACAGACGGCTCGAGTCTGAATCAAAACTAAGGCCGCGCCCGCACCTCGAAGTCGAGCGTTCAGCGCGCATCTCCTGACCGGCGAAGATCAGTCATGCGCGCGGCGATCTGACGATCCAAGGCCGTCGAGCAGAGCCGTGCCACCGCCTACTGAGGGGATCGTTGCATTCGTCTGCCAGAATGGGCCGCTTTCACCCGTCAGCGTGAAGCGCAGATGCACGGTGTCGTTGGCTTTGGGCATAAGGCGCTCGGGCGTGAGTCGTTTCGGGCAAAAATAGGCCCCGTCGCACAGGGCGACGGGGCCGAAAGCCTGTTTGGGAGGACACGCCCAAGAAGGACAGACTGGAGGTGGCAATGGGACGCCTAGGCATCAAGAGCGATCCCATGACCTTCGCAGCCTGCCTACCCCCCAGACAGAGCCGACGCCACGACCGGCGCCAATCCGTCGGCGATGACGCGCACGCCTTCGGCGTTGGGGTGGATGCCGTCTGGCTGATTGTAGCGGCGATCCAGGGCCACTCCTTCCAACAGGAAGGGATAGGTTGGAACATCTTCCTTGCGCGCCAGGTCCGCGAAGATGCGATCGAACTCGGCGGCATAGGCGCCGTACTGGGGCGGAGCCTTCATACCTGCGAGCAGGACGGGAATATCGCGCGCCTTCAGCGACGTTATGATGGCCTCCAGATTGGATCGGACCGTTTTCGGATCCACGCCCTGAAGCATATCATTGCCTCCCAGGGCCACGATGCACAGGTCGGTGTCGTCCTGGACGCTGTAGCCGACCCGGGCCAGCCCGCCGCCGGTCGTGTCGCCCGAAACCCCGGCGCCGCGAACCCTCACCCGGAGCCCCTTTGCCCTCAACGCCTCTTCTAGGCGCACCGGCAGAGCCTCGACCGATGGCAGGCCGAAGCCGGCGGTGATGGAATCGCCCAGCATCGTCACGATCTTTTCCGGCCCGTCCGAAGGTGCAGCCGTGGGTGAAGGCGACACCGAGGGCTTAGCCGGCTCTTTTGACGTGTCCTCTTTCGAGGCGCTGCATCCGGCAAGAATGAGCCCCACCCCTCCGGTCAGGAGCGAGCGGCGGCGCATGGACGGCATGGGCGAAGGGGGCTTTGGAGTCATGATCTGCACCCCCCATATAGGGACCAGCTTTCCTCCTCCCAATCCAGCAGGCGACATATCGATGGCTTCAGCCGCTCCGCTCGTCCTCGACGGCGTCGTCCTCACCCTGCCCTCAGCGGCAGGACCCGTGGAAATCCTTCGCGGCGTGGACCTGATCGTAGCGCCGGGCGAGACGGTCGCCATCGTCGGCCCCTCCGGATCGGGCAAATCCTCGCTGATTTCCATCGCCGCAGGGCTGGAAACCCCGACCCGGGGCCAAGCCATGCTGTTCGGTCAGGATATGGCCGCGCTGGGCGAGGACGGCCGCGCCCGCCTGCGTCGGGGGCGCGCCGCTCTGGTTTTTCAAAGCTTCCACCTCCTGCCCAATATGACGGCCGAGGAGAATGTGTCCGCGCCGCTGGAGTTGGCCCACAGGCCGGGGGCTGTGGCCTTGGCGCGCAGTTGGCTGGAGCGGGTCGGCTTGGGCGCCCGGCGGTCGCACTATCCGCACCAGATGTCCGGCGGCGAGCAGCAGCGTGTCGCCCTGGCCCGCGCCTTGGCGGTCGGGCCCGAACTGCTGTTCGCTGACGAACCGACCGGAAATCTGGACGGGACCAACGGCGCTTTGGTCGCCGACTTGCTGTTCGACCTCGTGCGCGACAGCGGCGCGGCCCTGGTCATGGTGACCCATGACGACCGTCTCGCCGCGCGCGCGGACCGGATCGTGACGATGCGCGACGGCCAGATCGTCGCCCCGGCGCAGGCCTCTGCATGAGGCTCGCCTTCCGCTTCGCCCGCCGCGAACTCCGTTCCGGAGTTGCGGGATTTCGAATCTTTCTGGCCTGTCTGGCGCTGGGCGTGGCGGCGATCGCCGCCTCGGGATCGACCGCAGAGGCCTTCCGCCAGGGGCTGGCCAGTCAGGCGCGGGAGATTCTCGGCGGCGATGTGGTGTTCAGCCTCGACCAGGGCCGGTTCAGCCCCGACCAACGCGCCGCCTTCGCCGCGATCGGACCCGTGGCCTATTCGGTGCGAGCCAACGGCATGGCCGAAACCGGAACCGGCCAGCGTCGTCTGGTCGATATGCGCGGGGTCGACGCCGCCTATCCCTTGGTCGGCGCGGTCGAACTGTCGGGCGCCCCGGATCTGGCTACAGCCTTGCGCGTCGAGAACGGTATAGCGGGGGCCGTCGTCGAACAGGGCCTGCTGGACCGATTGAATCTCAAGCTCGGCGACACCTTCACCGTCGGCGGCGCGCGGTACGTCGCCCGCGCCGTCCTTCTGGCCGAACCTGACCGACTTGGCCGGGGCTTTGCGCTCGGGCCGCGCGTGGTGACGACGGTCCCCGCCGTCGAACAGGCCGGCCTGCTCGCGCCCGGCGGCCTGTTCGGCGAGGCTGTGCGCATCGCCCTTCCCGGCGACGTCGACCCCAAGGCCGCCATCGCTGGCGTCGAAAAACGGTTTCCGCAGAGCCGGCTCGAAGCCCGGGATCGGTCGGAGGCCGCCGCCGGCGCCGGACGGCTGATCGATCATTTGGAGTATTTCCTGGGCTTCATTGGTCTTGCGTCCCTGGTGGCCGGCGGGCTCGGCGTCGGGGGCGCTGTCTCGGCCTATCTTGAGGGGCGCAAACCGTCGATCGCGACGCTGAAGGCACTCGGCGCCGAGGGCGGGCTGATCCGCGACATCTATCTGATCCAGATCGGCGTGTTGGCCGCCGTCGGGGTCGCTATCGGGCTGTTGATCGGGGCCGTCGCACCGCTGGTCATCGGCGTGCTGGCGAAGGACAGCCTGCCCATCCCCGCCCTCGTCGCGGTCTATCCGGCACCACTGGTCAAGGCCGGAGCATTCGGCCTTCTGGCGGCCGCCGCCTTCGCGCTCGCACCCCTGGCCCGCGCCCGCGCCACACCGCCTTCCGCCTTGTTCCGTCGCCAGCTTACCGACCGACCGGTTCTCGGCGTCGAACTGGTCTTCGCTGTCCTGGCCGCTATGGGATTGGCGGGTCTGGCCCTTTGGTCTGCGCCGTCCAAGCTTGCAGCGGCGGCGTTGATCGGCGGCACGGTCGTCGCCTTCGCCCTTCTGTGGGCGCTCGGCCGTACGGCGGCCTTCCTGGCCGGGCGTTTGAGACGACACGCCGGCGGGGCGGTGCGGCTGGGACTTGCCAATCTCGCCGGGCCGCGCTCGGCGGCGCGCACCGCCTCCCCCGCCATCGGCCTGGGCGTCGCGCTTCTGGCCATGGTCGTCCTGATCCAATCCAGCCTGCTGAGTCAGATCACCGAGGTCGCACCACGATCGGCCCCATCCGTCGTCTTCACGGAAATCCCCGCTGATCGCGGCGCGGCGTTCGATGCGGCGGTGGCGAAGGTGATGGCGACGCCCGGACCGGATCGCTATCGGCGCCTTCCCCTGCTGACCGGGCGGATCGTGCGGTTGAAGGGCGCGCCGGTCGATGTGGACGCCCTGCCTCAAGGCGAACGCTGGGCCTTCGATCAGGATATTCTCCTGTCCGCCCTAGCCGGCGCGCCGGACGATGCGAATGTCGTGTCCGGCAAATGGTGGGCCGCCGACTATGCCGGTCCGCCTCAGATCGCGCTCTCTCGGGATCTGGCCAAGGCCGCCGATCTCAGGGTGGGCGACAGCCTGACCCTGCAACTGCTGGGCCGCGAGATGGATGTGCGCATCGCCGCCCTTCGTCGGACCGAGCCGGGTGGGTTCGGGACCAACTTTCTGCTCGTCCTGAACGCAGCCGCCATCCAAGGCGCCAATCCGCGCAGCGTCGCCATCGCCCGCGCCTCCCCCGCCGAAGAACACGCCCTGACCCAGGCGCTGGGCGCAGACTTTCGAGAGGTGAACATCATCAGCGTCCGAGAACAGCTCGAGGCCGCCGCCACCCTGTTCGACCGTCTCGCCCTGGCCATTCGCGGGGCCGCGGCCGTCGCCGGTCTCGCGGGCCTGCTCGTCCTGATCGGGGCCATTGCGGCGGGCGTGCGTGAGCGGGCGCGCGAGGCCGCCGTCCTCAAGGTGCTGGGCGGCTCCCACGCCCAGATCCTGACCGCCTACCTCGTTGAGTACAGCCTGGTCGGCGCCATCGCCGGTCTGGCCGGCCTCCTTCTCGGCGCCGCCGGCGCCTGGCCTGTCGTGACCCTCGCGTTCAAGGCGACCTGGAGCGTGGACTGGACCGGCGTCGTTCTTCTTCTCACCAGCGCCACGGGCGTCGCGGCTCTGGGCGGCGGTGTGGCGGCCCTGCACGCCCTGTCGCGACGCCCGGCACCGGTTCTTCGATCGGATTGACCGCTGCGCGAAAAAAAAGCATGCCATCTCTATCCATAAGGATGATTAAGGCAGCAGGTGTCTTTGTTGCTTCGCCCTATTGTTGTTATCATGACGTTCGACAGTCTTCGTGATCGATCACGGCAGCGAAAAGCCCCAATTTCGTTACTGTGCGACGCTAGAACCAAAGGTGTAACAAATCATGCGTATATCCGTCCGTCAGCCCTACTGACGCGAATGACCCGCGACCAGATCGTTGGTGAGTGGTAACCAACCCTTCGCTTATTAGGTGGGAGCAATCCGCCAAACTGTATTCGACAGGTCGTCGGCAATGAACAGCACACGTTTGTTCCCATCGAACGCAACGCCGACCGGGCGTCCGCGCGCCTTGCCGTCCTTCAGGAAGCCTGTGGCGAAGTCGATGGGCTGACCCGCCGGACGGCCGGCGTTGAACGGCACCCAGACGACCTTGTAGCCGGACGGATCCTGGCGGTTCCAACTGCCGTGCATGCCGATGAAGGCGCCGTTGGCGAACGGCCCGCCAAAGCCGCCATTCCGGGCGAAGTCCAAGCCCAGGGCGGCGACGTGCGATCCCAGGGCGTAGTCCGGCCGGATGGCCTTGGCGACCATCTCGGGGTTCTGCGGCATCACGCGCGGATCCCGGTTCTGGCCCCAATAGCTGTAGGGCCAGCCGTAGAAGGCCCCGTCCCGCACCTGGGTCAGATAGTCCGGGACCAGTTGCGGCCCCAGTTCGTCCCGCTCATTGACCACAGACCACAACAGATTGGTCGTGGGCTCGATGGCCAGGGCCGTTGGATTGCGAATGCCGGTGGCGATCGTGCGCCGTGCGCCGGTCGCCCGGTCGATCTCCCACACGGTAGCGCGCTCTTCCTCGACCGCCATGCCGCGCTCGCCGATGTTGGAGTTCGAGCCGGTGCCGACATACAGCTTCGACCCGTCCGCGCTGGCGGTCAGGGACTTGGTCCAGTGGTGGTTGATGCGCGACGGCAGCTCGGTCACTCGCTCGGCAGGCGTCGCAATGCCGGTCTGGCCCGGCTGGAAGGCGAAGCGAACCAGCGCTCCCTGTTCGGCGACATAGAGATAGCCGTCGACATAGGCCAGGCCGTAGGGCGCATCGAGGTTGTCCACGAGAACGGTCCGCAGTTCGGGCGTGCCATCGTTGTTCACGTCGCGCACCAGGGTGATGCGGTTGCCGCCTTTGATCTTGGTGTTGCCCTGCTTCTTGATGACGCCGGCGATCACATCCTTGGGCCGCATGGCGGGCGCATGGCCGCCGCGCCCCTCGGCGATCAGGACGTCGCCGTTGGGCAGGACCAGCATCTGACGCGGAATCTTGAGATCTGTGGCGAAGGCGCTGATCGTAAAGCCCTGCGGCACCGTCGGCGTCTCGCCGTTCCAGCCTGCCGGCGGGCTGATCTTCATCGGCGGCACTAGCGTCTCGTTGACCTTCGGCAGGTCGGGCGTCGCGCCGGTCTGATTCAGTTTCGGATCGCTGGCGTTGCCGCAGGATGCGACCGTCAGGGCCATGGCCAGGGTGGCGGCGCTGGCGGCGAGCAGGTTCTTGTTCATCGGACGCTCTCCCGCGCGGCATAGGCGGTCCAGCCGGCGACCAGGACCAGGATTGTGCAGAGGATCGACAGGATCAGACCGAAGGCTCCGACAGAGCTCCAGGCGTCCTGGCTGTGTTTGAAGGCGTTCACCAGCCCCAGCACCCAGGCCAGCGCGAGCGCGACCAGATGCACCGTCGCCCGCCGTGACCGCCCGTGGCGCAGGCCGACGACGAAATCAAAGATCGAAAACAGGCCTGCGACACCGCCGAACACCAGCGCTCCGGTAATCAGCCAGGCCGAGAAGTTCGTCCACTGGACCTCGGCCGTCTTCAGATAGGCGATGTCAGTGACCAGGGCGAAGGTGAACAGCGCGATCGGGAACGCCAGCAATAGCCAATGCAACGGTCGAACGACCGCCTCCTTCAGTCCATGGGTGCTCATGCCAGCCCTCTCCGTAAAGTCTGGCTTGGCTAACCGTCTGAACGGGAAATGGTTCACCTGTTGCGTGTTCGCCTCGCATTCCTCTGTCCGGATCACTCACCTTTAAGCAGCGTATTCAAATAGTACTGCCGGAGGCCTCCAACCGAGAACTGCAAATACGAGCCTGATGGCGCAAAGACCGATGATGCTGGAATACGACCTCGGCGTCGGGGGGTCGAAAATGACCAGGATGCTACGGTAAGATTTCGCTCGGTTAACAGCCCTTGGATCGCATCTCATCACCAGACGCCCGAAAGCTTTTGGTTAGGGGAGCGCTCCCGATAGGGCACAGTAGCATGCAGTACTCGAAATAATATTTGTTGCGATCCAAGCCCTTTGCTGTAACCCTCTTTCCCCGCGCCATTCCTTCGCGATCGAAGCCTGAAACCCAGCGGGCCTCAAAATGTCTACATGCAGGATGGCCAATCCTAGATCGGCCATCCTGCGCGCAGATCAGAAGAAGCCCAGCTTGTCGGGGCTGTAGCTGACAAGCAGGTTCTTGGTCTGCTGATAGTGGTCCAGCATCATGCGGTGGTTCTCCCGCCCAATGCCCGACTTCTTGTAGCCGCCGAAGGCCGAATGGGCAGGATAGTGGTGGTAGCAGTTGGTCCAGACGCGGCCCGCCTGTATGGCGCGACCGGCGCGGTAAGCAGTGTTCATATCGCGCGACCACACCCCGGCGCCCAGGCCGTATTCGGTGTCGTTGGCGATTTTCATAGCCTCTTCGAAGGTTTTGAAGGTCGTCACCGCCAGGACCGGACCAAAGATTTCCTCTTGGAAGATCCGCATGTCGTTGGTGCCTTTGAACACGGTGGGCTTGATGTAATAGCCGCCGGCCAGATCGTCTTTGAGCGCGGCCTGATCGCCGCCGGTCAGAACCTCAGCGCCCTCCTCTTTGCCGAGCTTCAGGTAGCCGAGAATCTTGTCGAGCTGCTGGGTCGACGCCTGCGCCCCCACCATGGTCGCCGGATCCAGAGGGTCGCCTTGGACGATGGACTCCACCCGGGCGATCGCCTTTTTGATGAAGGCCTCATAGATGTCCTCATGGATCAAAGCGCGGCTGGGGCAGGTGCAGACCTCGCCCTGATTGAGCGCGAACATGGCGAACCCTTCCAGCGCCTTGTCCAGATAGGCGTCGTCGTGATCCATCACATCCTTGAAGAAGATGTTCGGCGACTTGCCGCCGAGCTCCAGCGTCACCGGGATCAGGTTCTGGGTCGCATAGCCCATGATCTTTTGGCCGACGGCGGTCGAGCCGGTGAAGGCGATCTTGGCGATGCGAGGATTGGTGGCCAACGGCTCGCCCACCTCGGCCCCCGTGCCCGACACGATGTTCAGCACGCCGGCCGGCAGCAGGTCCTGGATCAGTTCGATCACCACGAGGATAGACGCCGGAGTCTGTTCTGCCGGCTTCAGCACGATGCAGTTGCCCGCCGCCAGGGCCGGGGCGATTTTCCAGGCCGCCATCAGGATTGGGAAGTTCCAGGGGATAATCTGCCCCACCACGCCAAGCGGCTCGTGGAAGTGATAGGCGACCGTATCGTGGTCCAGTTCCGAGATTCCGCCTTCCTGGGCCCGGATGCAGCCGGCGAAATAGCGGAAATGGTCGATCGCGAGGGGGATGTCGGCGGCCGTCGTCTCGCGCACAGGCTTTCCGTTGTCCCAAGTCTCCGCCTCTGCGACGGCTTGCAGATTGGCCTCGATCCGGTCGGCGATCTTGTTCAGGAGGACGGCGCGTTCGGCGACGCTGGTTCGCCCCCAGGCGTCCTTGGCGGCGTGAGCGGCGTCCAGAGCCAGTTCGACGTCGGCCGCGTTCGATCGTGCGACCTCGCACAGGACCCGGCCATTCACCGGCGAGGTGTTCTCGAAATAGCGGCCGTTGACGGGCTGGACCCAGCGTCCGCCGATGAAGTTGTCGTAGCGCGCCTTGAATTTGGGGGTCGCGGCGCGAATGAATTCGGGCTTGGTCATGAAGGCCTCCTGCGTTGTCCTCTGGCGTCGATTGTCGACGTCGTTGGATCAGAAGGTCATCCCGCCGAGAGCGTAACGCCATACGCCGCTGCCATGCTGCGGCGCAAACCTGTCGCATAACTGCGACAGATCACTTGCTAAGGTGCGTTACAGAGGCCTAGCCGGTGCAGCTTACGGTGCAGGGTCGCGCGGCTGACCCCGAGCGCGCGCGCGGCCGCCGAGACATTGCCGCCGCTCAAGGCTAGCGCGCGACGCACCGCGCCGCGTTCGGCGTTCAGAAGATCGGCTTCTACGGCGCCTACGCCCAGCACCTCCGATGCCGCGAGCTGGTTCGCGATCCGGTCGTCGGTGATCGCGAGCGCAAGGCGTGCGGCCCGCGTCGCTCCAACCACCAGATCGTCCTGGTCAACCGCCAGCAGAGCCGCCGTGTTTCGTCCGGCCGCATCGTCGGTCAGCACGATGCGCGCGTGGGGAAAGGCCTGCCGGAAGGTTTGCGCCTCGATCGCTCTCGCAGCATCCGCCACCGCCGCCGCAATCAACCCCAATACGCCCTGCGTCGCATCGGCCCGGCACGACGAGACGTCCAACAAGCCCGCCAGCCGCCCTGTTGGACCGTAGATGGGATGGCTGGTGCAACTCAGCGCCGTGTTACGGGTGTGAAAATGCTGATCGCGATGTATGGTCAGCGGCCGACGCTCGGCCAAAGCCGTGCCGATGCCGTTTGTACCCTCAACCGCCTCAGACCAGACCGCGCCGGGCCATAAGCCCCAGCGGCGGAAGATTTCATCATCCGCCGCTGCGCCTCGCCGTTCCAGGGTCACCCCTTCAGCGTTGGTGAGAAGAACACAGCATCCGGTGTCGCCGACGGCCAGGAACAGGCGGTCAAGCGAGTCCTGAGCCGCCCTTGTCATCGGCTCCATGGCGTCACGGGCTTCGCGCAACTCCTGGTTTGTCAGGGTGTTCGGCCGGCCTTCATCCTCGGGATCGAGCCCATAAAGCGACATCGATCGTCGCCATGACGCCGCCAAGGCCGAACGCGCCTCACCGCCGGCGGCGTCCAGCGCCTGTTTGATCAGCTTGCCGTGGCCATGTCCCGTTTGCGCGACCATTGATTGTCCCTGGCGCTCTGTCGGAAAAAGAGCGCCGCATCGGCGTTCCAGTCAATGGGACAAAGGTCGCTGACCCGTGGAGGCTTCGGCTAGAACTTGCGGCTGACGCCCAACGACAAGACCCACGGATCGAGGTTCACGCTGGACTTCAGGGTGCCGTCGTTGATCTTGGCGTCGGTTTCGAACCAGACCTTCTTGACGTCAAGGTTTAGGCTCCAGGGCCCCTGAATGCCGACGTCCGCGCCCGCTTGGAGCGCGTAGCCGAAACCGTCGTCCAGATCGACGGTGAAGCCGTTCTTGTCCTTGCCGCTGTAGAACAGCATGTAATTCACGCCCGCGCCGACATAGGGGCTGACGCGGCCCTGACTCAGCGGGCGGTATTGCAGGGTGACCACCGGCGGCAGGACCCAGGTCTCATGCACGGCCACATCCGTTGCGCCGCCTTGGGCGCGGATTTCGTGCCGAGTCGTGCCCAGGATCGCCTCGACCGCGAGGTGATCGGTCAGGAAATAGGTGAAGCCCAGGGTCGGCATGACGCTGTCGCCCACGTCCACCTTCAAACCGGTATCCGCGTCCGCCGCCGTGGTGATGGCGTCATCGGCCTGGGAGAAGACGTCGGTGATGCGCACGCTCACTAGGAAGTCGCCCTTCTTCGGGGCCTCCCAAGCACCGGACGTCTGAGCGAAAGCCGGCGCCGCGCAGGCGGTGAAGGCGACAGCGGCGAGCAGCAAGGTCTTGGTTTTCATCTTCTGATTCCCGACGCCCGGGCCGCCTCGTGCGGCCTTCGTCAGGCGTCTGAGCGGGGTGTGCGCCCCGGCGAAGACCTCAGCCTTGATCCAGCGCAAATCGCTCAAGGGGGTGGACAATCTGTCCAGTCACACGACCCGCGCATGCCTATGCTGAACAGCCGCCGCACCGGGATCGAAGGCGGCGCAAACCGCCCTGACGAACGGACGGCCCAGGTCGGTCACCGCCAACACCGTCCCGTCGATCCGCACCAGACCATCGTCGACGAAGCGCTCCAACAGGGACCAGGCGCCGGCGAGGTCCGACAGCTCTCGACCGCGACGCCGGACGATGGGCGCGAGATCGACGACGAAATCGCACATCAGCCGCTCGATGATCTCGCTGACGAACGCGTCGCCTTCGGTCAGGGCGACGCCTCGAGCGACCGGCAGGTCGCCGGCCTCGACAGCGCGGCGCCAGTCGCGTTCTTGCGCCTGGTTCTGAACATAGCCCCTGGGCGTGCGGCTGATCGACGAAGCGCCCAGGCCGATCAGCACGTCTGCGGCGTCGGTGGTGTAGCCCTGGAAGTTGCGATGCAGCCGTCCGGCCCGGTCCGCCGCCGCCAGCCCGTCGTGCGGCAGCGCGAAATGGTCCAGTCCGATCGCCTGCCATCCCTTGCCGACCAGATAGCGCGCCGCCGCCTGGCTTTGAGCGAAGCGCGCTTCGGCGTCCGGCAGATCGGCGTCGTTGATCAACCGCTGATGCGGCTTCATCCACGGCACATGGGCATAGCCGAATAGGGCGATCCGTTCGGGTCTCAGCGTCGTGACCTGGCCCAGGGTGGTGATGACGTTCTCGACGGCCTGAAGCGGCAGGCCGTACATCAGATCCAGGTTGAGGGAGGTCACGCCCTGCCCCCGCAGGGCCTCGACCGCCCAGCGGATGGTTTCGAAACGCTCGGGCCGGTTCACCGCCGCCTGCACGCTTGGCGACAGGTCCTGCACGCCCAGACTGGCGCGGCTCAGGCCGATGCGGCCCGCCGCCTCAACCCACTCCTGCGTCAGAACTTCGGGATCCAACTCGGCGGCGACCTCGAAACAGTCGCCCAAGTCGAACCGCGCGGACAGACCGGCGAACAGTCGTTCCAGATCGTCCGGCGATAACATGTTCGGCGTGCCGCCGCCCAGATGGATCGAGCCGACACGGACCGGCCGGCCGATCTGGGCAAGAACCAAATCCGCCTCGCGCAGCAGCAGATCGACATAGCTGGAGATGACGCCTGCCCGGTTCACCGCCCGGGTGTTGCAGCCGCAGTACCAACACAGCCGCTTGCAGAACGGCAGGTGCAGATACAGCGAGACCGGCTGATCGGAGGGCGCGCGCCCCAGCCAGTCGGCCCATTCGCCAAGTCCGACGGCGGGCGTGAACTGGGCCGCCGTCGGATAGGAGGTATAGCGCGGCGCATGGGCGTCATAGCGCGCGATCAGGTCGCGAACGGACAGGCGCGCGGGGCTAGAGAGGGACATCGCCCTCTTTCGATGCGTCGGGCGTGGACAGGCCGGCGTCGCCTTCGTCAAACAGATGGAACTCGTGCCACAGGCCGTTCAGCACGCCGAAACCGACGGCCAGGCCAAGCCCCAGGATCCAGGAAAAATACCACATGGTTCTGCGCTCCTAAGGCTCAGTACAGGTCGGGGTTGGTCTTGAGGGCGGCGGTCGATGTCCGACCCCACAGCACGCGATAGACCCAGGCGGTGTAGAGCAGCACCAGAGGCAGGAAGATCAGCGTGCAGATCAGCATGATGAACAGGGTCAGATGGCTGGATGAGGCGTTCCACACCGTCAGGCTGGACTGAGGATTGACCGAGCTGGGCAGGATGAACGGGAACATCGACAGGCCGACGGTGGAGATGATGCCCACGGTGGACAGGGACGATCCGCCGAACGCCAGGGGCGCGGACCGCCGCCACATGCCGACCAGGCCGACCAGCGCGCCCAGGAAGCCCAGCGCCGGTGCGATCAGCATCCACGGATAGCGGCCGTAGTTGTCCAGCCAGGCGCCGGGCGCGGCCTGAACCGTCGTGCGAAGCGGATTGGAGAAGCCGTTGACGTCCAGCGCGCCGGTGATCCGGTAGCCCAAACCGCCGTACGCGACATACAGTCCGCCGACCGCGAACAGGATCAGGGCCAGAACAGCCGCGACCGTACCGAACAAACGCGCCCGCTCCATCACCGGGCCGGCCTCGGCCTTGACCGACAACCAGGCCGCGCCGTGCAGGACCAGCATGGCCACCGACAACAGGCCGGCGATGAGGCTGAAGGGAGTGAACAGGCCGAGCAGCGTGCCGTCGTAGAAGGACCGCAGGTCGCCATCCAGATGGAAGGGCGCGCCCAGCAGGACGTTGCCCACCGCGACGCCGAACACCAAGGCCGGAACGAAGCCGCCGATGAACAGGCACCAGTCCCAGAACGACCGCCACTTGGGAGACGCCCGCTTGGAGCGATATTTGAACGACACCGGCCGCAGGATCAGCGCGGACAGCACCAGGAACATGGCCAGGTAGAAGCCCGAGAAGCTGACGGCGTAGACGAAGGGCCAGGCGGCGAAGATGGCGCCGCCGCCCAGGATGAACCACACTTGGTTTCCTTCCCAGGTGGCGCCGACGGTGTTGATCACCATGCGGCGTTCCTCATCCGTCTTGGCGACGAACGGCAGAAGGGCGCCGACGCCCAGGTCGAAGCCGTCGGTCAGGGCGAAGGCGATCAGAAGCACGCCCAGCAGCCCCCACCAGATCAAACGAAGGGTGGCGAAGTCGAGGGGAAGATCCATTGTCGGATGTCCTAAGGTCTTGGGTCAGGCCACGGCGGGCGCAGGAACGCGCTCGGCCGGGGCTTCGGGGCTGGGTTCGCCGAACGTCTCCTGTTCGTGGAACGGCCCCTTCTTGATGGCGAAGAGCATCAGCCGCACCTCGACCACCGCCAGCGCGCCATACAGCAGGGTGAAGCCGACGATCGTGGCCCACAGCTGCGGCACGGTCAGGGACGAGGCGCCCAGGAAGGTGGGCAGCACGCCCTCCACGGCCCACGGCTGGCGGCCGAACTCGGCCAGGATCCACCCGAACTCGATGGCGATCCACGGCAGCGGGATAGCCAGGACGGCTAACCGCAGGAACCACTTCGTATGATGCTTGCGCAGGGTGCACAGCACGAAGGCCGTGCCGAACAGGGCGATCATGAACATCCCGATGCCCGCCATGATGCGGAAGCTCCAAAACAGGGCCGGGACGTTCGGCACCGTCTCCCACGCGGTCTGCTGGATCAGCGCCGGCGTGGCCTGGCGGGGATCGGTGACATGGCGCTTCAGCAGCAGGCCATAGCCCAGGTCGCGGCGATGGGTCTCGAACACGCCGCGCGCGACAGGATCGGCCGGGTCAGCCTTGACCTTCTCCAGCGCATCATAGGCGATGACGCCGGATTTGATGCGGTCCTCGGCCGTGGCGACCAGTTCGAAGATGCCTTCGACGGGCTTGTCGATGGTGCGGGTCGCGATCAGCCCCATGATCCACGGCACGTGAACGCCAAAATGAGTCTCGCGGTCCTTCATCGAAGGAATGCCGATCAGCGTCAGGCCGGCGGGCGCAGGCTCGGTGTGCCACATGGCCTCCAGAGCGGCGAGCTTCATCTTCTGGTTGTCGGTCAGATTGTAGCCGGACTGGTCGCCCAGCACGACGGCCGACAGCGACGCCGCCAGACCGAACGCAGAGGCCACGGTCATCGACCGCTTGGCGAAGCCGACGTGCTTGCCACGCAGCAGATAGAAGGCTGAGACGCCCAGAACGAAGACCGAGGCGCAGACATAGCCGGCCGAAACGGTGTGGACGAACTTGGCCTGGGCCACCGGGTTGAACAGCACGGCCATGAAGTCCGTGACCTCCATCCGCATCGTGTCGGGATTGAAGGCGGCGCCGACCGGGTTCTGCATCCAGCCGTTGGCGATCAGGATCCACAGGGCCGACAGATTTGTGCCCAGCGCGACCATGAAGGTGACGAACAGGTGAGCGTGCGGCTTCAGCTTGTCCCAGCCGAAGAACATCAGGCCGACAAAGGTCGCCTCCAAGAAGAAGGCCATCAGCCCTTCGATGGCCAGCGGCGCGCCGAAGATGTCGCCGACATAGTGGCTGTAATAGCTCCAGTTCATGCCGAACTGGAACTCCATGGTGATGCCGGTTGCGACGCCCAGCACGAAGTTGATGCCGAAGCAGACGCCCCAGAAGCGGGTGATCGTCCGCCAGATGGGCCGGCGGGTCATCACATAGATCGACTCCATGATGACCAGCATGAACGACAGCCCCAGTGTCAGGGGCACGAACAGGAAGTGGTAAAGGGCCGTCAGCGCGAACTGCAGCCGGGACAGGTCGACGACCGCGAGGTCGATCATGGCGTTGCTCCGAGGAATCGGTCTGCTGGACCGACGTTTCGTCGGCCGTAGGCGTTGCGCGGGACGCCCGCCTTGATCTCGATCAAAGCGGCGGCGAACGCGCGGCCCTATTGGACGCTTGGTCCTTGGACATTTCGTCCAACGACGTTTCGCCCAGTGGCGCGCGGCCTGCGCCGAGCGCTGGAGTCGCCTGATGAGCGCCGTGCCAATCGCCCCTGTCTCTGCGGCCGCCTGGCTGAAGCAGATCGGTCGTCCGTGGAGGCGGCTGACCCTGCTGACCGGCGTGCTGACCATTGCGGACGTCGCGCCAGCGATCGGCTTCGCGGCGGGGCTGGCTTTGACGATTTCCAGCCTGACCGTATCGCCGGCCGCCGCCGCGCCGTGGTTGGCCCTGGCTGTGTTCAGTCTGATCGCGCGCGGCCTGATCGGCCAGGCCGCCGTGATCGTCGGCGCGAAGATGGGTCGGGCGGTAAAGACCGACGTCCGAGGCCGCCTGCTGTCAGACCTGTTCGGGCGAGCACGGCGATCCAGCGCGCAGATGACGGCCGTGGTCGAAGGGGTCGGCGCGCTGGACGGCTACTATTCGCGGTTTGCGCCTTTGCGCCTCGCCGCAGGCGTTTCGCCGCTGCTGATCATCGCCGCCGCCGCGATCGCCAGCCCGGTGTCGGCGGGCATTCTGCTGTTCACCCTGTTCCCGTTCATCGTCGGCATGGCCCTGGCAGGCACGGCTGCGGCGGGCGAAAGCCGTCGTCAGTTTCAGGCGCTTGAGCGGCTGTCTGGTCTGTTCATCGACCGTATCCGCACCCTGCCCGCCATTCTCGCCTTCGACGCCGTGGGCCGCACGACGGTGCAGATCTCCCAGGCCTCGGACGAGCTGGAGCGCCGCACCGCCCGCGTCATGCGCATCGCCTTCCTGTCGTCGGGCGTGCTGGAGTTCTTCTCGGCCTTGTCGGTCGCGCTGATCGCCGTCTATTGCGGCTTCAACCTGTTGCGGCTGCTGCCCTTCCCCGTTCCCGAGACGCTGGACCTGTCGCGCGCCTTCTTCGTTCTCGCCCTGGCGCCCGAAGTCTATGCGCCGCTGCGCCGCCTGGCGGCCGCCTATCATGATCGCCAGGCCGCCGAGGCCGCAGCCCCATCCCTGATCACGCCACACCCGCGCCCGGCCCAGCGCGCGCCTCTCGGCGATCTGGCGCCCGCCATCCATTTCCGCGACGTCGCCATCGCTTATGAAGGCTCAGCGCCGGTCATCGACGGGTTCAACCTCGACATCGCGCCGGGCCAGATCGTGGCGATGATGGGCGCCAGCGGCGCCGGCAAGTCCAGTCTTCTGCATCTGCTGCTCGGCCTCGCGCCCCTGACGCGCGGCGAGGTCGAGGTGGGCGGCGCGCGGCTCAGCCAGTGCGGCGACATCGCCGGGCGGGTCGCCTGGGCCAGCCAGCACCCGATCGTGACGCCTGGAACCCTGGCCGAGAACATCGGCCTGGCGGATCGCACCGCCTGCCCCGGCCGCATCGCCCTGGCCGCGCGCACGGCGGGCCTGTCCGGCGATCTCGATCGCCCCATCGACGAGCGCGGCGGCGGACTGTCGGGCGGCGAGCGCCGTCGCCTGGGCCTGGCGCGCGCCATGCTGAAGCGGGCGCCGCTTCTGGTGCTGGACGAGCCGACCGCCAATCTGGATCCGGCCTCGGAACGCGCCATGCTGGACGTCATCCGTCAGGCCGCGTGCGGCCGCACCACCCTGATCGCCACCCACTCGCCAGCCGTCGCCGCCCTGGCCGACCGCGTGGTGACGCTATGAGAGTGCCGTCACGCATCGCCGGCCTGATCGCCACCCAAACTCAGGCCCAGCGCGCCCGGCTTCGGCTCGCTGCGGCCGGCGGCGCTGTCGTCTCGGTGGCGGCCGTCTGTTTGTTGGGCCTGTCGGGCTGGTTCATCACGGGCGCGGCCTTCGCGGGCCTGGTGGGCGCGGCGGCCGCCCAGAGCTTCAACTACATGATGCCCAGCGCCATCATCCGCCTGCTGGCCATCGTCCGCAGCGGCGGGCGCTATGTCGAGCGCGTCGCGGGCCATGAGGCTGCCTTGAAGGCGCTCGCCCGCCTGCGCCCGCAGTTGTTCGACGCCATCGCCACCGGGCCGGCCGAGCGCGCTCTGAACCTGTCGTCCGGCGAGGTCTCGGCCCGGCTGGTTCAGGACGTGGACGCGGTTCAGACCCTGTTCGTGCGGCGCTCGGCGCTCTGGAGCTTGGGCGCCGGCGCCGTTTCCGCCGTTCTGCTGGCCGGCCTCGCCTCCCCCTGGGCCGGCGCGGCCCTGTTCGTCGTGATGATCGCAGCCGTCGCAGGCGGCGTCCTTATCGCCCGTAGCCTCGCCGATCCCGCCGGCCGAGCGGTGCAGACCGGCGCAGGCGCGCTGAAGGATCGCCTCGCCGCCCTGGAGGCCGCCGCGCCCGAGCTGAAGGCCTACGGTCTTGACGACTGGGCGTGCGCGCAGGTCGCGCAGGTCGCCGCCGATCACGACGCGGCGCAGATCGCCCTGACCCGATCGGGCGGCTGGATGGCCGTGTGGCAGGCGGCGGCCAGCGCCCTCGCGGTCGGCGTTGTCATTCCCGCCGCATTCCCAGCCGATCTGCCTCTGATCGCGCTGGCAGCCCTCGCGGCGGTCATGGGCGTCGAATCCGCCGGAGGACTGGTCGTCGCCCTGCACCAGAACGGCTCCGCCGCCCAGGCCCTGTCTCGCCTCGACGCCGCCATGCCCACGGCGTCCTCCCGTCACGGTCGACCGCTCAGCGGTGCGGCGCTCGGTTTCGCAAACCTTGGCGCCGAGCTGGCGCCGCCCTACCGCCTCGGCATCTTCGGTCCCTCCGGCGCTGGCAAGACGACGCTGATCGAACGCCTGATCGGGTTGCGAACGCCCCAGACCGGCGAGATGCGGCTCGGTGGATTGGACGCCGTTGTCATCGCGCCGGAGGATCGGCGCCAGCTGTTCGCCTATGCGGCCCAGGACGTCCGTCTGCTGAACGGATCCGTGCGCGAGAACCTGTTGCTCGCAGGACCTGCCGACGATGCGGCCCTGTGGGCGGCGCTGGACGACGCCGCGCTGGGCGACCGAATTCGCGCCGAATCGCTGGGGCTGGACATCCCCGTCGGACCCAACGGCGAGCAGCTATCCGGTGGAGAACGACGGCGTCTTGGCCTGGCGCGCGCCTATCTGCGCGATGCGCCCTGGCTGGTGCTTGACGAACCGACGGAAGGCCTGGACGCCGCGACGGAGGCCCAAGTCCTGGGCCGCCTTCAGAACCGCCTGACCGCGCGGGGGCAAGGCCTGATCTTGGTCAGCCACCGGGCGTCGCCGATGGCGCTCTGCAACCGCTCCATCCGGGTCGAAGGGCTGGACAGCGACGGCCATCTTCGTCTGACCTGCCCCCCGGATGACATGGCCGCCTAGGATGCGCCGTTCGCCATGTTTTTCAGGCGGTCAGGGCGCTCGATCCGCAAGTCGTGCAGAGAGACGGCATGGATGACGCCGCTGGTCTTCAACTTGGTCAGCTCGCGACTGACGGTCTCGATCGTCAGTCCGAGATAGTCCGCGATCTCGGATCGGGTCATCGGCAGTCGCACGGCATTGTCGCCGAAGGGACGCAAGGGATCGCGCGAAAGCATCGTCACCAGAAAGCTGGCCAGGCGTTCGCGTGCGGTCTTGCGACCAAGCAGCAGCATTTGATCCTGCGCCGCCGTCAGCTCATGCATCGCCCGGCTCAGCAAGGCCGCTTCCAGACTGGGCCGCTCTCGCGCCAAGGCCTGATATTCCGAGGCCCGGAAGCGACATACGGTCGTGTCCTCAATCGCCTCAGCAGAGAAGGCGTAGGTCGTCCCCGCCGTCAGTCCAATGAAATCCCCGGCGAACAGGAAACCGGTGATCTGGCGGCGACCATCGGGCAGCAGCTTGTAAATCCGGACCGCGCCCGATGTGATGTTGAAGACGTTCACGGCCGGTTCGGCCTCGTTCGCCATGACATCGCCCGCCGCCAGCACGACCCGCTCGGCGATGGAGTCCAATTGCCCAAGATCGGCCTCCGACAACGCGGCGCAGATGCTGAAGGCGCGCGCGCCACAGCCAGAGCAGGCTGAACTGGTGGGACGGTCGGCACAGGCCGTAAGCAGCGCGCGAACTTTCAACATGCCCGCTCTCTAACACTCCTGACGAAGGAGTGGAGCAGTTCAGTTCCAAGAGCCACTTGGACAATGCTCCAAGATTGGCACGCGGGCCAAAGATTACGACAGGGCGACGAAGCGAGACAGACCTCATTCTCGCAAGAAGTTTAAAGCGTTCCAGTCTGAAGGCGCCGGCGATCTGACAACTATGAAGGACCTTCGGAGACTTTGGTGATCGATGTTCAGTCCAATCTCGGATTGATCAGGAACTTCTCGCCCGTCGCCTTGCGCTCGTAGGCGCGCAAAACCTCGGGCTCTAACGCCTCGGCGAGCCCGATCGTGCGTGTATAGCGCGTCGCGAAGGTAGTGGTCAGGTCGTCGAAGACGCGCTTACGCATTCGCGATACCGTCTCTGGCCCGGCCTTCTGCATAAAGGGTGTGAGCAGCCAGCCGGACACGCTCCACTGGAAACCAAACGCCAGCCGGTCCAGCACCATCGGCGAAGTGTCGAGCGCGCCGTACACATACAGTTGCTTGAACATCGACGATCCATATCGGCTGTATTCGGTCATACGCTTGACCGCGCCACGTTCCATCGCCTGCATGATTTCGCCGCCCAGCGATCCGCCGCCGATGGCGTCGAACGCGACTGTGGCCCCGGTTTCAGTGACGGCTTCGACGAGTTGGGTTCGAAAGTCCTCATCGTGGCTGTTCAGTACATGGGTCGCTCCCGCTTCCTTCAACAATCGCACCTGATCGTCAGAACGCACGATATTGACCAGCGGCACGCCATCTTGCGCGCATATCCGCTGAAGCATCTGACCCAAACTGGATGCGGCCGCAGTATGGACAATCGCGGAATGTCCCTCGGCTCTAGCAGTCTCAACGAAGCCGAGCGCCGTCATAGGATTGACCGTCAGCGCCGCGCCTTGTGCGGCCGTCACACCCTCGGGAAGCGGCAGGGCGTCGCGCGTTTTGATCATTCTCAGATCGGCGTACATGCCGCCCCCGATCATGCCGACCCGACTTCCGATCCAGTCCTTCGCCTGATCGCCGGCGGCGATGACGGTCCCCGCACCTTCATTGCCGACCGGGAGCGACTGACCGATCCGACCGGCGACGCCGCCCCGCCGCGGGGCCGGTATGTCAAGCCGAAGCCGCAGCCGGCCACCTGAACGATCTAAACGAATAGAAGCCGCGTCCGCAGGCCCTAGCAGCAAACCTAAATCGCTCGGATTGATTGGGGCTGCTTCGACCCGAACGATGATTTCGTCCGGTCCGGGCTCATTGAGGACGACGTCTTCAAGCGACAGGATCAATCCGCCCTCGTCGTCCACCATCGATCGCAATTCACGTGCTTTAAATGTCATGGCGAGCAATCCCTATCGACCTCGGGCAAGCGCGCGGACCGGCTGCCAGTTCCGCCATCGCGGTCTGAACATCGTGTTCTACGCTTCGATCTAACAGCCCATTACGTCATTCCTGCGTGCCGCCCAAACCCTTGAACCAGTCTTTATAAGACGTATTTCGAACCATGCGCCGATTGAGATCGGGCGAGCCATCGGCCCACCAAACCGGCCCCCTCTCACCCAGTCCGACCTTGGCTTCGTGCACGCTCCGCCGAGCGACAGCCAAGGCATTGCTGTCCTCTGACGCCAAGGCTGAGCGCACCGCCCGACGCGCTGACATCAGGTCACTCACCAGCTGATCGCGCCTTTCAGCCGTCAGGTTGGGATTTGAGCACCGCCAAAGCCGACCCCGCACCACAAAATATCGGCCATCGGGCGTCATGGGATAAATAGAAGCGCCAGTCATTTTCGTAAAAACACCTGCGGCACAGAATGGAGCCGCTATTGGCTACTTGACGGCGGACAAGTCGGTCGTGGAGGTCACGGCCACAAACCTTCAGGCGCCCACGATCAACACCAAGGTTTGAAAGATCACGCCGATCCCGGAGAGCAGACCTGCGGCGATTGCTACGCGCAAGCCGAAGGCTTGAGTTGGCTCAGGCTTCGTACGCAGGGCGATCAGGCTTTTCCAACACAAGGCCGCAATGGCCAGCAGGCAAACCAGGCTGAAGCCATAGCCGGCGACGTTCCAGGCGCCGGCGTCGCCACGCGCCACGTCGGCGGCGCTGGACAGCAGATACAGACCCAAGAAATGGGCGGCCCAGATCAGCAGGCCGCCCAGCATCAGCAGCCAGAACCTCATGCGCCGACGCCCGGGAACAGGCGGATCAGAAGGGTCGTCGCCGCGCCCTGAACCGCCGTAAAGGCCACGAACAGGGCGACCACTTCGAACGTCGCCGGATAGCGGGACGACACCAGGCCGCAAAGCCAGCGCATCAGGATGAACGGCCCCATCAACAACGAAATGCCGACGAATGTTCCCTGCCAAGCCAACAGCGCATAGACGGTCGCGCCCTGGCTGGAGGCGTCGGGGCGAAGGCCCGAGTTCCACCAGGCCGAGGCCTCGGCCGCAAAGGCTCCGCCCGCCGCCAGAGTGCCGACCAGCATCAGGACAGAGGCGATGCCCGCGCTGCGCGGCCTGTCCAGCTTCAACGCGCCTTGCGAGGCCCAGGCGCCGAGGCCGGCGGCCGCCAGCAGGCCCAACGTCAAAGGCAGGGAGCCGATCTCGGGCGGCGCCTGCCACAAGTCCGGTCGGCGGCTCCACAGGAAGACGTGGGAGAAGCAGGCCATGATCGCGACCATGCCCGACACGATCAGGGTGATGACCATCGCCCACCAGCCGTGACTGCTGGCGCCGGACACATAGGTCGGCAGTCGCACGCCGCCGCCGACATCCACCGTCGCAGGACCGCTGGGCCGATCCAGTCCCCAGCACCATTTGAGGATGCAGTAGACGGCCAGGACGCCGCTGACCAAGGAGGCGGCGTAGGCCTGGATCGTCAGGATCAGGAAGAAGCCGGCGGTGAAGATCGCGCCCCAGACATACCAGCTGGACGGCCGGGGCATCCGCTGGAGATATTGAGGCTCGGCGTTGATTGGACTGGTGATCATTGTCTCGCGCTCGCCGCGCGGCGCGCCGGGCAGGAAGTAGCGGCCGGCCTCGACGTCGCGCGCCAGATTCGGCTGGTCCCACACCGGATACAGGCTCTTGATCACCGGGACGGACCGCAGCGAGTAGCGGCCGGCGGGCAGCCACTCCAGCCCCGGACCGCCAAAGACATTGCCCGCGTCCTTCTCGCCGAAAGGCCGGAAGTTGCGGATCATGTCGATCGTCCACAGCACCACCGCCAGGCCGAACATGAAGGAGCCGACGGTCGAGATCATATTGGGCAGGTCCCAGCCGCGATCCGGCAGATAGGTATAGACCCGGCGCGGCATGCCCATCAGCCCGGTCAGGTGCATGGGCATGAAGGTGACGTTGTGACCGACGAACATCAGCCAGAAGATCCACTTGCCCCAACGCTCGCTCAGAGGGCGGCTGCTGGACATGGGCGTCCAGTAGTAGATGGCGGCGAAGAGCGGGAAGACCATCCCGCCGATAAGGACATAATGCAGGTGGGCGACGATGAAATAGCTGTCGTGGGCCTGCCAGTCGAACGGCACCATGGCGACCATCACCCCGGTCAGCCCGCCCATGACAAAGATCACCAGTCCCCCGACGGCGAACAGACCGGGCGTGTTGAACCGCATCCGGCCCGCCGCCAGGGTGGCGATCCAGGCGAAGACCTGCACCCCCGCCGGCACGCTGACGGCCATGGAGGCGGCGCTGAAATAGTTGATCGAGATCTGCGGCATGCCCGTGGTGAACATGTGGTGCGCCCAGACGCCGAAGCTGATGAACCCGGTCGCCAGCATGGCCAGGACCACCAGTCGATAACCGACCAGCTTGGTCTGGGCGACGGCCGGGATCAAGGTCGACATCGCCCCCGCCGCCGGCAAGAAGATGATGTAGACCTCGGGGTGGCCGAAGAACCAGAACAGGTGCTGCCACAGCATGGGATCGCCGCCCTTGGCCGCATCGAAGAAGGGCCAGCCCAGCGCGCGTTCCAGCTCCAGCAGCAGGGTCGACAGAATGATCGACGGGAAGGCGATGATGATCATGCAGGCGAAGATCAGCATGGCCCAGGCGAAGATCGGCAACTTGTCCAACGTCATGCCCGGCGCGCGCGTCTTCAGCACCCCGACGATGATCTCGATGGCGCCGGCGATGGCCGAAATCTCGATGAAGCCGATGCCCAGGAGCCAGAAGTCGGCGTTGATGCCCGGCGAGTAAGTCATCGACGTCAGCGGCGGATACATGAACCAGCCGCCATTCGGCGCCAGGCCGAAGAACAACGAGGCGAAGAAGCACAGCCCGCCGACCAGATAGGCCCAGAAGGCGTAGGCGCTCAGCCTCGGGAACGGCAGGTCGCGCGCCCCCAGCATCTGCGGCAGCAATAGCACGCCCAGCGCCTCGACCGCAGGCACAGCGAACAGGAACATCATCACCGTGCCGTGCATGGTGAAGATCTGGTTGTAGGTTTCCTGCGCCAGGAAGCCCGTCATCGGCAGGGCCAGCTGGGTCCGCATCAACAGCGCCAGTACGCCCGCCAGCACGAAGAACAGCATGGCCGCGCCGACGTAATAGACGCCGATGTAGTTATTGTTGATCGCCGTGATCCACTCCCACGGCCGCCGCGGGCCGCACCAGACCTCGTCGAGCTGCTCCAGCTCGCCCTTGGGCCGGGCTTCGGTGGTGGGGAAGCGTTTGTAGAGTTCGGGATCGAACCCGGTTTCCGAACTCATTTCAGGCTTTCCAGATAGGCGGCAACGGCGCGCACGTCCTGGCCCGACAGGACCGCATAGGACGGCATCCGATTGCCGGGCTTCAGGCTCTGGCTGTCCGAAATCCAGCCGGCCATCGTCCCCTGATTGTTCGGCAGTATGCCGGCGCCCAGCGTCTGGCGCGAGCCGACGTGGGTCAGGTCCGGTCCCGCCAGACCGTTCGCCTCGGTTCCGCGAATGGTGTGACAGGCGGCGCAGCCCGAGGCGGCGAAGACGTTGCGCCCCTGGTCGATCAAGGCGAGCGGCCCCTGGGCCGAGGGCACGACGGCGGCCGGCCGCGACTGACGCGCCAACCAGGCGGCATAGTCGTCCGGCGCATGGGCCACGACCACCAGCCCCATCAGGGCGTGAGGACCGCCGCAGTATTCGGCGCATTGGCCGCCGTAGGTGCCCGGCGCATCGGCTTGCAGGCGCATGAAGTTGCGGCGGCCGGGGATCATGTCGGTCTTTCCGCCCAGGCGCGGCACCCAGAAGCTGTGGATCACGTCCGCGCTTTCCAGCTCGAACACGATGGGCTGGCCGGCCGGGATATGGACCTCGTTGGCGTCCTGCACAATCTCGCGCCCCTGACCATCCAGATAGGCGACGCGCCACCACCACATTTCGCCGGTGACGCGCACCCGCATTTCGCCGGGCTTGGGCGCATCGGCCACCCGCGCGGTCGTGGTCAGCCCATAGACCAGCAGTCCGGTCAGAACGACCACCGGGAAGACCAGTCCCGCAATCCAGATCAGGCGCTCGCCGCCGACCCGCCGCTTCCACTTGCGTGGCCCGAACAGTGCGATGCCGAGCGCCACGGCCACCACGACCGTGACCACCGCCGCAATGATGAAGAGAATCCAGGCCACGGTCTGGATTGGTCCGGCGAATGGCCCGGCCGGATCCAGTACGGGCGGCGGCCAGCCGGCGATTCCGGGAGGGGCGTCAGTCTTCATCGAGCGTGTACAGATAGGCCGCAACGTCGCGGGCTTGGTCTTGCGTCAGGGGCATGGGCGGCATGGCGGTTCCGGGATCCATCGACGGCGCGTCGATCAGCCAGCGGATCAGGGTATCGGGCTGGTTCGGCAGACGTCCGGCGATCAGGGGACGCGCGCCGAACCCCGCAAGGTTCGAGCCGGACCGGCCCTCGGGCCAGGCGACGCCGGGGATCCGGTGACAGGCGCCGCAACCGACCTCCTTGATCGCGGCCAATCCGGCGGCGGCATCGGCCTGAACCACCGGCCGGGGCAGGTCTGATTTGTCCACGCAGGCGCACAGTGCGAGCGCCAGCGCGCAGGCCGCCGCCTGTCGTCCCATCGCCTCGCCCCTCGTCCGAAAACCCATCCGCCCCCCAAAGCTTCGCCAGACCAATCCCCTTGTCGGACGGAGGTTCCCGACTGCGACATGGAGCCTCGTCGCATCGCCACAAGGAACCTTCGCCATAAGCAGGTGTTGCACCGCCGTGCGCGCCTCCCTTTCCGTTCTTGTGCTGCTGACCGGCCTCGCCGCCTGCGACTCCACGCCGGGCCAGACGGATCGCGGCTTCACGGCGAATGGTCAGGTCATCGCCATGAGCGGCGGCGCCGGCGGGGCGGCCAACGCCTGCTTTACCTGTCACGGCCTGGACGGCGGCGGGGATGGGGTCGCCGCCCCGCGTCTGGCAGGCTTGGACGCCGGCTATCTGCAAAAGCAGTTGGAAGACTATGCATCGGGCCTGCGTCCCGACGACGCCATGACCCGCATCGCCAAGGCCTTGGACCAGCAGGGCCGACGCGAGGTCGCCGCCTACTACGCCGCCCTGCCCGCGGCGCCGACGCAAACGCCCGCGTCGATGGCGTCTGCGCCCGCCCTCTATCTGAACGGCGCCCCCTCGCGCGGCATCGTCGCCTGCGCCTCATGTCACGGCGACCGGGGTCAAGGCTCGGGCCAGGGCGGCAATCCGCAGGTCGCCGGTCAGCCCGCCGCCTATACGTTGGAACAGATCGACCGCTGGAAAGCGGGCAAACGCCGCAACGACCCGCGCGGCGTCATGGCGGCCGCCGTCAAATCGCTTTCGGACCCAGAAGCCCGCGCCATAGCGTCCTGGCTGTCGACGCAACCCGCTTCTCCAGCGCGCGCCAGCGCCGCTGCCACCGGGTCCGCTTCGGTCGAAGCAGCGGCACGACCGGCAGCATCGCGTGAAACACGTCGTCCCTATCGATCAGATGGTGCTTGAGCGCGGCGCCGGCGTGGATGGGGATCATCAGCAGCAGGGTGATGACCAGTCCCCAGTGCATCCATTCCGCCGCCGCCTCGATCGCCCATAGCTGGGTGTTCGACAGATCCTGCAGCGGCAGCAGCGGCCATTTGATGAAGCCCAACGTCTCCAGCTGACGCGTCCGATCCGTCGCCGAAATCATGGCCCAGCCCGACAACGGCAGGCCGAACAGGCAGATGTAGAAGACATAGTGGGTCACATGGGCGGCCATGCTCTCCCAACCCGGCTTGTCCGCATCATTGATCAGGTCGGGCGCCAGCAAACGCCATGACAGCCGGCCGATCACCAGGATCAGCATCAACACGCCGATCGCGAAGTGCAGGTCGTAGGCGGCCATCATGGCGCCGCCCACCGGCTGGCGCCCCATCCACCAGCCCCAGCCGAGCTGGAAGATCACCAGCCCCGCCATCACCCAGTGAAAGCCGATGCCGACGGGCGAGTAGCGACCCTCGTCATGGTGGCCCGCCGCCCATTCCAGCAGCTGCCTGAACAACCTTTCGATCATGCCGGATGCGCCTTGGCGTCGGGGCCGATCATCCGACCCAGCCGCCACAAGGCGGCGAATAGATACAGCGCCGCCGCCGGCGCCCACATGATCAGCCCGGCCGCCTGCTGATCCTCCAGCGGCGTCAGGCCCCAGGCCAGGGTCGAATAGGCATGGGGCGCATAGACCGCCTGCCCCGCAAAGGTCAGCACCGCGCCAAGCAGCCCCATCGCCAGCATGGCCGCCAACAGGGCGATGACCGCCGCCGGCGCAGACGCCGACCGCGCCGCGCACCAGAACCAGACGGCGCTCGCCAGCAGACTGATCTGCATAACCCAATAGACCGCATCGTTCGACAGGGCGGCGCCATAGGCGTCAGGCGCGTGCCAGGCCCAGAACACCACCGCCTGCACCGCCGTCGCCAGGATCAGCGACCCATATCGTCTCATGGGCAGGGCCGCCGCCAGCAAGGGCGCAGCGACGCCGACCAACAGCACATGATGCACCGTCCTCGCCGAAAACAGCGCCGAGCTAAGGGCGCACAGCGGGGAAACAAATCCAACGGCCAATACCGCGACAGCCGCCAGACCATAGCCGCGCCGCTGCCCTTCCAGCCGCCAAAGGACCAGGCCTGTCGCTGCGGCCAGAACAAGCAGCAGCATCGGATCCAGGTTCCAGCGCCACTCGCCAAAAGCTGGCGCAGGACCGCAATACGGCATCCAACTCAAACCTGCACCCTCGCCCCTTGCCGGATCTCCTGATCCCCGTGAAAGGGAAAAGCAAAGCCAGCTGTGACGGTTCCGCGCGGATCATTTCTACGACGAATTGCCGCGATGGCTCAGGTGGTCGATCAGCGCCAACACGGAACTTGCTGCCACCAAACAGCTCCCGCGCATCGAAACCGGCTAAAACCCACCCTGGCCTCAGGCCGCCGCCAATTCGGTCAGAAGCTTTTCAATGAAGGCCGTGTCATGTGGTTGGTCGTTGGCGGCGTCGACGATCATGCGATCCTCGGACCAGCGTCGATCATCTCGCAACGGAAAGGACGCTTCCATGCCGGGCCGACGCGCCGCCGCGATCCGCAACGCCGTCGCCTTCGGTCCCGAAACGATTTCCGTGACGCCGGCATCACGGGCGAGCGCCGCCAGGCGACGGCCGGTGAACAGGTCCTCTGCGGGGTCTGGTAAAGAGCCGAACCGATCTTCGGCTTCGTCTCGCAAGGCGTCGACATCTTCCGCCGTCGTGGCGCGCGCCAACCGGGCGTACAGATTGATGCGCACGGTTTCGTCGGGGATGTAGTCCGCCGGCAGATGCCCTGTCGCGCCGACGTTCAGACTGGGAGAGGCTTGGTCTGGATCGGGATCGCCTTTTGCAGCCGCGAGCGCCCGAGCCAGGACGGCCTGATAAAGGGCCGAGCCGATAAGCCTGACATGTCCGGCCTGTTCCTCGCCCACCAGATCGCCGCCGCCGCGCAGGTCCAGATCGCGCCCGCTGATCGCGAAGCCCGCCCCCAGTCGGTCCAGCGCCTCCAGCGTCTGAAGACGGGCCTCCGTCGCCGCCGCCATCGGCGTTTCGGGATCGGAAAGCAGATAGGTGAACCCCTGTCGCCGCCCCCGGCCGACACGCCCGCGCAGCTGATGCAGTTGCGCCAGGCCGAACCGGTCCGGTCGCCAGATCAACATCGTATTGGCGCGTGGCACGTCCAGGCCGGTCTCGATGATGTTCGTGGCCAGAAGCACGTCGCCCTCGCCCTCGGAGAACCGGCTCATGACCTCGTCGATCGCGGACGGGGACATGTCGCCGTGCGCCGAGACCACCGACAGCTCGGGCGTTAGAGTCTTCAGGCGTTCCGCCAAGGGTTCCATATCCTCGATCCGCGGCACGACCACGAAACTTTGCCCGCCCCGCGCCTTCTCGCGCATCAGCGACAGGCGAACCGCCCCGGCGTCGAACGGGGTCATGAAGGTTCGGATTGGCCGACGTCGCGCAGGCGGACTAGCGATCAGGCTGACGTCCTGAATGCCGACCATGGCGCTTTGCAAAGTCCTCGGGATCGGGGTGGCCGACATCGACAACAGATGCGGCGCCTTCTCTGCCAAGGCAGATTTCATCTGCGCGCCGAAGCGGTGCTCCTCATCGATGATGACAAGCCCGAGGTCGGAAAACGCCAACCCCTCCGCCGCCAGCGCCTGCGTACCTACCACGACGCGCATGGAGCCGTCCGCCAGCCCTGCCTTGACCGCCCGCGCCTCCGCGCTGTCTGCGGCGCGCGACAGGTGGCCGACCTGAATGTCCGTGTCCTTGAACCGCCTCTTGAACACCTCGAAATGCTGGCGCGCCAGAACGGTGGTCGGGGCGACGACGATGACCTGTCTGCCGGCAAGGGCCACGGCCGCCGCAGCGCGCAGGGCGACCTCGGTTTTGCCGAAACCGACATCGCCGCAGACGAGCCGGTTCATGGGCTTGCCGGACCCCAGGTCCGACAGGACCGCCTCGATGGCGCGCGCCTGATCGGCCGTTTCGGGGAAGGCGAAGCCGGCTGCGAACCGGGCCAGCGCCTGACGCGGCGCGGTGATCGGCTCGGTCCTCAGCGCTGCACGCGCTTCGGCCCGGGCGGACAGGGCCGCTGCGGCCTCGTCGATCTGCGCGCTGACCTTGGCGCGACGCTTGAGCCATCCTTGGGTGTTCAGCCGATCCAGCGACACCGCGTCCGGCTCCGAGCCGTAGCGCCAGATTTTGCCGAACTCCTCAATCGGCGCGAGGATGGTCCCTCCGCCATGATATTCGATGCGCAGAACGTCGCGCTCCACGCCATCGGCAGCGACCCGTTCCAAAGCCTTCAGGACGCCCAGACCGTGGTCTTCATGGATGACCACATCGTCCAACCGCAGTTCGGTCTCTCCGAACGCATCGTTCGTGTCGCCGGATCCTCGCGCGATCCGGCCGCCGAAAATGTCCGAGGGCGTCAGGACGACTAGACCGGCGGCCGACTGTCGGAAGCCTGTGTCCAGATCGGCGGTTACGACGGCGATCTGCCCGGGCTGCAGTGGCGCGATCGCGCTCCAGCTCTCGAGCGCCACGGGCAGATCGATATCGTGGCGACCCAGCAGGCGCAGGATGATCCTGTGCTCATGAGGCAATCCCGTCAGGACGATGCGATCGCCCGCCTCGCGCCGCTCGGCAATGAACTGTTTCAAGGCCCGCCCCGGCGACTTCTCCAATGCGAAGGCTGGCGTCGGCGCCCAACCCTCGACGCTCAGGGGGTTGGCGCCTTTCAAAACCTGCCGAACGTCCTTTTCCGTCAAATAGAGGCTGTCGGGTTTCGCAGGACGCGCGCCCTCGCTGAACCGCAGGCGCGTGTCATAGGCTTCGGCCACATGCGCGCGAATGCGTTCGAACCGATCCTGAACGCCCACGTCGGTCAGAATCATCGGCTTGTCGAGGAAATCAAACAGGGTCGTGGAGGTCTCAGCATTGATCGACGGTCCGGTCTCCTGACGATCGTCATCCTCGGGTGACCGGTCGCTCCACTCAGCCGCAGGGGTCAGACAGATCGTCTGGATCTCGGCGCCCCGGCGTTGCGATACTGGATCGAAGGCATGGATCTCGGTGATCCGGTCCGCCTCGTCCAGGGCGATGCGATAAGGCGTTGCGGACGCCGGCGGGAAGACGTCGACCACCGCGCCGAGCAGAGCGTACTCGCCAGGTTCATCGACCCGCTCATCCGCTGCATAGCCCGTATCGGTCAGAAACGACTCCAAGACTTCGCGATCCAGCGCCTCGCCCGCCGCGAGCGACAAGCGGGCCTTGATCCGTTCGCGCGACGGCGTCCGCTGCACGATCGCATCGGGCGAGGCGACCAAGAACACGGGCCTTGCGCCGGCTTCGTCCAGGGCGCCCAAGACGGCCATCCGCCGCCCCATGCTTTCCCGCGAAGGCGCAGCGCGGTCGTAGGGCAGGCAGTCCCAGGGGGGCACGACCAGCACCTCGGCGTCCTTCACCATCGGCGAGAGCGCCGCCGCAATCTCATCGGCGCGGCGTTCGCTGGTGGCTATGAACACCACGGCCTGCGAGCGCTTTGTTTTCATCTCGGCAAGTCCGGCCGCCACAGCCGCCGCCGGCATTTTCCAACGCTTGCCGTCGTCCTGCTCGGGCGCTGGCCCTCCAACGAGGACCTGCTGGCCCGTGGCGGAAAGATCGGTGTCGGCGGAAGACGATTTCATCCTGGCTCAACCCCGTTGTCAGCCAGGAGTTGCGCCCGCTTTCGTACCCAGGAGCGTTTGTCCCACCCGCGCCGCAGTAGTTTTTTCGGATAGCGAGGTCTGCGGCTCGGCGACTGTTCGCTTGACAGCAGAAAGCCCCACAGCTTTTGGCGGTGGGGCTTTCTGGTGTTTGGGTGCGGGAGTAGGATTTGAACCTACGACCTTCAGGTTATGAGCCTGACGAGCTACCGGGCTGCTCCATCCCGCGGCAAACGGTAGTGTATCGTGAAGGAAGAACGGATCGAGAATGACCGCGATTGCGGTTTTTGTTCATCATCGGCTGTCCGCCTGGTAGACCCGGCGGCGACCTACTCTCCCGCGCCTTGAGACGAAGTACCATTGGCTCTGGAGGGCTTAACGACCGAGTTCGGAATGGGATCGGGTGGGGAACCTCCGACATAGCCACCAGGTCAACCAGGGGGACAGCGGATGATGAGAAGACATTGTCTGAGATTGCTCTGGTCAAGGAGCAATCATCGAATGAGTTTTGCTGAGAAACGATCAAACCGATCGGATTATTAGTACCAGTAAGCTTCATGGGTCGCCCCACTTCCACACCTGGCCTATCAACGTGGTAGTCTTCCACGATCCTCAGCGAAGCCTTGTTTTGAGGTTAGTTTCCCGCTTAGATGCTTTCAGCGGTTATCTATTCCATACTTAGCTACCCTGCTGCACAGCTGGCGCCATGACAGGTACACCAGAGGTATGTCCATCCCGGTCCTCTCGTACTAGGGACAGATCCTCTCAAGCTTCGAACACCCACGGCAGATAGGGACCAAACTGTCTCACGACGTTCTGAACCCAGCTCACGTACCACTTTAAATGGCGAACAGCCATACCCTTGGGACCTGCTCCAGCCCCAGGATGTGATGAGCCGACATCGAGGTGCCAAACTTTGCCGTCGATATGGACTCTTGGGCAAAATCAGCCTGTTATCCCTAGAGTACCTTTTATCCGTTGAGCGATGGCCCTTCCACTCGGGACCACCGGATCACTATGGCCGACTTTCGTCTCTGCTCGACTTGTCAGTCTCGCAGTCAGGCGGGCTTATGCCATTGCACTCGACGACCGATTTCCGACCGGTCTGAGCCCACCATCGCGCGCCTCCGTTACACTTTAGGAGGCGACCGCCCCAGTCAAACTACCCACCACGCCATGTCCCGGGACCGGATAACGGCCCTCGGTTAGACGTCAACGACAGTAAGGGTGGTATTTCAAGGACGACTCCACCAGAGCTGGCGCCCCGGTTTCATAGTCTCCCACCTATCCTACACATACGGTCGCTAACGCCAAGGCGAAGCTATAGTAAAGGTTCATAGGGTCTTTCCGTCTGACCGCGGGAACCCCGCATCTTCACGGGGAATTCAATTTCACTGAGCCTATGCTGGAGACAGTGGGGAAGTCGTTACGCCATTCGTGCAGGTCGGAACTTACCCGACAAGGAATTTCGCTACCTTAGGACCGTTATAGTTACGGCCGCCGTTTACCTGGGCTTCAGTTCGACGCTTTCACATCTCCCTTTAACCTTCAGGCACCGGGCAGGCGTCAGACCCTATACGTCGCATTGCTGCTTCGCAGAGCCCTGTGTTTTTGCTAAACAGTCGCTACCCCCTGGCTTGTGCCACTCAGTCCTGCTTGCGCAAGGTGAGTCACGCTTATTCCGAAGTTACGCGTGCAATTTGCCGAGTTCCTTCAGCATAGTTCTCTCAAACGCCTTGGTATGCTCTACCTGACCACCTGTGTCGGTTTCGGGTACGGTCTCTGCTGGAGTTATTTCCTGGGACAACGCCCCCGCACACACAATCCAATAAGTGGGTACGAGTTAAGCCATCCGTCACTTCCAGCTGGTGCAGGAATATTTACCTGCTTCCCATCGACTACGCTTTTCAGCCTCGCCTTAGGGGCCGACTAACCCTGCGCAGATTAGCTTTACGCAGGAACCCTTGGTCTTTCGGCGAGAGTGTCTCTCACACTCTTATCGTTACTCATGTCAGCATTCTCACTTCCGATACCTCCAGCCAGGCTCACGCCTGACCTTCACCGGCCTACGGAACGCTCCGCTACCGCTTGCAGTAAACTGCAAACCCATATCTTCGGCGCACGGCTTGAGCCCCGTTACATTTTCCGCGCAGGATCGCTTGATCAGTGAGCTGTTACGCTTTCTTTAAAGGATGGCTGCTTCTAAGCCAACCTCCTGATTGTCAAAGCAATCCCACATCGTTTCCCACTTAGCCGTGACTTGGGGGCCTTAGATGATGGTTAGGGTTGTTTCCCTTTTCACGACGGACGTTAGCACCCGCCGTGTGTCTGCCCGATAGTTCTCTTGGGTATTCGGAGTTTGGTTAGTATTGGTACCGCTCGCGCAGCCCGCAACCATCCAGTGCTCTACCCCCCAAGGAATTCGTCGGACGCTCTACCTAAATAGATTTCGCGGAGAACCAGCTATGTCCAGGTTTGATTGGCCTTTCACCC